>NZ_JBDXXH010000001.1:248674-551482 GCF_040373385.1 Nitratidesulfovibrio sp. | reverse complement strand
GCACGGCTCACCTGTCCGCACGGCTCACCTGTCCGCACGGCTCACCTGTCCGCACGGCTCACCTGTCCGCACTGTTTGCCCTGCCACCCCTCGTTTTCGTGCCCGGCTCCGCTGCCCCCCTCCGACCTCCCCCGTCCCGCATTTTCCCCCGCCCACGCACAAGGGCCGCCCCCCTTCGGAAGCGGCCCCCGCATTGCGTCATCAAGCACAACTCGCCCCCATTCGGGACCGGAGCGGCGGGCTACTTGCGCAGCACCTCGGCATCCCAGCCACGCTCCAGCGCCTCCAGCCAGTCGGCGGGGATCTCGGGCACGGCCCGCCGGGCCAGCACGTCGGGCGGCAGGGTTGCCTCGCCCATCTTCAAGGCGGCAAAGCGCGCGCGCCACTCTTCGGGCAGCCGCCCCACCTCGATGGCCGGAAAATCGCCCCACCAGGCCGGGTCCATCTTGGCCAGTTGCGCATCCGGCGACAGCAGGAAGTTGGCGACAACCATGGCCCCCGCCTTGTTGGGCGCGTTGAACGGTATGGCCACGAAATGGGTGTTGAAGATGGCCCCGTCGTCCAATGCCACGGTGCGCACCGTGGCCGGGTAGGTGCCATCGTCGATCAGCGCCTGGGCGTGCGCCGGGTGGTACGAGACGGAAAAATCCACCTCGCCCCGCGCGAACAGCCCGTCCAGCGCGGCGGCATCGCGCGGATAGGCGCGCCCGGCCTGCCACAGGTGCGGGGCCAGATCGCGCAGCCAGGCCCACAGGGCCGGGGCATTGCGGCCCAGCAGATCCTTGTCCAGCGGGCGCATGTACTGCGCGTGCCCCCCGGTAAGGGCGTAGAACGCCTGACGGATGAAGGCCGACCCGGTGAAATCAGGCGGTTGGGGATAGGTGAACCGGCCAGGGTGGGCTTTCACCCACTCGCCCAGTTGAGCCACGGTACGCGGCGGCTCGGGGGTGCGTGCGCTATCGTATTCCAGCACCAGTTGCGCGCGGCCGTAGGGCGATTCATAGCCGTCCACGGGATAGCCGAAGTCGGTGGCACTCTGCACCGGGTCGGTCAGGGCCATGTTGGGCAGGGCCGGGGCATACGGCCCCCACAACACGCCGCCCAGCCGGGCGTTGCGAAAGTTCTCGCCGTTGATCCACAGCAGGTCCATGCTGCCGGTGGCGCGGCCCGCCGATTTTTCCGCCAGCAGCCGGTTGACGAACACCGGGGCGTCCATGGGCGCCCGCACCAGGGTAATGCCGTGGCGGCGCGCCAGTTCCGGCGCCACGAACCCGTCCACGTATCGGTTGGCCGTGGCCATGCCGCCGTACATGTGAAAGCGCACCGTGGTGCCGCGCGCGGCGGCCTCCACCTCGTGCCACGGTTGCGATGCGGGGGCGGGCAGGGCCGCGTCTCCGGCCAGGGCGTGCCGCCCCAGGCACACCACCCCCAGCAGCACTAGCGCTGCCATGCGGAGCAGGCTGGCGCAACGAAGCGGGAGGAATGGGCGGAACGGGCGGTTCGGGGTAGCCGGGCGGACAGAAGGCGAACGGAACGGAGGCATGGATTCTCCCTGTGGATGACCGGATGGTGTCCCGGTGTCGTGCGGAAAACGGACCGGCGGGCAGCGCTGCGCTCCGGAACTGTCGGGCTGACGTTTGCTCTGGTTCGCGGTTTGGCGACCACCCCGGACCGGCACCATGTGCGGATGTGGGCCCGACTCCGCGCCGGGGCCGGAACCGCCCTCTACTGCGGCGGGTTCTGCTCCGCCTGCCACGCCGTCGTCTTGGCGATTTCATACAGCGTGGGGTCCACCCCCACGAAATCCACCACATCGCGCTCGCCAAGGCGCAGCCGTTCCCGCCAGCGGCGCAGTACGGCATCGTCGGGCACGGCGAATACCAGTCCCTGACCGCGCAGCACCTCGCGGGCCTCGGCCTGGGCCTCCTCGGCCTGGGCGCGCGCCCCGTCCACGTGGGCTTCCCAGGCATCGCGCAGCACGGTGCGCATGTCCTCGGGCAGGCGTTCCCAGAACGACCGGCTGACCAACGGCACGTACATGGCGAAGTAGGCGCGGTCCTCGAACACGTGGGTTACGCCGTAACGCCACAACTGGCCGGACACCGCCGTCTCGTGGGTGGTCATCAACCCGTCCAGGTTGTCGCCCTGCAGCCAGTGCGGCAGGTCGGGCCAGGGCACCACCAGGGGCCTTGCGCCCATGGCCGCCAGACGCAGTTCGTTGGCCGGGCCGCCCGCCACGCGAATGCGCAGGCCCGCGAGGTCCTCGTGCCGCCGCACGGAGTGGTCCACCAGATACAGGTTGGCGTGGCCCAGTTCCAGCCAGCGGCCCAGCACGGTGACGCGCAGGTTGCGTTCGATGCGGGTGTCGATGATGCGCCCCGGCGGGCCGTCGGCCACGGCCAGACTGGCGCGGGCCGGGGCACCGTAGAAGGCGGGCAGCATGAACACGCCGCAGTCGGGCACCACGGAATGCAGCACCCATGTGCCGGGCAAGGCCATTTCCACCCGGCCAAGGTTCAGTGCCTGCAACACGTCGCGGTCGCGGTACAGGCTGGCGCTGTCGTGCACCTCCACCCGCAGCCGCCCGGCCAGCCGTTGCCGGACGTCATCCGCAAAGCGGCGCAGGGCCTTGACCTGAAAGTGCGTGGGGCCGTTGTCCACGGAAATGCGCAGCACCGGCACGCCGCCCTCGGGGCGCGCGTCCGGGGTTGCCCCGGCGGGTGGCTCTGCCGCGACGGCTTCGGAAGCTGGTGATTCGGCGGCAGGTGCGCCAACTGCGGAAACTGCGGAAACTGGGGCGATTGTGGCAACTGGGGCGACTGCGGAAACTGGGGCTGCCGTGGCAGCTTGCACCTGCGCGGGCGGGACGGCGGCGACCAGCAGCGCGCACAGGGCCGCCACGGCCAGACACACGGACATCGCCGCGCCTCGGCGCGCTGGCGGATGCGCTGGCACGGGATGCACGGGCACGGGATGCTCGGGACGTGCCGGGCTACGGCACCCCGACGGGGTTCGCGGGACAAGGTTGGTCATGCGGCCTCCCCCAAGGCGATGTCGAAACGATGCATGCGTGTCGACAAGTATGCCACAACTGTCTGCGTCAGTACACCTTTCTCCGGGCAAACTGGCCACCGAGCACGGTGAACGTGTTTTCCACGATGAACAGCGCCTCGGGATCCACGGTGAACACCAGTTCCTCCATGCGCTTCAGCTGCACGTTGTTGGTCACGGTCATGACGATTTCCCGGTCGTCGCCGGAATACCCGCCCCGCCCCTGCAGAAAGGTGGCCCCCTGCCCCAGTTCGGAAACCAGGTCGTGCCCGATGCGCCGACTGTGCTCGGAAATGACGAACACCACCTTGCGCTGGTTGAACAGGGCCAGCACGTATTCCATCGTCACCGCCGCGATGAACACCTGAATCAGCGAGGCGATCACCGTGTCCACGGGCATGGAGACAAGGCTGGCGGTGAACAGCACCGCGTTGAAGCCGAAGCCGAACCGCCCGATGCCGAGCCCGAAGCGCTTGTGCAGGATGATGGCCGCCACGTCCAGCCCGCCGCCGGAACCCAGCGAACGCAGCATGATGCCGCCGCCCGCCCCGCAGATGACCCCGGAGGCCACGGCGGCGTACAACTGGTCGTGCACGCCAAGGTCCACGTTCTGGAACACTCCCGCGAACAGCGAGGTGGCAAGCATGCCGTACAGGCTGTAGAGCAGGAACCGCCGCCCCACGTGCAGCCACCCCAACGCGAACAGCGGGATGTTGCACAGCAGGTACCACGCCGCTGGCGACAAGAAATGGGTGTGGTACCACGCCATCAGCGCGATGCCGTAGATGCCGCCGGTAAGAAACCCGTGCCGGGCCACGATGCCTTGCGCCCCCAGGGCGAACAGCGCCGACCCCACGGTGAGCAGCAGCAGGTTCCAGCGGACGGAATAGGCCAGTTCCTTGCGGGTAGACATGCAAACCTCCCTGCCCGGCCCGGTGCCCGAACACACGTGGCCGACATGAAAAAACAGGGGCACGCCCCGCCATGCGGCAGGCGCGCCCAACTCTGTCCAGATTACCGCGTACCGCCGTTGCCGTGAAGCCGGGGCGCGTTGGCCGTGCCTCTACCCCGGATGCGGCGCACGGGCAAGGGCGGCGCCGGGGTAAAAGACGACCGGGGCAGCCGCGCAACGACAACAGGCGCGCCTGCCGCCACGCGAAAAGGTAACGGATTCACGGCTCTGCCCCACACCGCGCGACAATGCGACAGCCGCCGCCCCGCAGCGGGCAGGTCATCAGCCTACCGGTACGGATGAAAGATATACCCCCGGCACCACGCGGACAGACAGCATGGCAACGGCGAACGGACGAAAACCGGGGGAAGCGGAAAGCGGCCAGGCTGGCAATTGCCGGGCCGACGGGCAGCGGCGGGGGGCGTCAGGGTTGCAGGGAGCCGGTGCGCCAGGCTTCCGCGAGACCCGGAGTCCGCAGTCTGGGCGTCCGGGGGCGTCCGGGGGCGTCCGGGGGCATATGGGGGCATATGGGGGCATATGGGGGCGTCTGGGAACATCAGTGCGCCGGGGCCGCCTGGGGGCGGCAGCGCCTCTGGGTCGGCAGCGCGTCATGTCCGTCAGCGCATCATGTCCGTCAGGGGCGATCGCAATCGGGCCAGACCAGGCCCGGAACCTCGGTACGCAGGGTGCGGCACAGGGTTCGGCCATTCTCGACCATGAACAGCGCCTCGTTTTCCAGGCGCAGGCGAAAACCCGTGGAGTCGATGCGGGCATCGCCCCCCTGGCGACATATGGCCCCGGTGCCGTCCAGGGTACGCTCCAGCCGCGAGGCGGATTCGTTGGCCCGGCGGAACGCACTGCGCAGCATTTCCTGCTTGGGGTCGTTCTCCACCAGCAGCAGGCGTTTCATGGCCGCCTCGGACCCCAGGCGCGCACCCCGCACGCTGTCCATGTCCTGGTCTATGCGATTGCACACCGGGCCAGCGCCGTAGGCATCGGCAAGCTGCGCACCGATACGGATGATCCGGTCCACGGCGTCGGCATCCTGCCCCAGCGCACTGCCCGCCGCGCGGACTGCGGGGCCGGGCAGCAGCAGGCACACGGCCAGTGCGCACGCGGCCAGCAGGGATGCAGCCCGAACATGCGGCGGGGGCGCATGCGGGCCAGACACCGGCGCCATCCTGCCACGCCCCCCTGCCCGGCAGAGAACCACGTCGGACACGCGGCACGCCCCGTCACGGAACGAATGTAAAGATTTGTAAAGGCGCGTGGGCATTCAGCCCCTCTATATGCCTCGCCCGGCGAATGCAACCCCCCGGCTCCGCCAGTTGCGCCGTTCGGAATCGCGCGGCGGGGCGGCAAGGGTGTACGGGCAACGGCGACAAGGTCCGCAAACGCAGCAGCCCCCGGCGTAGGGGCGCCGGGGGCCGTGCGTGAGAATACCTTCGGTAGGGGAGAGAACCGTCTACAAGAGGCCTATCAGCATTTTCGTGGCCATGACGATGAGCAGCACGGCGAAGATGCGCTTGAGCTTGGTCACCGGCAGGCTGTGCGCCAGCCGGGCACCTAGGGGAGCCGTGAGCACGCTGGCGCAGACAATGCCGACCAGGGCGGGGAGGTAAACGAATCCGAAGGTGTTCGCGGGCAGGCCCTGGGTAGCCAGCCCGTTAACTATGTACCCCACGGTGCCGGACACCGCGATGGGAAAGCCGATGGCGGCGGAGGTGCCGATGGCCGTGTGCATGGCCACGTTGCACCACGCCATGAACGGCACCGACAGCGTGCCGCCGCCGATGCCCACGAGGCTGGACACCCCGCCGATGACGTTGCCCATGCCGAACATGCCCATGGTGCCGGGCAACTCGCGCGAGGGCTTGGGCTTGAGGTTCAACAGCATCTGCGCCGCCACCCAGTACAGGAAGCAGACGAAGAAGCCCTTGAGAAAGCTGGTGGAAAGCTGGGCCACCACCCACGTGCCGATGAGCGTGCCGGTGATGATGCCGGGGGTGATGCGCCACACCACGTTCCACAACACGGCCCCGCGCTTGTGGTGCGCCCGGAAGCTGGAGATGGAGGTGAACATGATGCTGGCCATGGACGTGCCCAGCGCCAGGTGCTGCATGTAGTCGCCCGGAATGGCCTGCAACGCGAAGGCGAAGTTGAGCATGGGCACGATGACCAGCCCGCCGCCCACGCCGAGCAGCCCGGCCAGGATGCCCGCGATGGCGCCAACGGCGAGATAGAGCGCAAGGGTCAGAATCATGAATGGCTCTCCGCGTTGCGGGCAATGCGCGGCCCGCGTGGTTCCGAACGTGGCGCGCGGCGTGCCGCCTGGCACCGGGGGGCCGAAGACCTCGTTGCCGAAGACCTCGATTATGGTCCGGCGTCAGCCTGCGCGGGTAGCCGCCAGCCCCGAGGTCTCTCGCATCGCCAATGAGGACTTTCGCCTGCTGGCGAGGCCAGCAGGCGAAACGACCAGTTGCAATTACATGCGCAGGGCGTGGCGGCCAATGGACGCCACATTGGCGCTGCCGGTCAGCACCATGGCCTGCACCAGCTGCCCCTTGATGGTATCGACCAGCATGGCCACCCCGTCCTTCAGGCCGCCCACGGCGGCGATGGAGAAGGGGCGGCCCAGCATCACGGCGTCGGCGCCAAGGGCCAGCATCTTGAACACGTCCACGCCGTCGCGCACGCCGCCGTCGGCCAGGATGGCGATGCGCCCCTTCACCGCGTCGGCGATTTCGGGCAGCACCTCGGCGGTGCCGGGGGCATGGTCGAGCACGCGCCCGCCGTGGTTGGACACCACGATGCCGTCAGCGCCCACCTCTACCGCCAGGCTGGCGTCGATGGTGGTCATGATGCCCTTCAGGATGAACGCCATGCCCTTGGCCTTGACCTTGGCCACGATGCGCGAAAGTTCCGCCGGGGTCTTGGGGCCCACGGGGCGGCCCATCTTGCGCAGCGTGACCAGGCCCGCCGCGTCGATGTCCATGCCTATGGCCGGGCAGCCCAGTTCCAGCGCGCGGTCCAGCTTTTCGTCCAGTTCCGCGCCGTCCCACGGCTTGATGAACGGGATGCCCCGCCCGCCCGCGCCGGTGATGGCCGCGAAACCCGCGTCGATGATGAACGGGGGCACGCCGTCGCCGGTGCAGCCGATGATGCCGCGCTCTGCGCAGCCGCTCACCACGGCAGCCGCGTAGTCTTCCTCGCTCACGCCGCCGCCCATGTTGAAGGACACGCCGCCGATGGGTGCCGCCAGCACGGGCATGTCCAGGGCGATGCCGCACACGGTGGCGGAGGTGTCGGGTTCCTTCACGTCGTGCACCAGGCGCATGTTCAGGCGCACGGCAGACAGCGCGTCAAGGTTGGCGGCGAACGTTGCGCCGGTGCCCAGGCCGCCCATGCCGGGCACCTCGCCCGAGCAGGCCTTGCCGTTGCACACCGGGCAGACTCGACAGTAGCCCTTCATCAACTGACGTGCCTTGTCGCGAACTTCCTTCATCATGTCCCTCCGTTGCCAGGCGAACATGGGCGGCGCGGGCCGTGCCCGCACCGGGCGTGGATCGCCCTGGGCGTCGTTGGCGTGATGCGCGCCGGAAACCCCGGATACGGCGGTAGCGCCGGTGGCGCCGGTAGCACCGGAACGCGCGGTGAGTGGTCTTGCCGCCTGAGTGGTCATGCGTGGTTGCCCATGGGGGTCATTCCCCGGACCATTCGAGGGCTATTTCCTCGACGTGCAGAATATGTTCATGCATGGCGCGAAAGGCCGCCTGGGGGTCGCGCGCCTCCATGGCGGCGAGGATGTTGGCGTGGGTCGCAACGGCCCACTGGCGGCGGTCTTCGGTCTGCAAGGTGAAATCGCGGCTGTCGGTAAGAATGTCGTGCAGGCGGGTCAGCACTTCCTGCACCACCGTGTTGCGGGTGGCGCGGGCGATGATCATGTGGAATTCCACGTCGGCATCGGACCCGGTGTTGCCGCCGTCGATCTCGGCGATCTGGGCATCCAGGGCACGGCGCAGGGACTCAAGGTCGCCGTCGCTGACGTGGGCTGCGGCCAGCGCAGCGATTTGCGGTTCCAGCAGACGGCGGAATTCCAGCACCTCGCGCAGTTTGGCGCGGCGCTGCGCGATGATGGCGGCCAGCGGCTCGATGAGCGTTTCTTCCGTGTCGTCCAGCACGTAGGTGCCGTCGCCAAGGCGGCTGGTGACGATGCGCTGCTGCTCCAGCGAACGGATGGCCTCGCGCACGCTATGACGCGAGACCCCGAACAGCTCGGCCAGGCGGCGTTCGGGGGGCAGCTTGTCGCCGGATTTCAGTTCGCCCTTCTCAATAAGGTCGCGGATCTGCCCCACGATTTCCTCGTGCAGGCGGATGCGGCGTGCGGGCTTGAAGGCGGGGGTCATCTGCGCTTTCACGCAACGGCCCTCCCGGGCAGTGGGATGTGCGAACGGGTACGGAATTGGTACAACCATTCACTGGTTGAACCAATTCACCCGAACACCCTCCCCCTGTCAACGAAAATCCGCGCCGGATGTGGCCCGGCGGGCAAGTCCACCCGTCGGGCAATTCCGCCGGGCAAGCGCTATGGGCAGACAATAAAAACGCGCGGCCCGAAGGACCGCGCGTTACCCCAATACATAGTTTCGGTTCCAGGTACAAAAGCGCGAAAGAGTACCGCCGCGTCGCAAGAGGGATTTTTGTTCTCTGGCAAGGAAAAACGATTTTTCATGGAGGGAGCGCGGCAGCCGTTACATGAGCGCACAGCGCGAATGTTACGGATGGCGACAGCAGCGCGTACTCTTTGGTACGTGACCGGAATGAAAAACCGTTTTTCCCGCTCTGCGCTCGATGCCCGTAAGGCTCGCAGACTCGCCCAACGGGCACGCTCCGCGCCCTTCGGGTCGGTCTCTGCGCTCGATGCCCGTATCGTTGCTGTCCCCATCCGTACGGCTCGTGGACTCGCCTACGGCTGGGGCAAGGCTCGCAGACTCGCCCAACGGGCACGCTCCGCGCCCTTCGGGTCGGTAAACCAGAAGCAAAAAGCCCCTTGCGATGCCCGCTACTTCACGCCGCCGATGACCCTCCCCTCCGTAATGAACGAAATGCCCTGCGACGACACGGTGCCGATCATCACCCCCTGGGCCAGGGGCTGCGACACGTGCGCCGCAGCGCGCCACACCACGATGAACGCGGGGCCGGAGCCGCCCAGGGTATCCGATTCCTCCACCACGAACTGGGCGGAACCCAGCGGCGGCAACTGGCGCGGCCCGTCCAGATAGCTGCGCACCGTCTTGCCGTGCTCGTCCACGTAGCGCACCTCCATGAGGGTGATGGGCACGCGCTGGTCGGTGTTGCGCACCGAGAGCATGGTGGTGATGTTCAGGGTGCGGCCCCGGTTGCCGTAGACGACCGAGGAATACACCGGCACGTAGATGGTCTGCCCCACGGCCATTTCCGCGCGGGCATCGCCGGGCAGAAGGGACAGGGCAGACACCCCCGTTTGAACCGATTGTGCCGCCTGGGTGGTCGCCGCCCGGTACTGCGTGGGTACCGGCAGCGCGGCAAGGCCGCAGCACAGCGCAAGGCAGGCGGCCACGCGCAGGGCAAGCCCGCGCGCACGGGCGGCCATGGGCCGGGGTCCAGAGGCCCCAGATACGCCTGACGCGCCAGATACGCCAGACGAGCGGGATGCCCGGAACAGTTGGGACATGAAAACGCTCCTTGCGCCGCCGGTCAGCGGCTTTCCTGCACGTGGTCCAGCGCCTGACGGAACAGGTGCCGCACGTGGTCGTCGTCAAGGGAGTAGAAGGCGTTCTTGCCGTCGCGGCGCACCCGCACCAGCTTGGCCGCGCGCAACAGGCGCAACTGGTGCGAAACGGCGGACTGGCTGTGCCCCACCACGGCGGCCAGGTCGCACACGCACAACTCGTCACCGGTCAGCGCCTCGAGAATGCGCACCCTGGTGCGGTCGCCGAGCAGCCGGAAGGTGGCGGCAAGTTCGGCCATGTCCTCGTCCGGGGCCATGCGGGCGCGCACCCGCGCGATGACGTCGGCGTGCTCGCAGTGCTGCTGGCACACCGGGGTCTCGGCAAGGTCAAGGTTGTCCCTGTCCGATGCAGCGGCCCTACCGGGCGCGCATTCGGCCTTGCGGACACGGGAGTTCCCGGAGCGGGTCGCGGCACCGGGGCTGGCGGATTGCGTGGCGTCTGTTGCGTCTGGGGCGCTCACCGGGTGTGGACTCCTGCGGCGGCATGCCGCCCGTTGCGGGCCGGGCCACAACGCAAGGAATCGCGGCGGGCAACGGCCAATGCCAGCAAGGCTACCCGGAACACCGGGGCGATGCAAGGTCCGGCGGCACGGCGCGAAAACGGGCCGGACGCATGCGCCCGGCCCGTTGTGCAAGCTGTGTGTGCGGCGTGTCCGCGTGTTACGCGGGCGCGCCCTCGCCGCCCACCGACGCGGCGGCGGGCATGCCGCCGTCGCCCGCCAGCGGCACGTTGCCGATGGCGGCCCCGGTGGCGGCAAGTTCCTCCACCGAGAAGATGCGGTTGCCGTCCAGAATGATCACGAAGCCGTCATTGCGATGGCCCATGCCCTTGATGAAGTCCTGCCGCACGGCGGTGCCCATGCGCGGGGCGGGCTCTATGGCGTCGGACGGAATCTCGATGACCTCGCGCACCGAATCCACCAGCGTGCCTATCACGGCGGCCTCGCCCTCGAGTTCGGCCTCCACGATGATGATGCAGGTGTTCACGGTGTCGGTTACCGGTTCCATGCCGAACTTGCGGCGCAACTCCAGCACGGGCACGGCGCGTCCGCGCAGGTTGATGACCCCGCGCATGAACTCCGGCGTGCGGGGTATGCGCGTGATGGCGGTCAGTTCAAGCACCTCGCGCACGGTGCTGATGTCCAGCGCGAACACTTCTTCGCCCAGGGTGAAGGTCAGATACTGGCTGGTCTCGTACATGCTGCCTCCCGAAGCTGACCGGCGCTAGAAGCGCTCGAACTCACTGTCATCCGCATCGGAATCCATGTCCAGCGCGATGTTGCCGCCCTTGCCGGGCACCGCCTTGCGTGGCGTCTGGCCCGCAACGGCACGGGGCGCCACCTTGGGCTGCGCCCGGCGCGGCGTGCGCGCCATTCCGTCGTCCAGCGCCGCCACGCGGAAGCGCGAGACGGTGGCCTGCAACTGCTCGGCCTGGCTGGAGAGTTCTTCGGACGTGGAGGCCATTTCTTCCGAGGCGGAGGCGTTCTGCTGGATGACCTGGTCGAGTTGGGCAATGGCCTTGTTGACCTGTTCCGCGCCCACGTTCTGCTCGTTGCTGGCGGCGGCGATTTCCTGCACCAGTTCGGCGGTGCGGCGGATGCCCGGCACCATCTTGGTCAGCATTTCGCCGGCATGCTCGGCCACGGCCACACTGGACGACGACAGTTCGCTGATCTCGGCGGCGGCCTGGCCGCTGCGTTCGGCCAGCTTGCGCACTTCGGCGGCCACCACGGCAAAGCCCTTGCCGTGTTCACCGGCGCGGGCCGCCTCGATGGCGGCGTTCAGCGCCAGCAGGTTGGTCTGGCGGGCGATTTCCTCGATGATGGAAATCTTGGCCGCGATTTCGCGCATGGCGCCCACGGTGTCGCCCACGGCCTTGCCGCCGCCTTCCGCATCGGTGGCGGCCTGCATGGCAATGGTTTCCGTCTGGCGGGCGTTTTCCATGTTCTGGCGGATGTTGGCCGCCATTTCTTCCATGGACGAGGATATCTCTTCAATCGACGCCGCCTGCTCGGTGGCCCCCTGCGACAGGGTTTCGGCCGAGGCGGAAAGTTCCTCGCTGCCGGAGGCCACGTTTTCGGCGCCGGAGCGCACCTCGGTGATCACCGAGACAAGGCCGTCCGTCATGTCCTTCATGTCGGCGTACACGCCGCGCAGCTTGCCGCTGGCCGCGTCGAACGACACGTCCAGGTCGCCCGCCGCGATGCGCCGGGTGATGGCGGCAAGGGCCGCGGGGTCCGCGCCCAACTGAGCCATGACCACCCGGATCAGCAGCCATGCAATGGCCACGCCCGCCAGCACCGCCGCCAGGGCAATGGCCCCGGTCAGCATCTGGGCCTGATCGTTGGATGCCTGCACGCGCGGGCCGATTTCGCGCTGTTCCGACTCATAGCTGCTCTGGATGGCATCGCAGGCCTGAGCGATGGCCGGGCCGAGCTTGCCAAGACGGTTGGTGTAGAGTTCCTCGCGCTGGAATCCGGCCTGAACCATGGGCTCGAAGGCGGCCATGTACTGGCTGAACAGGGCCTGCATTTCGCGTGCGGTCTCACGTGCCCCCGGCCCGCGCAGATCGGCCTGCAAACGACCAATCGCACTGGCCGCATTGGACAGCGCCGCCTTGCCCTGATCGTACCATTTGCGGTCGGCGTCATGCAGCAGCCGGGCAATGGGCACACGGGCCTCAAGGACGAGGCGCAGCGCCTCTTCCACCTTGCCCCTGCCCGCCAGGTCGCCCTCGCGTTCGGCCGCGTCTGCCGCACGCCTGCCAACGTCCATGATCTGCGGTCCAAGCTGACCCATGCGGTCTGCCTCAACCGTGCGGGCCGCAGTCTGCTTGCGCAGTTCATCCATGGCAGCGCCGTATTCCTTGTACGACGCGACGACGGATTCAAGGTGTTTGCGCCGCTCGGGATTCTTCATACTCTTGTCGGCCTCGTCCAAGCCTTTGGCCAGATCCGAGCGACCTTCTTCATAGGAACGCAACGCGGCCTCGGACGAGGTATTCATGTAGCTGAGCACACCCAGGCGCATCTTGAGCATGTCGGCCATAATGCCCCCGCTCATGAGCGAACCGCGTGCCGTGCGCCGGTAATCGTTGAATCCCGTCGTTGCGTCGGTAAGCGCCTTGTAGGAAATGCCCCCCATTGCAACCAGCAGCACGAGCACAAGGCCGAAACCCAGAATCAGCTTTTTGGCGAGCGTCATGTGTTTCTCCCGTCCGGAACGTTGACGTCACGACATCACAGGTTGGCCGTACCAACCAACCCGAGCGCCGCCGGGCCGGGGCCGTCCGTACGCGTCCGGCCGAATGCACCCTCCCGCCGCATCCGGAAGATGCGTCGGCGGACGCTTCGGGACGCGTCGGGACACGGCGATGCCCCATCCGGCCCATTGCAATCCAACCTACCCCGTTCTGCCCAGGCGGCACCATGCTGCCTGACCAGCCTAGCCATGCCCCCGCAAGCGCGACATGATTTTCAGCGTTGCCGTCAGGCTGGCGTGGTGCCGCACAGCCTGGCCGCAAGTTGCACGGCCCGCTCATCGTCGGGCGCCGCCAGCAATTCTTCAAACAGTTCACCCGGCAGTACCGCCGGATCGTAGTCCAGCGTGAGCGTGGAGGTGAACACGTCAAACCGTGTCCCGCGCAGTCCCGGCCACGTTTCGGGCGTCAGGGCGCGCAGTTGCGCGGCGGCCGGATGCCGAAGGAGGGCAAGGTCCACCTTGAGCCGCAACCGGCCAGGAGCATGATCGGCAACTTTCAGAAATTTCCTAAGGTCCGCAAGTACACGAGGGTTCATATTTCGTTGCGTTCTCCTGTGCTGCACGACGATGCAGGGCGCTGCATCCTACGCCGCCAGCTTCGCAGACGCAAGCGAATGCAAAGGAAGATGCCTCTCCGTCACCATCCGCGAGCCTATACCTTTATACACCGCAGTGCCATCCCTGCGGCAACGCATCGGCATCCGGCCAGCACACCGCAACATGCCGGTGCATTCGCACCAAGCCATGGCAGCAACGCACCAGCACTCCCCGGCGCGCCTGCCTTTGCCGGAGCGGTACGGCAGCGCGCATCGCACAATCAGGACGCATCCCGCGAGTCTGGCGCACCATGTCCCGCCACCAGTGACGAGGGAGCCAGACGGCGACGCTGCGCCACCGATGCCACCTTGCGCAACATGGAATCCATGTCGAAGGGGATCAGGATGTCATCGTCGATGCCGCGCTTCATGCACTGGATGGACAGCCGCACCTGGGCGGGACGGACCATCAGGATCACCCCCATGTGCGGGGCCAGCCGCCGCGCCGAATCCAGCAGCCCCAACGGACAGGGCGGCCCTTCGGCGCAGCCGAACAGGAACACGCTGAAGCCGCCTGTGGCCAGCAGGCGGCGGGCATCGTCCGGCTCGGCCGCCACCACGCAGGCGCTGCCACCGCCGCCCAGCAATTCGGCCACGTGCCGGGCGAAGGACGTATCGGTATCGAATACCAGCACCGAGGTCATCCACATGGTGCACCGCCCACTGTCTCGTTATCCCGTTGGTGCGTTGGCCTGTTGTCGCGTTTGCCCGTCATCCCGTCCGGGGTACGGCGTCCGGATCACAGGGACGATCGCGGCGCGTATCCCGGGCGCAGCCGCAGGCGGGGATGGAAATCCGAAGGCAGTACCCGCACGCGCTGACGGCCCGCCTCGTGAAATTCATAGCAATGTCCGTTCCAGCAATAGTTACCTCATGGTTGCGGCATGTTGACGTATGGGCGCACTGTTCCCCCACGCCGTGTCGTCGCTTCCAGATACGACAACACGCATCCCGCGCATCATAATGCAACATTTTGCATCGCAAATAACGGAACAAAGAGGAGGGATTTGAAGCGGCACGGAACGGTCCAGCCCAAACAGGGCACACGGCGCGCCCACCCCGGTCCGGCACCCGCGGACGCCCGGAATGCAGGCACGCAAAGAAAGAAGAAAGGAAAGAGAGAACAAGGCAGGCTGAATGCCCGCGCGGGAATGGAAAATATCAACGCCTGCCCACCAACGGCAAACGCCCCCCCCCCGACGGTTGAGGCCCAGGGGGCGCGGCAACCCGCTACACGCCGCCCAGCACGGCGTCGGCCTTCAGCGTACCGGCCAGCAACGCCCCGATGACCGCATCGCGCCCCCCCACCACGCCATCCAGCACGGTGATGCGCTTCCAGGTAAGGTAGTCGTAGAATTCCTGTTCTATGCCGCAACACACCACGATGGCGACGTTCTCCGTCAGGATGATCCGGCACAGTTCCTCTGCCGATGCCTTGGCCAGCACCATGGTGCGCGACCGCGCCAGCCCGCCCTCGCTGTCGATGCGGCCCAGCCACGCCTCTGTGGCCCGGTCGAACCGGGGCGCCACCGCATCGCGGTGCAGGGCCACCAGCACGTTGCCGCGCACGCCGCCCTCCTGCCTGGCCGTCCCGGACGGCACCGTACCGTTCTCGCTGCTGTTCATTGGTCCAACCCGTACTGGCGCATCTTGCGCCACAATGTGGTTCGCGCCCAGCCCAACTCACTGGCCGCCGCGCCGCGCCGCCCGCGCGCCCGCACCAGTGCCTCCATGATCAGGCGGCGCTCCGCCTCGGCCCACGTGGCATCACCATGGGGCACACCGGCGGGTGGTGCGCCCTCGTCGGCACGGGCAGGTGGCCCGGCGCCAGCACCTGCGTTGCCTGCCCTGCCCGACATGCCGCCACTCACCGGCAAGCCCCCGTGGTCGTGCTGCCCGCTCCGTCCCGTGTGCCCGGAGTGCCCGGTGTGCTCCCGCGCCATCTTCGCAGCACCGCCGCCGCCATCGGGGGCGTCGGGCTCGCCGCTTTCCTCCAGCAGGTAACGGGGCAGGTGCGGCAGGTCCACGTGGGTGTCCTGGCACACGTTGACGCAGTACTCCACGATATTTCGCAATTCCCGCACGTTACCGGGGTAGGCATGCTGCAACAGTACCTGTTCGGCCGCCGGAGTGAACCCGGTCAGCCGCTTGCCGAACATGCCCGCGTACACTTTCAGGTAGTGCGCCAGAAACAGGGCAACGTCGTCGCCACGCTCGCGCAGGGGCGGCAAATGAAAGCGCACCACGTTCAGGCGGTACAACAGGTCCTCGCGAAAGCGCCCCTCGCGCACCATGCGGCGCAGGTCGCGATGGGTGGCGGCCATGATGCGCACGTCCACGTGCACCCCACGCGTGGAACCCAGCGGGTGGATGATCTTGTCGTCCAGGAAGGTCAGCAGCTTGACCTGCAACGGCAGGGGCAGGTCGCCCACTTCCGTGAGGAACAGCGTGCCGTTGTGGGCCAACCGGAAGCGACCCGGCTTGTTTTCCGACGCACCGGTAAAGGCGCCCTTCTGGTGGCCGAACAGCTCCGATTCCAGCAGGCTTTCCGGCAGGGCGCCGCAGTTCACCTTGATGAACGGCCCCTTGGCCCGGTTGGAGGCATTGTGCAGCGCCTCGGCCAACAGGTCCTTGCCGGTGCCCGTTTCTCCGGTGACCAGCACCGAGGAATCCGTCTGGGCGATGCCCGGCAGCAGCCGGAACACCCGCTCCATCTCGGGGCTGTGCCCCAGCATGTCGCCAAAGCCCTGCGGCCACTCGGGCCGGGCCTCTGCCGGGCGGAACAGGCGCAGGTCTTCCAGTGTCTCGAAATACCCCACCCTGCCGCCATCGGGGGCGGTCAGGGCACCGCAGGTCACCCGCACGGGAATGCGCGCCCGGTCGGCGTTGACGATATCCGCCTCGCGCGCCACCGGGGCCACGCTGGCCGCTGGCGACTTGTCCACCACGTCCAGCGGGCAGCCCCCGGTGCACAGGCTGCATCGGAACACGTAGCGGCACGGCAGGTTCAGTGCCCGCTCGCGCGACATGGCCGTAAGGGCGCAAGCCGCCTGGTTCAGGAAAACCACCCGCCGTTCGGCGGAAACAAGCGCCAGCGGCAGGGGGATGCGGTCCAGCAGGGTGCGCGCCGCCACCGGCTGGTCAAACAGCCCTTGCAGCAGCGGCCCCAGCGATGCGGCCATGTCCTGTGTCGTCCCTCCGGCCATTCCCCCTCCCCTGCCCTGCCCGTTCACGGCTCGCCCGTCGCACCGTGCAACGGCCTGCACTACGTACGGTGCAAAACGTTGCAAAACTTTTCACAGCGCTATCCCATTCCCCTGCGCGAAGCAAGAAAGACCTTGCGCAGGCAGCACAACAACCTGAAATAAAAACAAAATATTTGCATGTGAATTATGGAACGAAGCTTGCTGCTTCCCTGACCCTGAACCGACGTTACGCGTGCGCACACCGCAGGGGACCGTGTCGCCGCCGTCGCCGTTTCCTAAAGAGGAGCACCTTCATGGGGATCAAGACCAGGCTGTATCTGCTGCTCGCTTCCGTTCTCGTAGCCCTGGCCGCCATCGTGACCGCCAGTTGGGTAGGCTCCGCCAGGGTCGAACGGGCCCTTGCGCTGCGCGCCCTGGCCGTGGACGCCAACACAGAGCTGTTGCAGGCCCGCCGCCAGGAAAAGAACTTTCTCATGCGCAAGGAAATGCAGTGGGCCGACAAGACCCGCAAGCACATCGGCACCGCAGATTCGCTGCTGCAACGCATCGCGACAACGGACCCCGGCAACGCCGCCATGTGCGACAAGGGCCGCTCCACCCTTTCCCGCTACAACGCCTCGCTGGACGAGGTGTTCCGCACGGTGGCCGAAACCGACGCCATGATCCAGGCCGGGCGGGCCGTGGAACCGGCGCTGGCCGACATTCGCAAGGCGTACGAAGACAAGGCCGACGAAATCGGGAACCTGGTCAAGACGGTGAACACGGTCATCGAGGTGGGCATGGGCGTGCTCATCACCCTGTTCGTGCTGGCCGTGATCACGGGCATCACCCGTTCGCTGGCCGCGTTGCAGGCCTTCTCGCGCGAGGTGGCGGCAGGCAGGCTGGACGCCACGGCCAGTGGCAGCATGGCGGGCGAGTTCGGACTGCTGCGTGACGACCTGACGGCCATGGTCGGCAGGCTGAAGGAAACCCTGAACGACTGCTCTGCCAAGGGCGACGAGGCCCGCCACCAGGCCGAGCAGGCCCACGCCGCCATGCAGGCGGCCACTGCGCGTGAGCAGGAAGTGAATGCACTGGTGGATACCATGCGCCGCGTGGCCGCAGAGGCCGCCGCCATCGTGGGCGACCTTACCGACGCCTCGCAGGAACTGGCCGCCCAGACCCAGCAGGTATCCGCCGGGGCCGAGGTGCAGCGCGCCCGCATGGCCGAGACGGCCACCGCCATGGACCAGATGAACGCCACGGTCATGGAGATCGCCCGCAACGCCACCCTGGCCGCGGACGCCTCCAGGTCCACCCGCGAAGAAGCCCAGAAGGGCGAGCAGGTGGTGGAAAACGCCGGGCGGTCCATATCGCGCGTGCACGAAATCGCCACCCGCCTGCGCACCGACATGCAGTCGCTGGGACGCGATGCCGAATCCATCGGCGAGGTCATCAACGTCATCAACGAAATAGCCGACCAGACCAACCTGCTGGCGCTGAACGCCGCCATCGAGGCGGCCCGCGCCGGTGACGCCGGACGCGGCTTTGCCGTTGTCGCCGACGAGGTGCGCAAGCTGGCCGAAAAGACCACCAACGCCACCAAGGAAGTGGAAACTCGCATCTCGGCCATCCAGACGGCGGCCCAGCGCAACGTGAACAACATGGATACGGCCACCCAGGCCGTGGCCGACGCCACCGGGCTGGCCGACGAATCCGGCGGGGCGCTGCGGCGCATCGTGGAATTCGCGGACAACACCGCCGGACAGGTGCAGTCCATCGCCGCCGCCAGCGAAGAGCAGTCCGCCGCGTCGGACCAGATCAGCCGGGCCGTCACCGAGGTCAACGACGTGGCCAGCGAATCGGCACGGGGCATGGAGGCGGCCAGCGAGGCCGTTCGCGCCCTGGCGCAGATGGCCCAGCGGCTGCGGTCGATCATCCAGCAGATGGACGGCGGCAAGCGCTAGCCCTCCACCTTGCGTCTTTGCATGCACACGGGGCATGGCCGGCAACTCCCGGCCATGCCCCGTTCATCTTGCGAAGGATGTTCCGCACAGCACACCCCGTCAGGGCCTGTCTGGGCCTGCCTGGGCCTGCTTGGGCCTGCCTGGGCCTGCCTGGGCGTGTCTGGCGTGTCCGAGCGTGTCTGGCGTGTCCGGTCGCCCCCCTACCCCACGGGCAGGGCCGCATACGGGGCGGGCAGCCAGGAATAGCCGCCATCCCTTGCCCGCACGCGGCCGATGCCCGGAAACGGCAGATGAGCCCCGGCCACCCAGTGCCGCTCGCGGGCAGCGCGAGCCAGGACCTTCTGGCGTGCGGGAAAGGCCTTGGCCTGGTCCGCGTCGAAGTCGATGGTCACCGCCGGGCGGGGAAACTGCACATCCATGCAGTGCACCACGTCGCCCCAGCACAGCAGGCTGGCCCCGCCCGATCCGATGCGGAACCCGTAGTGTCCCGGCGTATGGCCAAGGATGGGTTCCGCCGCCACTCCGGGCACCGTTGGTTCGCCAGCCTTGAAGGGGCGCAGCGACCCGGCGGCGCGGTACGGCTCGACTGCGGCGCGCAGCGCGGGCAACACCACGCGCTGCCCTTCGGTGACGCGATTTTCCGCGCCGGGGCTGAGCCAGTAGGCCACTTCCGCCTCGTGCACGCGCACCTCGGCCCCGGTGAACAGCGGCTTGCCCGCCCCATCCACCAACCCCAGGGCATGGTCGGAATGCAGATGGGTGAGCAGCACGGTGTCCACCTGTTCGGGACGGTACCCGGCCTCGACCAGACTCTGCGGCAGCAGCCCGGCCTTGTCGCCGAAGTAGGTCCCCACCCCGGTATCCACAAGGATCAGGTTGCGCCCGGTGTTGACGAGAAACGCATTGATGGACGCGGGGATACCTGCCTGCGGATCAATATACGCGTCGTCCAGCAGCCTGTTCACCTCGGACTCCGTCGCGCCATGCAGCAGCTTGGAAGAAATGCCCACGCCGCCATCGTACAGTGCGGTAACCTCCACATCGCCCAGCAGCATGCGAAAATAGCCGGGGGCCTGCCGCCCCACCCTGGGCACGGGTGCCGCCACGGCCGGGGGCACCACCTTGCCCAGCACCGTACCCGCCACAGCCAGCATCGCCCCCTGCATGAACCTGCGTCTGCCTATCATTTCGCTGTCTCCTGTTCGCCACGCCACGCCATGCCCGGAACGGGCGTTGCCGGGCCGCCGCGTGGCGACTGTTCGGTCCGGATGGCATGTACATGACGAAATAGCAGCTGACGCGCTTGACACAAGTACGCACCATTCTGTTCCATTGTACCCATAAGGATACCTTGGCACCTGATGCATACCACTACGCATCGCACTGCGACCAGGCAGAAAGGCAGGGCGGGACGAGATGCGGCGGCACGCGGGCCGAATGAAACAGGATACAGGCGGATGGAGACACAGCCCGAAGTCCGGGGAAAAACCGGAGGGGGCGGAAAAGGCAACAGGCCCGGTGCACGGGGCACCGGGCCTGTCCTGCGTCGTCTCGCCTGTTCCGCCGGGGCGGAACCGGGAAGCGGCGGACGCGCACCGCCTGTCGCGTATCGATCCGGGACTGCCGACTCACCGGACCGTGCAAGGGCGGATTCGCCATGTGGAGGCAGGCGATATGGAAATTCGCGCCGTTCACCAAAGGTCACGGCAGGGAGGAGAGGGTGGGGCCAGGGGTGTGGGCGTCCCTGGCCCCGCAGGGCAAGAGGGAGAACCGAACAGGCATGATCGGCGGGGCCGGGAGCATTGGCCCCGTTGTTCTCGTCTCTCAAATCGCCCCCGGCAGGGCGGCGGCCCGCCGTTGGGGGCGTGGGTACTCTCGTCTCTCCATGCATGGGCACCGCCATGACCGTGCCCATGTCGCGGTCGCCTTGACACCACCCGCCCCGGCCCGAAGCCGGACACGGCAGTTGCTGCGGCGCGGGTCCGGCTGGCACACAGACTGTGCAACCAACCAGACACAATTCCTGCTTAGTCGAGTTCCCGGCAGGAGTCCAGCATTTCGCCGCAGGTTTTTGTGATTTTTTTAGCGAATGAAAGCGGCATATTAGAGCATACAATCCACTATCCTTCACGGCAGTGGACACATGCTTTTGCGGCAATTCCTACTCCGCAAGGCGGATGACCACTTCCGCCCCTGGCGAATAGCCCTTCAGTTCCGCAAGCATACCCTTCAGCGCACCGGAGACGATGCGGGCCACGAAGGGGTTCAGCCCCAGTTGATGCCCGTTCACCGTCACCGACAGGGGACCGTCCACGGAACAGCAGTCGCCCGCCACGGCCTGATGGGCCACCACCATGCGGGCAAACCCGGCACAGTCCTGCTGCCCGCAGGCCCCGCAGTCCAGCCCCGGCAGCACGAAGCCCCGCTCCGCCACCAGTTCCGCCAGCGCCTCCACGCTGGCCGCGTCGAACCGGGGCAGCCCTTCCGCGCCCACCCCGCCAAAAGTGGCCAGCGCCAGCCCCCTGTCCAGGGCCTGGGCCTCGCCCGCCTCGCGCAGGCACAGCACGCGCGGCAGCCAGCCAAGGCTCTTGCCCCCCTCCACCAGCAACACGTCGGCACACACCAGCGGCAGCAGGTCGGCCAGATGCCGCCGGGTGGACCAGAACACCGCGCACTCGCCCTCGGCAATGCCGATGACCGTGCGCCCCGGCTTCATCAGCCGGGCGGTGTCGGTTTCCGCCTTGTCCAGGCTGTGGTGGGTATGCTTGGCCACGGCCACGGTCAGGCCGCGCGCCTCCAGCGCGTCGGCCAGCAGCGCGGTGCAGGTGGTCTTGCCCGAATTCTTGAACCCGATGATGCTCACTGCCTTCACGGCGTCCTCCGTATGGCTGCTGCGGTACGCGGACATGCTCCCGCGCGCTGGCCCGCGTGTGGTTCTTTTGGCTTCCATCCTAGCGTTGCCCCGGTTCCGGCACAAGTCGTGCGAAAAAAAGGAGCGCCGTCCGCACGCCCCTTTCCCGGCAGGGGAACGCGGGCGCACGGACGGCGCGGGATGCCACCTTGCGCGCTGCCGCCACCATGCACTTGGCCGTTCGCCACATGCATTGCCGCAGGCACCGCCCGGCGCGAAGCAGGCGGGAAACCGCTCCGCGCCCAAGGAGGCAGGGATGATGGAGAAAACACCGGCCCGCCGCGCGTTGTCGAAAACGCGGTGCGGCGGGCCGGCTTGCATTTCAGTTCTAGGTTACGCGCGCGCCCGGAACAGCCTGGCGAACAGCTGCTTGCGGGTGAGCGGGCCGGATTCCAGTTCCGCCACCGCGTGCTCGAAGTAGCTCTTGGGGTCGCGCTGGAACAGGTACACCACGCGCACGTCGTTGGGGTCGCCCAGGACGGCCTTGGGGTGCTTCTTCTTCACTTCGGCCAGACGCTTGTTGGCCAGTTCCGTCATGTCCGCCTCGTCGCCGAAGTTCATGCACCCGGTGGGGCAGGTCTTCACGCAGGCGGGCAGCAGGCCGTTCTGCACCCGGTCATTGCACATGTCGCACTTGGACAGCAGGCCGGTGGCCGCGTCGCGGCGCGGGATGTCGTAGGGGCAGGCGGAACGCACCATCTCGCCGTCCACCTTGGCGGTGAGTTCGGTGAAGATGACGGCCCCGGTCGCCTCGTCCTTCAGCACGGCGCCTTCCAGGTCCACGTCCGCCTGGCCCTTGCAGGGGGGCTCGACGCAATGGCGGCACTGTTCGGGAAAGAACAGCCAGTCCATCTTCTTGTCGAACACGCCTTCCTCGAAGCGCACCGTCTTCAGGGTGACGTACGAGAGGTCCGGCGGATTCTGGTGCGAACCGGTATTACGGGTTTCCTCGGCGGGCAGGTTCTTCCACTGCTTGCAGGCTATCTGGCAGCCGCGGCAGCCGGTGCAGCGGGTAAGGTCGATGAAGAACATCTTTCCCATGACTACTTACCTCCCACCTTGCGGATATCGACCATGAACGCCTTGGTCTCGGGGATGCCGGTGTTCGGGTCGCCCGCCGACGGCGTGAGCAGGTTGGCCGTATCGCCGCCGTTTCTGGGCACCATCCAGCCGTAGTGCCAGGGCAGGCCCACCATGTGGATTTCCGCGCCCATGACCTTGTAGGGCTTGATGCGCTCGGTGACGATGGCCACCGCTTCCAGCGAACCGCGCAGGCTCGAGACCTTGACGCGGTCGCCGTTCTTGATGCCGCGCAGCTTGGCCAGTTCCTTGCTGATTTCAGCGAAGATCTCGGGTTCCGCTTCCACCAGCCAGGCGCAACGGCGGGTCATCAGGCCGGTCTGCCAGTGTTCGGTGACGCGGTAGGTGGTGCCGATGAAGGGGAACTTCGGATCGCACACCGCCGACTTTTCACCCTCGATCTTGAAGGCCACCGGGTTGTGCAGCTGTTTCGAGAACGGGTTCTTGGAAACCGGGCACTCCAGCGGCTCGTAGTGCTCGGGCAGGGGGCCTTCCTCGCGCCCCGGACCGTACAGCGCGCCGAAGCCGTGCGTCTGCATGATGAACGGGTGCTTGGTGCCGGGGTCGCCGCCGCCGTCCACCACGTCGCCCACCCACTTGCCGTCCTTCCATTCGATGACGGCCTTGTCCGGGTTCCAGGGCTTGCCGGTCTTGTCCACCGAGGCGCGGTTGTAGATGATGCGCCGGTTCACAGGCCAGCAGAACGACCAGTTGGGGAACAGGCCGATGCGCGCCTGCTCCGGCGTCTGCGCGGTGTCGCGGCGGGCCATCATGTTGCCCGCATCGGTGAACGACCCGGCATGCAGCCAGTTGCCGGAACAGGTGGAGCCGTCCGCCGTCAGGAAGGCGAACGAGGGCACCTGCTGCCCGGCCTTGAACTGCTTGCCGCCCACTTCCGTGTCCTTCAGGAAGTAGCCGTTCATCAGCTTGGCCGTCTTGGCCGGGGAGAACTCGTTGTGTTCTTCCCAGTCCTTGATGTTCAGCTTCAGGATGGGGTCGGCGTGCACCCCGCCTTCCTTGGCGTAGATGTCGCGAATCTTGTGCATCATTTCCAGCATGATATCGCCGTCGGGCTTGGTTGCGCCCCAGGGCTTCGGACCGCGATAGCGCCACTGCATCCAGCGGCCGGAGTTGGCAACGGAGCCTTCCTTCTCGATGGACACGGCGCACGGCAGGAAGAACACTTCCGTGCCGATTTCCTCGGGCTTCATGCCCGGTCCCTTCCAGAACGACGAGGTTTCGTTCTCGAAGATGTTGACGTTGACCAGCCAGTCCAGCTTGCCCAGCGCGCGCCGGTTCTTGTTGGCGTTGGCGCCGCCGCAGGCGGGGTTCATGCCCCACGCGAAGCAGCCCTTCACGTCGCCCTTGTCCATCTTGTCGAAGATGTTCAGCCAGAAGTAGTAGGTGGCGGGCTTGGACGCATCAAGCTTGGGCATGATGTCGTAGGCATCCGCCGGGGCCAGGTCGGGATACAGGGCCTTCAGGTAGCTGGCCACGTACTTGGGCCGGTTCTGCCACCAGTTCACGCTCATGGGGTCCTTGGACTGCGGCGTGATGGTGTTGTACAGGTCCAGCGTGGCCTGCTTGGTGGTGGGGGTGGGGTTGTACCCCGGCCAGATGTGGGCCAGCAGGCCCTGGTCGGTGGAACCCTGCACGTTGGATTCGCCGCGCAGCGCGTTGACGCCGCCGCCCGCCACGCCGATGTTGCCCAGCAGAAGCTGGATCATGCACATGGTACGGATGTTCTGCACGCCCACGGAATGCTGCGTCCAGCCCATGGCGTACATGATGGTGCCCGCCTTGTCCGGCTTGCCCGTGGCCGCGTAGGCCTTGTAGACCTTCAGGATGAGGTCCTTGGGCGTGCCGGTGATGTCGGCCACCTTGTCCACGGTGTAACGCTCGTAGTGCTTCTTCAGCAGGTTGAGCACGCACCGGGGGTGCTTCAGCGAGGGGTCGCGCCTGGGCACGCCGTTCTCGTCCAGTTCGAAGGCCCACTGCGACTTGTCGTACTTGCGCTTGTCCGCGTCGTAGCCGCTGAACAGGCCGTCCTTGAACGAGAATTTTTCACCGACAATGAGCGAGGCGTTGGTGTATTCACGCACGTACTCGTCAAAGTACAGCTTGTTTTCGAGGATGTACTTGATGAGGCCGCCAAGGAAGGGAATGTCCGCGCCCGAACGGATGGGGGCGTAGATGTCGCACTTGGCGGACGTGCGCGTGAAGCGCGGGTCCACGTGAATCAGCGTGGCGCCCCTGTCCTGCGCGCGCAGCACCCACTTGAAGGAAATGGGATGGTTTTCGGCAGCGTTGCTGCCCATGATCAACACACAATCACTGTTCGCAAGATCGTTCCAGTGATTCGTCATCGCACCTCGACCGAACGACTCTGCCAGAGCCGGTACAGTGGGGCTGTGTCAGATCCGCGCCTGGTGTTCGATGAACACCAGGCCGAGGCTTCTGAGGATGACCTGGTAGGCCCAGCATTCCTCGTTATCCATGGCGGCGGAGCCGAACGAGGCGATGGCCTCCGTCCGGTTCACCGTTTCACCGGCCGCGTTGGCCAGCTGGAAGGATTCGTCGCGGGTCTTCTTGACGCGCCTGGCGATTTCGGTGAGCGCCCAGTCCCATTCCACTTCCTTCCACTCGCCGCTGTTCGGCGCGCGGTACAGGGGCTTGGGCGGACGGGCGTCGTTTTCGCCCAGCTGGAAGATGGACGCGCCCTTGGGGCACAGGGAACCTTCGTTGATCGGATGGTCCGGGTCGCCTTCCACGTTGACGGCACGGCCCTCGCCGTTCTTGGCGGTGTGAACGATGAGCCCGCAGCCCACCGCACAGTAACAGCAGACCGAGGTGGTCTGCTTTGCCCACTGGAGTTTCTGGAGTTCGGCCCGCGCCACCGAGGGCGCAAGGCTGATCCCCAGCCCGCCGAACGCGCTCGCCAGGGTGGCGCCCGCGCTCAGCTTGAGAAATTGCCTGCGATTGACAGTCATCATGCCTCCTTGCGTACCGGTTGCACCGTTGCCGCAGGGTGCCTGGATGCGCATGCGCCGGTGGCGCCGCGCATTCAGCGCCCCCTGGTTTCCCGTCCCAGTTCCACCAGCAGCGCGTAGCCCGCGCGGCGGGGCGCATGCCCCGCGTGGCGACGCCACACCGCATGTGGCCGGGCATCGCGCATCCGCCGCACGGGAATCCATGCCAGCAGGCGGACGTGCGATGCCACGGGCGCCAGGTCGTGTCCCAGGCCCGAGAACGGCAGCGGGGTTTTCCCCGGCACCTCATGTGTTGCAGGGTATGCGAACATGGTGTCCCCTTTCCCTGTAGAGGCCCGGCGGCATGCCGGTCCCCTGCCCCCTCCGCACCGTTCCCGGCGGCGCAAACGAGGCTTCTTTCCTGTTACAGCAAGGTGTTAGGCGTGACTGTGCGGCGCATCAATGCTCCGTTTCCTGCGCACGGTCCTGCACTGATGCCGGGTTTTTTGTGCCATCATTCGCGCCCGTTACATGATGTCAAAAAACATATAATTGCACTTTGGCACCAAGCCACACCGCCCCCCGAGGCGACACGAATGACGCAACACACCGGAATGCAAAGAATAAGGCCCGCAACCGGAAAACCGGGCACGGGCCAAATAAACACGAGTCAGGTGTAAAACAGTGACGAATTATCCCGCGGGAGGGGGTGTCAGCCTTATGGGGAGAGGGGGGCGGTCATCCTCAGCGAATGCCCCTCAGCACGCGCGTTGCGCACGAAGCCAACGGACAAAAAGACAATCCAGAAACACCCCCTACGGGCGGGATTCATCCAGCTCCGGCACGTCGGGCACCATGTCGCACAGGTAGCGCACCAGCGTGGCGAACAGGTTCTCGCGCCGATGGTTGAAGCGGAATTCCAGTTCCTTGAGGTACAGGGGAAAACGCTGGGGCGACACGCCCTTGAAGGCGCGCAGCCGCCCCCCGGCGAACTTCCAGAACTCGCTCTTCGGTTCCGCCTGGCCGTCGGCCCGCCGCCGGATGTACTCGTAGGGCAGCGAATCGTCACCGCACAGCACCAGCGCGTCGTAATGGCGATAGGGCGCGGTATGCACCAGATTGCCCGAACGTTCGATGCGCAGGTGGAAATTGTGGTTGAAGTGGAACACCGTCTCGGCGGACAGGCCGGAAACAAGGTCGATGAACACCCATCCATTGCGCTCCAGAATGCCGAACACGGGAATGGGCACCTGCCCTCCCTCGCCCTTGGGCTCTCCGGTCAGCTTCTTGCCCTTCAGGTAGCCGCCAAGGCCGGTTTCCGGCCCCAGCAGTTGGCGGGCGTCGGGCGCATGGGCCAGGATGGCGAAGCGCGCCGTGGTCACGGCCTTGTAGGCGGCGTTGTACGAAAGGCCCAGTTCGGCGGCCAGGGTGTGCACGGTGGCCTCGCCCGCGTACAGGTGCAGCAGGCGCAGCCAGGTCAGCGGCGTGAGGTTGCCGTTGTTGATCCAGCGGCCGGAAAAGGGGTGAAAGGTGTACTTGCAGCCCGCACAGCGCCAGCGCCCCGCCGACAGCTCGTACAGCCGCCCCCCGCCGCAGCGGGGGCAGAAACTGCGCCCGCCGGGCCAGCAGTGTTCCATAAGGTGGGCAAGGGCCGCCTCTTCCGAGGCAAGGCACGGCTCTTCGGGCAACGATTCCATATCGTTCTGGTAGCCCAAATCACCCTTGGCGCGCAATGCGTCCCCGTGTCCCCGCCGGACGCACCGCGTCCCAGCGTCCCAAAGGACGCACCGCGTCCCGGACGCCGCCCCGGCCTCCATCCTTGTTTCGGTCGCTGCTCCGGCTCCTGCTCCGGCTTTCGCTTCCCCCGCCGCTCAGTGCAGCGGCCCCGCCGCCGCCAGCACGCGGTCCAGAAACTCCGCCGGAGTGCCGGAAAGCGCCCCGGCATGGGTGAACAGCACCCGAAACCCGTCGGCCTCGCGCCGCAGCACCCAGGTGTACGGCACCGGCAGACCGCCCAGTTGGCCATGCACGGCCAGTTCCGGGTCGGCAAACAGGGGAAAGGCCAGCCCGTGCCGCTGGCGAAAGGCCTGCACCAGATTCCAGTCATCACCGGCGGCAATGCCCACCAGCCGCACCCGCCCGGCCAGTTCGCCGTGGCTGGCGGTCGATATCCGCGCATGCAGGGCGCGCAGGGTCGGGGCTTCTTCCTGGCAGGGCGCGCAGAACCAGCTGTACATGTTCACGATGAACACCTGCCCGCGCAGATCGGAAAGGCGGCCGGGCAGCCCTTCTGGATCGGCGGCCCCGGCAGGACCAGCGGCCCCGGCAGGCCCCGCCACGGGGGCGGGCATGGCCACGTCCGGGCCGCCACTCCAGCCGGTATCCGGCGAGGGGGCGCCAAGGGCGATGTCCGGAAAGCGCACGCCGGACGGCCAGACCGCAGCCGCATCGCCCGCGCCGGGCTGTTCCATCGGCGCGGCGCCCTGCCCCGCCCGAACCACGGGGGGCGGAGATACGGCAATCGCCAGCAGGCACGCCACCGCCAGCACGCCGCACCGGAACAGCCGAAGCAGCGGGGCCAGCCCAGCCATGGGCACGGCGCACCGCCCCGTCACCCCGTGCGGGTGCAGCCCATGCATCCACATGACCCTACGCAGGAAAAACGATGCCATCCGGACTCCCATGTGCCGACGCGGCAGGTGTGCGTGGTGCCGGGCCGCGCCTCGTGGCACCATCAAAAAGTGTAGCCGCGCTCCGCAGTTCTGACAACGGGGTATCGCCCGCCAACCGGCCCTCCGCGCCGTTTTTCAGCCATTCCCGGCGGTTCCGCACCGCATGGGGATACCGCGCGCATTTCTTTCCGGGCCTCGCGCACCCTTGAACTTTCCGCCGTCGTCGGGCTACAGTCCGCACGGCGCGCACCCTTGGCGTGCATCCGCCCCCCGGATTTCACCGGGCAACGCCCCAAGAGCAGGGAGAGCAAGTGTGACCACGCGCACCGCCGCATCGCGCGCCGCCGCCCGGCATCAGGCTCCCTTGGGCCGAGCCGGGGGGATTTGCCGATCCGCTCCGGCACCCGCTCCGGCATCCGCCCCGGCACGCCCCGCCCAACGCCATGCCGCCCGGCACCGCCTGCTGTCCCTGTTTCCCCTGTTTCCCCTGTTGCCCCTGTTGCCATTGTTGCCGCTGTTGCTCCTGCTGGCGTTGCCCCCCCTGCTGGCCGCCTGCAACGCCGACAGCCCGCGCCAGCAGGAAGACGCAACCGCGCCGGGCGTCACCGACGACGCCATCCACCTCGCCTCTTCCCTGGCCCTGACCGGGCATGCCAGCTACCTTGGCGTGCAGACCCTGCGCGGCGCGCTGTCGTACATCCACCACATCAACGACACCGGCGGGGTGCACGGGCGGCGCATCATGGTCACCGCCGCCGACGATGGCTACGACCCGCCCCGCTGCCTGGCCAACACCCAGCGTTTTCTTATCGACGGCGACGTGTTCGCCCTGTTCAGCTACGTGGGCACGCCCACCACCATGCGCGTGCTGCCGCTGGTGGAAGAGGCGCGCATCCCGCTGGTGGGCATGTTCACCGGGGCCAACGGCCTGCGCGAACCGTTCAACCGCTACGTGTTCAACGTGCGCGCCTCGTACTACCAGGAAACCAAGGCCGCCGTGCGCCATCTGGTGCGCGACCTTGGGCTGACGCGCATCGCCGTGTTCTACCAGTACGACGCCTACGGCTTCGACGGGCTGACCGGCACGGAAATAGCCCTGCGCGAACTGGGCCTGGCCCCGGTGACGCGCGGCTCATACGTGCGCGGCACCACCAAGGTGGAGGAAGGGCTGCGCCGCATCCTGGCCGCCGACGCCCAGGCCGTGGTCATGGTGGGCACCTACGAGCCCTCGGCCCGGTTCATCCGCCTGGCGGAACAGGCGGGCCTGCGCGCGGTGTTCCACTGCCTGTCGTTCACCGGGGCGGAAGAACTGGCCCGGCTGCTGGGCAACGCGCCGGTGAACCCGGTGACCATGTCGCAGGTGGTGCCGCCCCCGCGCGCCAAGGAAACCCCCGACCTGCTGGCCGCCGCCGCCGACTACGTGCAACTGCTGCGCCGCTACTTTCCCGACGAGACGCCCAACACCATCGGCCTTGAAGGCTACGTCAACGCGCGCATCCTGGTGGAAGGGCTGCGCCGCGCCGGTCGCAACCTGACCCGCGAAGGCTTCGTGCAGGCCCTGGAATCGTTGCGCGACTACCCGCTGGGCGGCAGCACCTACGTGTCCTTTTCGCCCGAAAGCAGGCAGGGCATGAACCAGGTGTACTTCACCCGGCTGCACGACGGGCAGTTCGATCTGATCCGCGATTTTGGCGAAGTGCGCCCCCTGCCCGCACCGACTCCCGACGAGGCGTCCGGGCAGGCTCCCGATCAGGCTCCCGATCAAGCCCCCGCACTCTCCGGGGCGGAACAGGCCCCCCGGCCCGACGCGCCCCCCGGCACCGCGCCCTCCTCCCCGGTCGGCGACATCACGGTCCGGCCCGGCACTGCGGAGGTCCGGCCCGGCACTGCGGAGGTCCGGCCATGATCCTGCGTCGCTTCCAGCGCCTGGGGCTGCAACAGAAGTTCTTCATCACCATCCTGGTGGTGATCATGGCCATCAGCGGCACCATCGCCCTGCTGGCCCGGTGGATCCTGGTTTCCGGCCTGACGGCGGAACTGGAACTGCGCGGCGCGGCCATCGCCCACAGCGTGGCGGCACGCGGGGCGGGGTACATCCTGGACAACGACGTGCCGCAACTGGTGGGGCTGATCTTCGACGAGGCCCAACTGCGCGAGCGGCACCAGTTCATCGCGTACATCTTCGTCACCGACCCGCAGGGCACCGTGCTGGCCCACACCTTCATCAAGCCATTCCCCGAATACCTGCGCATGGCCAACCCCCTGCCCGACGGGGTGGCCAAAAGCGTGGAGCTGGTGGACGTGCTGGGCATGTCGGCCTACGACATCGCCGTGCCGGTGAAGGAGGGGCTGTACCGCATCGGCGACGTGCACGTGGGCCTCAGCAAGGACCACATGGACAGCCTGGTGGGCAAGCTGCGGGTGACCTTTCTGGGGTTCATCACGGCGGTGGTGGTGATCACCTTCTTCATCAGCCACTACCTCGCCCGGTACATCACCGCGCCGGTAACGCGCCTGACGCGCATTTCCGACGATCTTTCGCGCGGCAACTTCAACACCGCCGTGGACCTCGACGTGCCCGACGCGGGCTGGGACATCCACGACTGCCCCGCCTACAGCAACACCGACCTGCCCTGCTGGCACTTTGACGAGCAGCGCCGTGGCCCGCGCCAGTCGCCGGAGCGGCTGCACAGCTGCCCCACCTGCGTGTTCTACCGCAAGCGCGGCGGCGACGAGGTGATCCAGCTGGCCGACTCGTTCCGCAACATGGTGTGGTCCATCCGGCTGTACCGCAAGCGGTTGCAGGAATCGGAGGGCAAGTACCGCTCGCTGTTCGACAGCGGGCCGGACCCCATCTTCGTGGTGGACTGCACCGACCTTGGCATTCTGGACGCCAACCCGCGCGCCGTGGAAATGTACGGCTATACCCGCGAGGAGATGAAGGGCCTGTCGCTCACCGTGCTGGGCGGCGACACCGTGCGCGAGTGCAGCGCCGTGTTCGACACCGTGTTCGATGGCGGCGACGCGGCTGGCGGCTGTCTGAACATCCCCAAGGCCATGCAGGTACGCAAGGACGGCAGCGTGTTCCACGTCAACCTGCACGCCTGCCCCATCAGCTATCGCGGGCGGCCCGCCATCATCGTGTCCACCACCGACATCACCGAAATGATGGACAAGGACGCCCAGATCATCCAGGCGGCCAAGATGAAGTCGCTGGGTGAAATGTCCGCCGGGGTGGCACACGAACTGAACCAGCCGCTCAACGCCATCCGCATGGGCAGCGACTTTCTGTCGCTGGTCATCGAGCAGGGGCTGCCGGTGCCGCAGTCGCGCCTGCACGAGGTGGCGCGCGACATCTGCACCCAGGTGGACCGCGCCACGGAAATCATCAACACCCTGCGTTCGTTCGGCCGCAAGGCCGATACGGTCATCGAGCCGCTGGATATCAACCGGCCCACCCGCGCCGTGCTGCCGCTGGTGGAGCGCCAGTTCCTGCTCCAGAACGTGGAGGTGAAGCTGGACCTGGCCGAGGGCCTGCCCCCTGTGCGCGCCCACGAAAACCGGTTGCAGCAGGTGTTCTTCAACCTGGTGACCAACGCCCGCGACGCCATCCTGGACCGCGCCCGCACCGACGGCGGCCTGCGCGGGGTCATCACCATCTCCACGCGGGCCGAGGCCGAGGGCGACACCGTGGTGGCCACCGTGGCCGACAACGGCGCGGGCATTCCCGAGGCGCTGCGCGAGCAGATCTTCCAGCCGTTCTTCACCACCAAGGTCACGGGCCAGGGCATGGGCCTTGGGCTGTCCATCGTGTACGGCATCGTGCGCGACTACGGCGGCGACATCCGCATCGAAAGCACGGAGGGCAAGGGCACCGCGTTCCACGTGCGCCTGCCCGCCCACCGCGATACCCCGCCCCACGGCGGACGAAAGGACGACAGTCATGCGCATCCTGGTGATTGACGACGAGGTGCCCACCCTGAAGATGTTCGGCCTGCTGCTGGAGGCGCTGGGGCACGTGCCGCTGGCGGCGGAATCTGGCGAGGAGGGGTTGATCAGCTTTGACCGCGAACGCCCTGACGTGGTGCTGACCGACATCAAGATGCCCGGCATCGACGGCATGGACGTACTGCGCGCCCTGAAGGAGGCCGACCCGCGCAGCGAGGTCATCGTCATCACCGGCCACGGCGACACGGAACTGGCCATCGAGGCGCTGCACCTGGACGCCACCGACTTCATCAACAAGCCGGTGCGGCGCGAGGCGCTGGAACACGCGCTTGCGCGCGCCGCAGAGCGCATCCGTCTGAAGCGCGCCAAGGAAGAGGAAATCCGCCTGGTGGCCGGACCGGGGGTGGCGGATACGGGCGCTGCACGGGACGGCGGGGACGCAGGCGCTGCGGTTCGAGACGACACCGCCGTGGTGCGCATACGCGGCACGGTGAACAGCCCGGCGGAACCGGTGCTGCGCCACGTGTTCGAAGAGGCCCTGCTGACCGGCGCCCCCACCGTGGTACTGGACTTCGAGCCATCCGTTTCGGTGAACGGCGCGGGCATTGCCGTGCTGGCGGAACTGGTGCGCCACGCCCGCACGCTGGGGCGCGCGGTGCGCGTCACCGGGGTGTCGCCCAACCTTTCCACCGTGTTCGACGTGGTGGGCATTGCCCACAACGCCACGGTGGAGGTGGCGGCGACGGCGGAATAGCCAGGCGGTGCGATACCGGCGACGGCGCTGGGTGCGGCGTGGACGCAAGAAAGGGCTGCATGCACACCGCATGCAGCCCTTTCGGCATACCGTTCAGGCCGATTATGATCGTGCGGCACAGCGCGGAAATTCCTTCAGCGCCGCCTCGACCACATCTCCGCTGACATCACCCGCGACGATGGACACGGAAAGCATGACCAGCCCTTCCACGAGACCCGGCGCAGGCCGCTCGACATTCTTGATCCACAACACGGTGCCATGCTGCGCGTCGATCAGGCGTGCCGCCACGGCCCGCACGTCGAAATATTCCTTGCCCTGATTGTAGCCCCGGTAAATGGACGTGGCCTCGATGACGAACATGGCCTGCACGTTCAGCAATTCCGCCAGCTTGACCCGGAAGTCCTTTTCCATGAGCTGATTGTATTGCAGTTTCTGCTCCCGCAAGATCATGTCGATGTCCGATCGGCTGGCCAGCAGGTAGCCCTTGCGCGTGAGATCCTCCAGCGCCATGTTTTCCGCCCGTACCGAATTGAACCCCTTGTCGGGGATGACGATCACCGCCACCCGCTGCAAGGACGCTCCACTGGAGGTCACGATGGGTGGGGGCGGAGGCGGCGGCGCGCCGTTTGGCCCCTGCGCGGAATTGGTCGATTTTGGCGTGCATGCCGCCGCCAGCAGCATGCACACCATGGCCAGCGCCACCGCCCCGCCAGCCACCCCACTACCGAATCTGTTTGAACGCGGATTCAAGAGCATCCGAAAGCGCCTCCTTCTTCATTTGGTCCATGGGTGATTCCTGTCCTTGAAACGCCACCGACCGGCCAATAGCGTTAACCTTGTGCAGAATCCGGTTCGAGTTCGGGGCATATGCGACGATGCTCACCTTGGCGTGAGCACCCGTTGAAGACAGGTCTCCCTTGCCCGGCGCACGCTCGTCCCGCGAGAATAACGATTCGACATCCACTTCGACGAACACATCATGCAGGTAGTGCTGGGTTCCTACCTCGCGCTTCACTATCCGTTCGACATCCTGCCGTAGAGCGGCGTCCATTTTCCGATCACTGACAATGACATCCACGCCCCCACCAGGCCGCGCAGGGCTGACAGGCTTCGGCGCTGATACGCGCTTGGACGTGGGCGTCGGAGCCGGCGTGGGCGTGGGCGTCGGAGTCGGGATCGATGTTGTCGTACGGAAAGGCGTGGGAGCGGGGGCCGACGGGGGAGTGGGGATCGGAGTTGGCGTGGGTTCGCCATTGGAATAGAGCGCCTTAACGGCATCAAGATTCCCGAGTCCCCAAAGCAAAAAAATACCCAGCAGCACATACGGCAACACGGGCCGGAACGGCACGCCCCAACGGTGATGCCACACCACGGCCAATACAATGTAAGCGCCCCCAACCATGCACAACAATTGGAGCATCGGAACTCTCAAGGGAACGAACGAAAATGCCGCAGTACCGGCAACCCCTACCAAGGCGACCAGAAGCATGACCATCGTCACTGGTGAGAACAGGTGGTCGCCAAAGCCGCCCTGCACTCCGTTGGTATTATCCACGCAGCCCCCTCGCCTGAACCGTCCGTGCGCGTCTTGCCCCGCCCTGTGGGCATCCGGGGCGGACTTCTCTAACCGGACGATACGGGATATACGAAAAACGCCGCTCCGGTGTCGGACCAGCCCCCTTGCCGCAGCATGCAAACCCGGCGCACGGTTCGGCCATGGCAGTATATAGCGAAAACAGATATCTGTTTTGCTATATAAAAGTCGGCAGAATGTAAATCGCCAAAGGCTCCGCACTTCCTTTCCGGAAAGGCACGTCCATGACCATCCGCGCCCTCATCGTCGATGACGAACGCCCCGCCAGGGACGAACTGGCCTACCTGCTCTCGGCCTATCCGGACGTGGAGGCCGCAGAGGCGGCATCGGCCAGCGAGGCGTTGCGCAAGCTGGCGGAAGAAAAGTTCGACCTGGTCTTCCAGGACATCCAGATGCCGGGGCACGACGGCTTCCACGTCCTGCGCGAGGCGCAAGCCCAGTCGCAGCCGGGCGAGGCCGCGCCGCTCTTCGTCTTCGTCACCGCCTTTGACGAGCACGCCATCCACGCCTTCGAGGAAAACGCCCTCGACTACCTGCTCAAACCCGTGGCCCCGGCCCGGCTGGCCCGCTGCCTGGACCGGGTGCGCGGGCGACTGGCCACCGACGGTGCACAGCCGCTGCAGAACGCCGTGGCCACCCTGCTGGGCGCGCTGGGCCATTCCAAGCCGGTGGAGCGCCTTGCCGTCGAACACGGTGGGCGCATCAGCCTCATCCCCACGCGCGACGTGGTGATGATAGAGGCCGAGGAAAAGCGCATCGTGGCCGTTACCGACGAAGGGCGCCTGCCCTGCCACAACATGAACACCCTGGCCCGGGCGGAAGAACGCCTGGCCGGGCTGCCGTTCTTTCGGGTGAACCGCGCCGTGCTGGTGAACCTGGAGCGCATTGCCGAATTTTCGCCGTGGATCAACGGCAAGTACCACCTGGTCATGAACGACGCGGACCGCACCGAGGTCACCGTCAGCCGCAACCGCGCGCGCGACTTCCGCGCCCGGCTGGGCGTCTAGCAAGAGGGCCGCATGGACCCGATACTTTCCCCCCACGTTCCGGAACTGTTCATCACCCTTACCCAGCGTTTCGGCCTGCTGCTGGCCGGGGGCTTTGCCATCATGACCTTTGCCCCGCTGGACAAGGTGGGGCCGGGCCGCTCGCGCCCGCTGTGGGCCACGGCGCTTCTGGTGGTCATGTTCGGGATGTTCGGCATTCTCGGCACCTACACCGGCAACTTCGTGTTCCAGTCCTTCGCCAACCTGCGGGCCATGGGCGTGATCACCGCCGGGCTGTTCGGCGGGCCGGTGGTAGGCGCGGGGGCGGGCATCATAGCTGCCGGGCACCGCTACCTCATCGACGTGGGCGGGTTCAGCGCGCTGCCGTGCGGCCTTGCCACGCTAAGCGAGGGGATACTGGCCGGGCTGGTGGCCTGGCGCTTTCCGGAACGGCGGCTGGACTGGGCCACGGCCCTGACCCTGGGGCTGGTGGGCGAAACCTACCACATGGGCCTTGTGCTGTGGCTGGCCGAACCCTTTACCGAGGCCGTGGAACTGGTGCGGGTGATCAGCCTGCCCATGATCCTCATCAACGCCATGGGGGCTGCGCTGTTCGTGCAGGCCTTGCGCCTGCAACTGCACTTCCGCGACCTGCGCGACTCCACCCAGGCCCGGCAGATCCTGTCCATCGCCAACCAGAGCCTGACCCACCTGCGCTCCGGCCTGACCCGCTCGTCCGCCCAAGCCACGGCGGAAATCATCCTGGACGAAACCCATGTGGCCGCCGTGGCCCTGACCGGGGGCGACATGGTGCTGGCCCATGTGGGCGCAGGGGCCGACCACCACCTGGCCGGGTTCCATGTGCGCACGCTGGCCACCCGGCGGGTGGCGGAAACGGGCGAGGCGCTGTTCGTGCGCGACCGTGATTCCATCGGCTGCCGCCAGCCCGGCTGCCCGCTGACCGACGCCATCATCGTGCCGCTGCGCAAGGGCGGCCACATCCTGGGCTGCCTGAAACTGTACGGCACCAAGAACCGCCCGCTGGACCAGACCCGCTTCGAACTGGCCAAGGGGCTGGCGGACCTGTTCTCCACCCAGATCGAGCTGGAAGAGATAGGCATCAAGAACCAGCTCATCGCGCGCGCCGAAATCCGCCGCCTGCAGGCCCAGATCAACCCGCATTTCCTGTTCAACTCGCTGAACACGGTGGCCTCGTTCTGCCGCACAGCGCCCGGCCAGGCCCGCGACCTGATCCTGGACCTTGCCCGGTACATGCGCCGCAACCTCGATTCCAGCCGGGGGGCCATCCGCCTGTCCGAGGAACTGGAGCAGGTGCGCTCGTACCTGGTCATCGAGCAGGCCCGCTTCGGCGACCGCATCCGCGCCGACATCGACCTGGCCCCCGGCACCGCCGACTGGCTGATTCCCCCGCTACTCATCCAGCCGCTGGTGGAAAACAGCGTGCGCCACGGCATTCTGGCCCGCGAGGAAGGCGGGCTGGTGCGCCTTTCGGCCCATGCCGACGGCGACCACCTGCTGGTGACCGTGGAGGACGACGGCGCGGGCATGGACGACGACACCCGCAACGCCATCCTGGCCCCGGACGCCAGCGACCTTTCGCCCCACGTGTACGCAGGCATTCAGGACGAGGTGCAGGCCAGCCACCAGACAGGCGGCGCCCAATCCGGCCCCCGGCCGGGCACGCAGCCGGGCACGGCCTGCATCGGCCCCCCGGGCGAAAGCCTGCACGACGGTATCGGCGCGCGGAACTGCAACCAGCGGCTGATGCAGATGTACGGCCCGTCGTACGCCATGCGCATAGACAGCGAGCCGGGCAAGGGCACGCGCGTCTCGTTCCGCATTCCGCGCCAGCAGTTGCAGTAGCGTCGGCCAGAGGGTGCGGTAGCGCCGGACCAAACGTCCCCGCAACGTTGCCGTCGCGGTCTACGCGTGCCGTACGTCCCCCGGCATTGCGGCCACCGCGCGCGGCATGGCCGTGGCCGGTCGCCGCCCCCCGATACGCGCCGCCCTTTTTGCCGCGCCCGCACTACGCGCCGCCCCACGCCGCGTTGCCATGCGCGACGGTTGCGGGTATTTTCCCCCGGTCGCCGGTCACCACGCCGTCTGCGTCATCCTTCTCAAGGAGCACCCATGCCGCCTGGGGCATACCTTGCCATAAGCCTTGCCGCGCTTGTCTGCGGCTACCTTCTCTACGGCCGCCTGATGGTGCGCCTGATGCGCCCGGACAACGCCCGGCCCACCCCCGCCTGCACCATGGCCGACGGGGTGGACTACGTGAAGATGCCCGCCAAGAGCGTCTTTCTCATCCAGTTGCTGAACATCGCGGGCATCGGGCCGGTGTATGGCCCCATCCTGGGCGCGCTGTACGGGCCGTGGGCGCTGGTGTGGATAGTGCTGGGGTCCATCTTCGCCGGGGGGGTGCACGATTATTTCTCGGGCATGCTTTCCGTGCGGCGGGGCGGCCTTTCGCTGCCCGACGTGGTGGGCGACCATCTGGGCACCTCCATGCGCCGCTTCATGCAGGTCTTCTCGCTGGTGGTGGTGGTGCTGGTGGGGGTGGTGTTCGTCACCGGCCCGGCGCGCCTGCTGTCGGACATGACCACCATACCCGTGATGACGTGGGTGGTGGTCATCTTCGCCTACTACTTCCTGGCCACCATCCTGCCCATCGACGTGGTCATCGGGCGGGTCTATCCCATCTTCGCGGGCTCGCTGCTGGTCATGGCCGTGGGGCTTACCGCCGCGCTGTTCGTGGAAGGGTACGCCACCCGCGCCCCCCTGGCCTGGACGACACCACCAGCGGACCTGCCCATGTGGCCGCTGCTGTTCATCACCATCGCCTGCGGGGCCATTTCCGGCTTCCACGCCACCCAGTCGCCCCTGATGGCCCGCTGCCTGCCCGACGAACGCAGCGGGCTGCCCGTGTTCTACGGGGCCATGATCGCCGAAGGCGCGCTGGCGCTGATCTGGGCCACCCTGGGCATGGCCCTGTACCCCGACCCCGCGACGTTGCAGGCCGCCATAGCCGCCGGGGGGCCCGGCAAGGTGGTCAACGACGTGTCCATGGAACTGATGGGCCCTGCGGGGGGCATCCTGGCCATCCTGGGGGTCATCGTGCTGCCCATCACCTCCGGCGACACGGCCTTCCGTTCCGCCCGCCTGACCATCGCCGACGTGCTCGGCATCGCGCAGCGGGAACGCGGCCGCCGCCTGCTCATCGCGGTGCCGCTGTTCGCGCTGGGGGCCACCCTGTCGCAGGTCAACTTCGAGGTGATCTGGCGCTACTTCGGCTGGGCCAACCAGGTGCTGGCAACGCTGGTGCTGTGGACCGTCGCGGCCTTTCTGGCGCGGGGAGGCATGTTCCACTGGCCCGCCAGCCTGCCCGCCAGCTTCATGACCGCCGTGTGCGCCACCTACATCTGCCACGCCCGCATCGGCCTGAACCTGCCGCTGAGCGTCTCTTCGTGGATGGGTGGTGTTGCCGCCGCGCTGGCGCTGGCCCTGTTCCTGTCCCGCTGCCGCCGCAAGGCCTGATTCCCCTTTCCGCGCGTCTGGCGCGTCTGGCGTACTGTAACAAGGACGGGGCCAAGTATTTTCGGGCGTCCTTCCTGCCTCAGTGCGGTATCTTCCGCCCCCCTCCCCCGCCGTTCCCTGTCCTGCTGATCTGGCAAGGGCTGATCTGACAAGGCCGGGCATGTCCACTCATGCCCGGCCCTGCTCCTTGCAGACGAGGACACTATCAATATCCCACTGACATTATTCCCTATTCCCTCCAGAACCTCACAAAGTACACGCCACCACCACGCACATTTCCATGCCTGAAAAGCGACTCGCCGCACACAGCGGCATTTCAGGAGTGTTTTCCGACATTCCGCACGTGAAAAAGTGCACATCGCAACAGGGTACGTTGCCATGATGCATGCTTTCCTCCGATTATCGGCCCAAGAGCTGGAAACTGCATACAGGGCATCCGCCAGTCTTTCATGAAGACTGGCAAACCGACAGCATCAACGGAGGAACACGATGAACGCATTGACGCTTGTCTTCGCTGCACTATGCGTCTTCGCCATCGCCTATCGCTTCTACGGGCTTTTCCTGACCCGCACGGTTCTGGGGGTAAAACCCGGCAGACCGACCCCGGCGGTACGCATGGCCGATGGCCACGACTACGTGGAAACCAACAAGTACGTGCTCTTCGGACACCATTTCGCCGCCATCGCGGCGGCAGGCCCGCTGCTTGGCCCGGTGCTGGCCGCACAGTTCGGCTATCTGCCGGGCACCCTTTGGATCCTGATCGGCTGCGTGGTGGCGGGCGCGGTGCATGACACCGTGGTGCTGTTCGCCTCCATCCGCCACAAGGGGCAAAGCCTTGCCTACATCGCTGGCAAGGAAATCGACAAGTTCACCGGCTCAGTGGCCTCGTTCGCGGTGCTGTTCATCCTCATCCTGACCCTGGCGGGCCTGTCCATCGCCGTGGTCAACGCCATGCACGACAGCGCGTGGGGCACCTTCACCGTGTTCGCCACCATTCCCATCGCGCTGCTGATGGGCGTGTACCTGCACGTGTGGCGTGACGGCGACGTGAAGGGCGCTTCCATCATCGGCGTGGTGCTGCTGGCCCTGGCCATTCTGGCTGGCCCGTACGTTGTGGAGCACCCGGTGCTGTCCTCGTGGTTCAACATGTCGCGCCACACCATCGCGCTGTCCATCCCGGTGTACGGCTTTGCCGCGTCGGTACTGCCGGTGTGGCTGCTGCTGTGCCCGCGCGACTACCTGTCCACCTACCTGAAGATCGGCACCATCGCGGCGCTGGCCATCGGCATCTTCTGGGTGCATCCCACCTTGCAGATGGAAGCCCTTACCCCGTTCGTGAACGGCGGCGGCCCCATCATCCCCGGTGCGGTGTTCCCGTTCCTGTTCATCACCATCGCCTGCGGAGCGCTGTCAGGCTTCCACGCCATCATCGCCACCGGCACCACCCCCAAGATGATCGGCAGCGAACGTGACCTGCTGTTCGTGGGCTACGGCGCCATGCTTACCGAAGGCTTCGTGGCCATCATGGCCCTGATTGCCGCCTGCGTGCTGGCGCCTGCCGACTACTTTGCCATCAACGCCGCCCCCGCCGTGTTTGCCAAGCTGGGCATGACCACCGTGGACCTGCCGCAGCTTGCCGCCGCCGTGGGCGAAAACATCCAGGGCCGTCCCGGCGGCGCGGTGTCGCTGGCCGTGGGCATGGCGCACATCTTCTCGTCCATCCCGTTCATGGAACACCTGATGTCGTACTGGTACCACTTTGCCATCATGTTCGAAGCGGTGTTCATCCTCACCGCCGTGGACACCGGCACCCGCGTGGGCCGCTTCTTCCTGCAGGAAATGATCGGCACGGTGATTCCCAAGTTCGCCGAAAAGCGCTGGATGCCCGGCATCCTGATCACCAGCGCCCTGTTTACCGCATCGTGGGGGTACCTGGTGTACACTGGCGACATCTCGACCATCTGGCCTCTGTTCGGCATGTCCAACCAATTGCTGGCCGCCGTGGGCCTGCTGATCGGCACCACCATGATCATCCGCATGAACAAGGCCAAGTATGCGTGGATGACCGCCATTCCCGGCCTGTCCATGGTGGGCATCACCTTCTGGGCTGGCTACCTGAACGTGATGAACAACTACCTGCCCAAGGGCCTGTACCTGCTCTCCACGCTGGCCATCATCGTCATGTGCCTGATGGCGGTGGTCATCGTGGGCACGGTGAAGCGCTGGATGCAACTGCTGGCCATCCAGAAGACCGTCACCGACGAGGACGGCGACGACGTGCTGGAAGTAGTGACGGAGTAATTGCACAAACGGAGCGGCGCGCGGGGCCACCCGCGCGCCGTGCCCCGCCCCGGTCCGCACCCGCCGGGACGAAAAGGGACCGGAGACGGTCCGACGACGCAAAGAGGCCGGAACCCTTTCGGGTTCCGGCCTCGCCCATTGTGCGGTCCACGATCATGCCAGGAAAAGACAGGCTCCGCCCCTTCGCCGATCAGGCAGGGGACAAAATGGCCGCGATGGAAACAGACCCTACCCGCCGATGGCGCTCATGCGGCGATTGGCCACGGCGGTGCCGCCCTCGCACGGGGCGTTGGGCAGTTCTTGCCCCGTTCCCCGCAATTCGGCCAGTTGGCCCGCACGCACCCTGGCCAGCAACTGGTACCCCAGCGGCTTGCGGCGGTTGGCTAGGCGCAGCACCCTGCGCACCGCGTCCGGCCCCAGCTTTGGATGGCGCAACAACGGGCGCAGCCGGTATTCGCGGTCGGAGAACAGGCAGGTGCGCAGCCGCCCGTCGGGGGTCACGCGCAGGCGGTTGCAATCGCCGCAGAAATGGTCGGACAGGGGCGTGATGAGCCCGAAGCGGCCCAGCCCCCCGGCGATGCCCCACAGCTTGGCCGGTCCCTTGCGCCGCTCGCCGGGGGCCAGGGGGACAAGGTCCGCCAGCCGCCCCGCCGCCGACAGGATGTCCGGGGCGCCCCAGAACTGGTCTTCCGTCCAACTGGTGCCGCCGCCCATGGGCATGAATTCGATGAAGCGCACGTCAACAGGATGGCGGCGCGCAAAGTCGAGGAAGGCGGCCAGTTCGTCGTCGTTGACGCCCTTCAGGGCCACGGCGTTGATCTTCACGGCCAGCCCCGCGTCCAGCGCGGCGTGGATGCCTTCCAGCACCTGGGCCAGCATGTCGCGCCCGGTGGTGGCGGCAAATCGGTCGCGCCGGAAGGTATCCAGCGAGATGTTCACCGTGCTCACACCAAGGCCGCGCAGCACGCCAGCGTGCGGGGCCAGCAGGGTGCCGTTGGTGGTGATGCGGATGTCCAGCGCCGGATGACGCTGGTGCAGCATGTCCAGAAAGCCGGTCAGCCCCTTGCGCACGAAGGGTTCGCCCCCGGTCAGGCGCACCTTTTCCACGCCCTCTTCCACGGCCACGTCCACGATGCGCACCATTTCCTCGTAGCGCAGCACATCGTCGTGGGGGATGAAGCGCATTTCCGTGCAACCCCAACAGTACGAGCAGCGCAGGTTGCAGCGGTCGGTGACCGACAGGCGCAGGTAACGCACCTTGCGGCCATGCGTGTCGGTCAGGGTGGCGCCGTCGGGCACGGTGCCCGCTGCCATGCCGGGCACCGCACGGGTTTCGGCATCCCCTTCCGGGGCGGCTCCATCTCTGGCAAGGACGACGTTTCTAGTCATGGCATTTCGGGTCATGGCATTTCTGGTCATGGCATTTCCGGTCATGGCGTTTCCGCGAAGCCGATGCGGGGGCTTCTGCCCGTGCGGCGCGCCTGCTACAGCGCGCCGATGATCCGCCGGGCCATCTCGAGGTCGGCGGGGTAGTTGATGTTGAAGAACGGCAGGGCTTCGCTCACCGAGTAGGGAATGTGCTCGCGCAGGTCCGGCGGCACCACCCGGCTCAGCTTGCGTTCTCCGTCCTCCAGTGCCTGCCGGAACAGCGGCAGGGCCTCGAATTCGTATATGGCCACCAGCGATTCGATGAAGCCGGTCTCCACCTGCCGAAAGGTGGTCATCAGCGCTCCCGGTCGCCGCGCTGCCCGCCGGGCCAGCAACCGTTCCAGCACGGCGCGCTCCATGAACGGCAAATCGCACGAGAGTACCAGCACCGGCCCCTGTGCCACGCGCAGGGCGGTGATCACCCCGCCGAACGGCCCCATGCCCTCCACCTCGTCGTTCAGGCGGTAGTAGGGGCCATCGACGCCGGATTCGGACACCGGGCAGGGCCGGTTGCCCCGGCAGGAAATCCACACCTCGCCGGTGACCGCGTGCAGCAGCTCTGCCGTACGGGCCAGCATGCCCGGCGCGGATTCGCCATGCAGGCGCAGCCGGGTCTTGTCCTGCCCGAGCCGGGTGGACAACCCGCCCGCCAGCACCACGCCGACGATGCCGTGCGCTGCGTCCTCAGATGGCGGCGGGGCATCCCTGTCCGGGGTGTCATCCCTGTCCGGCGAATCGTCACGGGGCTGGGCCAAGGCGATGCCGTGGGCGGCGTCCACCCCGTCCCCAGGCGTATTTTCCGCGTGCTCCGTGCCCCGGCGTCTCATTCCTGCACCCTGCCCCCGGCATCGGCAAACACGGTAAAGCGCTCCTCGCGGTCCCGCGCAAAGCCCACCAGGGTCACGCCCTGTTCCGTGGCCATGTCCACCGAGCCGGTGGTCACGGCGGAACGGCTGACGATGAACGAAAAACCCGCCCTGCGCGCCTTGGCGAACAGACTGGCCGTCACCCGCGCGGAAACCAGCAGCAGCCGGGGGGCCAGGTCCACGCCTTCGCGCGCGGCCCATCCGGCCAGGCGGTCGATGCAGTTGTGGCGACCGATGTCCTCGGCCCGGCGCAGCAGGCGGCCCTGCACGGGATCGTACACGCCCGCGCGGTGAAAGCAGCCGGTGCCGTCCCACAGTCCTTCCTCGCCCATGAAGGCGCGCATGGCGTCCAGCAGCACGGCGGCCCGCATGGGCACGGGCGGTTGCGGCGCCGTGACGCGCGGTGCGGCACGCAGGCTTACGGCAAAGCCAAGGCTGCCGCCCTCGCTCACCTCGGCCACCGTGCCCGCGTGGCGGATGCCCCACGCCCCCGGTTCCTGCCCGGTCACGGCGGGGTGCACCCGGTCCAGCAGCACGTGCCCAAGGGCCAGGTCGGCCAGGCCGTGCGGCCAGGCCCACAGCCGGGTGGCTCCGGCGGCGATGCCCGCCTCGCCCGGTTCCGGGCTCCATTCCACGCGCACCGGCACCTCGCGGCTCAGCACGTCGTCCACGTCGCCCCAGGCCGCATCCTTGTAGCGGCGCACGGAAACCGGGCGCGGCATGGCCCCGGCGACCCCGTTTGCACCATCCGGCAGTCGCGTCGCGTCGCCCCCGGTCATCAGAACCCCCAGGCAGACGCCGTGGGCCGCGCGTAGCCCTGCTGGCGCGCCACGATGTCCAGCGCCAGCGACTCCAGGTCGTCCAGCACCGGAATGGACACGCGGTCGAACTCGCGGAAATCCGCCACCTTGATGTACCCCTTGCACGACGTGCAGACATGCACCTGAAAGCCGGGCTCGCCATCGGCGGTGAAGTATTCGAGGTTCTTCGATTCGTTCTCCAGGCAGAACGGACACTGCAACCGCTTGGCGCGGTATTCGTGGCGGCAGAACGAGCAGGTGTGGTGCAACGCCCCTTCCTTGCCCACCAGGCGGCCCACCAGCGGCGCACTGCCGCACACCGGGCAGTGGCCGTGCTGCCAGACCACCGGGGTTGCGCCCGGCTGGTCCGCGCCGGTACGGCGGGCGTGTTCCGCCGCCACTGCCTGAGCCAGCACCTCCACCGAGGGCACCACGCTGCCCATGGCCAGAAAGCGCACCAGGCTGGGGGCGTCGTTCAGGCGCAAGGCCCAGGCGTCGAACCAGGCCACGTCGTCGCGCAGGGCCGCGTCGCAGGCGTCCTCCACGGCAAGTTCGCCCTTTTCCATGGCCTCGCGCACCACTTCTGCGGCGGTGCCAAGGCTGCCCCCGGCGGCGCGCATCATGGCCAGCAGGCGACCGAAGGTGGCCGCCGTGCGCACCCTGTCGTAGGTAAATGCATCGCGCGGGAGCAGCGGCGCGCCCTGGGCGTGGGCCTCCGGCGTGGCCAGTCCGGCAATCAACTCGGGGGACAGCCCGGAGGCTGATCCAGCGGGCTGGTCCGCCTGCGCGGCGGCGCGCGCCTCCAACTGGATGGCGGCGGTGCGCGCCACGATCTCCAGCAGGGCGTCGGGGATGTATTCCTTGCTGCGCAGGGCTTTCAGCTTGCCTTCAAGGCGTTGCAACTCGCGATCGAAATCGAAGGTCATGCGTTCTCCTGAGTGGAACGTGGTTGGAGCGCGACCCCGGCAGGCAGCGTCAGGCGTGCGGCACCCCTGAAGGGTACCCTACAGCCCTTGACGGCTCCGTTCAATGGCAGGGGCTCCTGCGCAAGGTCTTGCACCGGACAGGCTCCGCATCGGGCGGTCCGTCTCCGGTCCGGGATGTTACGGTAACCATGTTCCGCGCTTCTGTGAACCATCCCGGTGCATTTCCCGTCCGGCCCGCCCTGATCCGCCCTGATCCGCCCCGATCCGCCGCCCGTTCTGCCCGCCGGCAGCGCGCCCGCCTTGACACTGCCCCCACAGGCTCTACCTGTGTAGAAGCGGCCAGCCCCGCCGGAAATGCCCCGGCACAACGCACGAGACTACGCATTAAACCGGACAGGGGCCAAGGCAAGGCGGTGCAAGAACGCCGCCGGGAGGCATCCATGTTCGCTGCATACGCCACGCTACGTTCCACCCGCCGCTCCCCAGGCGCCAAGCCGCGCCTGCTCTCGCGCGTTGCCGCCCGCCTGATGCGCACCCCCCGCCATCGCCCCGGCCAGGATGCGGCAGACGCCGCCGCATCTCGCCCCGCCCACCGCCGCATCCGCACGCGCGAAGGCCTGCCCGACCTGCTCTGGCTGTTGCTGGCCGTACTGCTGTTCGCCCTGCTGGCCGGGCAACCGGGCATGGCGGCGCCGCAGTCCCCATCGGCGGCCGGCGCACCCACATCCGGCGCGGCACCATCCGATGCCGCCCCCCTTCCGACACACACCCCGAACGCCGCGCATGGCACATCCGGGGACAAGGGAGACATTCCCATGACCGCATCCGCACCATGGCAAGGCTTTTCCAAACCAACCGACAAGGAACTGCGCGACCGCCTCACGCCCCAGCAATACGAGGTCACCCAGAAGGAAGGCACCGAACGTGCCTTCCACAACGAATACTGGGACGAGAAGCGACAGGGCATATACGTGGACGTGGTATCGGGCGAACCGCTGTTCCTTTCGTCCGACAAGTACGATTCGGGCACCGGCTGGCCCAGCTTCACCCGGCCCGTGACACCCGAGGCGGTGACCGAGCACGTGGACCGCACCCTGTGGATGGTGCGCACGGAGGTGCGCAGCCGCCTTGCCGGGTCGCACCTGGGGCACGTGTTTCCCGACGGACCGGCCCCCACGGGCCTGCGCTATTGCATGAACTCGGCCGCGATGCGCTTCGTCCCGCGAGAGGCCATGCAGGCCGAGGGGTACGGGGAATTCCTCAAGATGCTGCCGTAACCACCCGGTAGAATACGCACTTGCCGCACCGTTCCGGCTCTGCTAAACGGGCCGGATGAAGCACACCATCCGCCCGCTCGTCCGCCCGTTCGCCTTGGCCGCGCTGCTGTCCCTGACCCTGCCCTGCGCCGCCATGGCGTGGGACGGCTTTGACACCGAATCGGGCCATCTCGTGGAAGTCGATGTGGATGCCGTGCCCATGCGCGGCGAGATCGTCGACGTGTTCGACTGCGACACCAAGGAGACGGCCACACTGATGGTGGACGCCGTGAAGAACAACGCCCGCACCGTGGAACTCACCGTGCGCGAGTCCGACACCGGGCGCACGCGCATCCTGGTGATGGAAGCCCGCTAGGGCACGCCATCCCGACGGGGCGTTTCCGCGTAACGCACCGCCGGGGGCCTGCAACCACGGCCAACCGCAAACGCCAAAAGGGCCGGGCATTTCCATGCCCGGCCCTTTTCTTGCCTTGCTTCCGCCGCTTGCGGCTACTGCCCCGGCAGTTTCAGGCCGGGCGGCAGGCCCATGCCTTCCAGCGCCTTCATGTCCTTCATGCTTGGCATATCCGGCATATCCTTCATATCCGGCATTCCCGTCATATCGGGCATGCCGGGCATGCCCTTGCTGCGGGTGTACCCCGTGGGCACCTCGAACAGTGCGGCGGGCTGCGCCCCCACCCTGATGTTGCGGAACTCCTCGGTTTCACCGGTTTCATCGCGCTCCCGCAGGGGCACGTCGAACTCGTCGGCCGTCCACACCGTGGATACCGTGGTCTGGGCCTGCCCCATGATCCTGGAGGTGACGGTGACCCGCTTCTTCTGCGTGGCGTAGCCGTTCACCTTTTCCATGCCCAGCGGCTCTTCCTTCACGGCATGTTCGCCCATGGGCATGACAGGTCCACCGCCCCGGCTCATGTCGGCGATGGCCTTCTCGTCCAGCGGCTGCTCGAACCAAGTCCTGGCCGACTCGTCGATCATCCACTGCACCTTGCGGTCGGGCCGCAGGATGAGCACCATGGGCCCCATGCCCTCCTGCGCGGGCACCTCCACGCGCACCTTGCCGTCGGAGAAGAACAGGCGGCTGGTGTTCTCCACCTTGCCCGCTGCGTCCAGCGACACCATGTCCCCGGCGTAGTCACTGACGCTGCCCGCCCGCGCCGCCACGGCCCACCAAAGCACCGTCACGGCAAGGCATGCCACGGCAAGAACCATCCTGTGCGCGGCCCGCATTCCGTACGTATCCTGCATCCGGCGACCTCCGTGCCCGTGCGCGCGGCATCGGGCGTGCTTCGACCATCCCCGCCCCGCAGCATAGCGCACCCGCCGCGATGTGGGCAAACCCCTGATTCTTGCGCGGGGACAGGCAGACATTGGTAGCACAAAGGCCCGCCGCGATTGCGACGGGCCTTGCTGTTACGTCAGGCGGAAAGACGGGAAAACCGAAAGACGGCCTGAAACCGTCCACGGCCCGTCTACTGGCGCACCGGCACCGTGGACACGGAATTGTAGGGCGAGCCCTCGATGACCCGGCGGCTTACCGCAAGGTACACTAGCGTGTTGCGCTGCTTGTCCCACAGCCGGGTCACCCGGGTGGCCTTGAAGAACACCGAGGTCGATTCCTTGAACACGTTTTCCTTGGCGGGCAGCTTGTCCGGAATGGTGATGGGGCCGGTCTGGCTGCACGAGACGGAGAAGTTGGAGGGATCTTCCGCCAGTCCCAGGCTGCCGCTGATGCCGCCGGTCTTGGCCTGGCTGATGAAGCAGGACACCCCGGGAATGCGCGGATCCTGGAAGGCGAAGACGCACACCTGATGGTTGGCGCCCAGCAGCTTCCATTCGGTGGTCACGCAACCCACCTCGCTGTCGTCGGCGCGCGCGGGAGCGGCCAGGGCCAGCATGCCCAGCAGCAGAAGCAGCACGGCGGAGGCCAGCAGGACAGCGGAAAAGGTATCTTCGCGGGTGGCGGCAAGGGCCACGGCGCGGGGGCGGGCGGTGCGGGTACGCAGATGCATGGTGAGGCTCCTTGGGCTTCGTGACGTCGGCTGAACGCAACCAGCTTTCAGGATAACGCATTGCGCGGGCGATGCAAGGCCGGAATGGCGATGGGGAAGCACCCCGAACCCTCAGCGCCGTTCCGGCCCGGCCCGCAAACTCGCGTAACGGGCACGGTTGGCACCCTTCGGGGCGGCCCGCCAACGGGCGAAAGGACAAGTTAGAGACAGCCCCTACCGCCAGCGCACCAACCCCAGCGCATACCGCTCCACCGGGGCGTATTCGTCGGTCAGCGGGGGCACGTCGTCGCGCGCCACGCCCGCTCCTGCCGTGGGCAATTCCAGCCGACGGGTAAGCATCTCGCGCAGGTCCGGCGACAGGGCGGCGGCGGGCGTTTCCGGCAGCCCCGTCACGGGCCGGGCCACCAGCATCAGGTTCTGCACGTAGTCCACGGAATCTGCGGTGGCCACGGCATACACCCGCACGTCCGCGAACGAGGCGGCAAAGGCCGCGCGGATGGCCCGGAACAGTCGCCCGTCCTCGCCCCCGGCGGCGGAGATGATGTTCATGACCACGGCCCCGTCGTCGGCCAGCAGCGCGCGCATGCGCCGGGCCGCCTCCACCGTGCCCACGTGGAAGGGCACGGAATAGTACGAGTTGAATATGTCGGTGAAGATCAGGTCATAGCGGTCCGCCTCGCCCCCTCCCACGGTGGCGCCGACATCGCTGGCGGCGACGGCACCGGCACCCCCGTCTCCCTGCCCGGCCCGTGCCTGCGCCCGCCGGTTCAGGAAGGCCCGCGCGTCCTCGTGAAAGATGCGCAACCGCGCGTCGTCCGCCAGGCCGAAGTGACGGCGGGCAACCCCGGTCATGTCGGGGTCCAGTTCCACCACGTCCACCCGCAGCGCATCCGCGTTTAGCCCGGCCCGCCCGGAAAGCAGCCACTTGGGCACGGAATACCCGCCGCCGCCTAGCATCAGCACCCGGCGTGCGCCGGGCACCAGCGCCGGGCCCAGCGCGTAGAAGCGGGTGTACGGCAGGGCCAGTTCGGCCATGTCGTCCGGGTAGGCGGCGGACTGGTAGCGGCCCGGATCGGTGGCCAGCAGGCGCAGGGGGCGCCCGGCCAGAGTGGCGTCGTAGACCCGGATGTGGTTGTACGGCGTTTCGGTCACCCGCACCCCGTAATAGCGTTCCGCAAAGGCGGCGTAAGCGTGCGAGGCCCAGGCCAGCGCGCCCACCCCGGCCAGCAGGGCCAGCCGGGCCAGCGGCGCGCGGGGGTGCGCCAGCAGCGAGGCCCCCAGCAGGCAGGCCGCCACCCCGTGCAGGATCAGCGTGCTGCCGAACCACGAAACCAGCACCATGCCGCCCAGAAAGGTGCCCAGAATGCTGCCAGCCGTGGACACGGCGTACAGCCGCCCCACCACCGCGCCGGAGGTGTCCATGTCCGACAGGGCCAGGCGCACCACGTAGGGCGATACCATGCCGCACAGCACGCCCGGCACCGCGAACAGCAGCACGGCGGCCACCACGGCGGCGAGGTACAGCGAATCAAGCCCCCCGGCCACCCAGCCCACCACCCGGCCATGCGACAGGGCCACGGCCAGCACGGACAGCGCGGCCCCGGCCAGGATGCGTGACAGGGTGCGCCGCGACAAGGTGCGGTCGGCCAGACGGCCCCCCAGCCAGTAGCCCGCGCTCAGGCTGGCCAGCACCACGCCAATCAGGCTGGTCCAGACGATGACCGAGGTGCCCAGATGCGGGGCCAGCAGGCGCGCCCCCACCATTTCGAGCACCATGACCATGGTGCCGGACAAGAACATGATCGCGTCGAGCATGGGGCCTCCTGCGGTGAACGGGCAACGGGAAAAAGGAAGAAGCGCGGGGATTGCGTGTTTTCGCTGTACCAGCGGTCGGGGCGGCGAGGCAACGGTACGGAGGGGGAAAAGGACGGGGATGGGACGGCTGGCGAGACCGCGTTACCGGCACGCAAAAGGGCTCCGCAATGCGGAGCCCCCTTGTCAGAACACCATGGGCCGGGCCTGCACCCCGCGCTCTTCGCGCTCGGACATGCAGTGCACGCAGCGGGTGGTGGTGGGCACGGCCAGCAGCCGCGCGGCGGGAATCTCGTTGCCGCAATCGTCGCAGTAGCCGAAATCCTCGTCGTCCAGCCGTTCCAGCGTGGCACGCAGCACCTGCAAGCGGGCCTCGGTACGTTGCTTCCACGAACGATAGGTCATGCCGTCCACGTCGGGCAGCCGTTCGGGGTCGCCCGCGTCCTCCACGCCCTGCACGCCGCGCCAGCGGTCCAGGGCCTCGCGCAGGTCTCGGATTTCCTGCTTCAGTCTGCGCCGTACCACGGCAATGGTTTCTTCACGCATGTCGATCCTCCTTCGGCGCGGCGCGGCCCGGCCCGCACAGTGCGCGGGGGGCGGCCTTGCGCCGGATGCCCCTGGGGGCACATTGGGCCCGGCGATCAGCCGGGCCAGTTGGGTACTGTTGAGTACTGTTGGGAAAAACCGGGTAAAATTGGGTACGCAGGTGACGCAAGGAACGCAGGATGAAAAGAAAAGGCCCCGCCTACCAGAGTGGTGGACGGGGCCGCGTGTTGCGTGTGCGTGCGGAATGCCGCTATGCGCCCCCTCCCGTTCCGGTGACGCGTTCACCACGGGCAAAGAACCGGTCGGAACCGGTAAATGCGGTAGTGCGTGCGGAAAGGGAAATGAAACGCATGGGAGATTCCTCGCAGTTCTTTTACGGACAAATCCGGCGTACTTCACGAAAGATCGGTTTCGGACGCACCGGCCTCACTATACATCATTGCACGGCCAATGCAAGCCCCGGTGCGTCACCTTTCGCGCGCATCGCACCACGCGGCACCCGCACTGGACAACATCATGAATTATCTTGCGTTCGGCGCGGGCAGCACGCCGCCCGTCATGTACCGCCCGGCGCGGCGTGGCGGAGTGCGGCCACCGCCCCTTGCCGTCTCCTGCACGTTCAGGAACCGGCGCGCACCCTCCCAGAAAACGAAACGCGCCGACCAGCCCAGAGGCTGGTCGGCGCGCTCGCCCGGCGTGAAACGCCGGATCGGCTCAGCGGTCCTGCGTTGCTTCAAGGGGGGCGGATGCCGCGGCACCGCGCGCCACCTCGTTCTGCGCATGGACGAACGTGAACAGGGCCGAAGTGAGAATGATGATGGCCAGCAACAAGTACCTCATCGAACGGACATCCTTCTGCGACGGTTGAAGGTGGCGAGGTGCGGCGCACTGGGCGCCTGACTGCGCAATGCGGTCCCCGTTGCATGCGCTATAGTCCGGGATGGTCCGTCACGCAAGCCAAAATGCGTTTCTTTTCCGCACGGTGCAAAACATTGCGCAACGGCGTGACGGCCACACGTCAATTCGTTGCCGAACGCCTTTCCCCATGCAATGGCGGGCACTCCATGCGGCAAGGCTGCCGACGCCCCCCTCCGGGTGCCGCGTTGCTTCCGTGCCACCATCCTGCTAGATTGCAAACATCGAAAAGCGTACCCGCCCGGCAGCAACGGCCACCGTGCGGCCCGGTGCGCGGTTTCGCACCGCTTCACCGCCATGCGATCCCGGCGACCCCGTGCGGTTCAGGACCACTTCACATGACAGGGAGAACGTTCATGTCCGGCTACATGCTTTGGGGCGGCTTCAACCTCTTCGTGCTCGTCCTGCTTGCCTTCGACCTTGGCGTGCTGCACCGCAAGGACAAGGAGATGTCCCTGTCCGGCGCGTTGTGGATGAGCCTTGCCTACTTCGCGCTGGCACTGGCCTTCGGCGGCGGCGTATTCGTGTTCATGGGCGAGCAGAAGGGGCTGGAATACATCACCGGCTACCTCATCGAAAAAAGCCTCAGCGTGGACAACATTTTCGTGTTCGTGCTGGTGTTCACCCATTTCGCGGTGCCTGCCGCGTTGCAGTACCGGGTGCTGTTCTGGGGCATCCTGGGCGCGCTGGCCATGCGCGCCGGGCTGATCCTGGCCGGGGCGGCCATCCTGAACGCCTTCCACTGGGTCATCTACGTGTTCGGCGGGTTTCTGGTCATCACCGGCATCAAGATGCTGCTGGCCGCCGACAGCGAACCAGACCTTTCGGGCAACCGGGTGGTGCGGCTGTTCCGCCGCCACTTCCGGCTGACGGAAGGCTACGAGGGCGGGCACTTCGTGGTGCGCAAGAACGGCCTGCTGCACGCCACCCCGTTGCTGGTGGTGCTGGTGATCATTGAATTCTCCGACCTGGTCTTTGCGCTGGACTCCATCCCCGCCATCTTCGCCGTGTCCACCGACCCGTTCATCGTGTACACCTCCAACGTGTTCGCCATCCTGGGCCTGCGGGCGCTGTACTTTGCGCTGGCGGGGGTCATCCACCGCTTCCGCTACCTCAAGTACGGCCTGTCGCTGGTGCTGGTATTCATTGGCGGCAAGATGATCGTCAACGCCGCCTTCGACGCCAAGGTCATATCCACCAGCGTGGCCCTGCTGGTGACGTTTGCCATCATCGCCGGGTCCATGCTGATCTCGGTGCTGAAGACGCGCGGCGCAGGCGCCGAGGCACAGGCCGCCCCGCCCCTGGGTTGGGTGCCGGGCACCCCCAGCAAGAGCGAAGTGCCGGGGGACGACACCAGCAAGGCCCCGCGTTGACAGTCCTTCCGCCCCGGAATATCTTTTATCCGCAAACAACCGTTCTTGCGGCTGGCGCGCCTTTGGCCCGCCAGTGGGCCGACATTCACCCCCATTCGTCTTGACAGCCCGCAACCGGCCCCGATTGACGGGGTCGGCCACGCCTGGCACCATTCTTCCCCCACCACAACCGCCCCGGCTCCGGAACGCACCGGCACTCCATGGATACCCGCACCCGCCTCGCCACCCTGCTGGACAGCCTGCGTGACAAAGGACACCGGCTCACCCCCCAGCGGGTGGCCATCATCCGCACCCTGGTGGAACACGACGGCCACCCCACGGTGGAGCAACTGCACCAGGCCATCCTGCCGGACTTTCCCACCACCAGCCTGGCCACGGTGTACAAGACCATCGCCATGCTGAAGGAAGACGGCGAGGTGCTGGAACTGGGCTTTGGCGAACTGGGCAGCCGCTATGACGGCAAACACCCGGAACCGCACCCCCACCTCATCTGCACCCGCTGCGGGGCCATTGCCGACTATTCGTTGCAGGGCCTGGACGAACTGGTGGCGCGCATGGCCGCCGAAACAGGCTTTGCCGTGGCCAGCCACAGGTTCGACATGTTCGGCCTGTGCCCTGCCTGCCGCGCTACGGCCCCAAAGCCCAATACCGTGGCGCAGAGCGACGCCGACCACGCCACAGGGCAACTCCCCGGCTAGCCGCCCCCTGCCGAAGCAGGTCATTACACCCCGGTTTTCATGACTTTTCTGCAAACCACAGGCCCGGTCCGCCGGGCCTGTTCATTTGCATTGACAGTTTTTGTTCTTTGTGGATAATAATTATTACAAAGGTATTTTTATCGCCACCTGCCCGACCATCAGATCCACAGGCCACCCCAACAGGAGGAACCCATGACAAAGCACAAGCTCACCACCAACGCAGGCGCCCCGGTACCCGACAACCAGAACGCCATGACCGCCGGGCCGCGCGGCCCCATGCTGCTGCAAGACGTGTGGTTTCTTGAAAAGCTGGCCCACTTCGACCGGGAAGTGATTCCCGAGCGGCGCATGCACGCCAAGGGGTCCGGCGCGTACGGCACGTTCACCGTCACCCACGACATTTCCAAATACACCAAGGCGGCCCTGTTCTCGAAAATCGGCAAGAAGACCGAACTGTTCGTGCGCTTTTCCACCGTGGCGGGCGAACGCGGCGCGGCCGACGCGGAACGCGACATCCGGGGGTTCGCCATCAAGTTCTACACCAAACAGGGCAACTGGGATCTGGTGGGCAACAACACCCCGGTCTTCTTCCTGCGCGACCCGCTGAAGTTCCCCGACCTGAACCACGCCGTGAAGCGCGACCCGCGCACCAACATGCGCAGCGCGAAGAACAACTGGGACTTCTGGACATCCCTGCCGGAGGCGCTGCACCAGGTCACCGTGGTCATGAGCGACCGGGGCATTCCCGCCAGCTACCGGCACATGCACGGTTTCGGCAGCCACACCTTCAGCTTCATCAGCCCGGACAACCAGCGCTACTGGGTGAAGTTCCACTTCCGTACCCAGCAGGGCATCAAGAACCTGACCGACGCCGAGGCCGAGGCCCTTGTGGGCACCTGCCGCGAAAGCCACCAGCGCGACCTGTACGAAAGCATCGAACGCGGCGAATACCCCAGGTGGACCATGTTCGTGCAGGTGGTGGCGGAACGGGACGTGGAAAAGTTCCCCTACCACCCCTTCGACCTGACCAAGGTGTGGTTTCACAAGGACGCCCCGCTCATCGAGGTGGGGGTGCTGGAACTGAACCGCAACCCCGAAAACTATTTCGCCGAGGTGGAGCAGGCAGCCTTCAACCCCGCCAACGTGGTGCCGGGCATCAGCTTTTCGCCCGACAAGATGTTGCAGGGGCGGCTGTTTTCATACGGCGACGCACAGCGCTACCGGCTGGGCGTGAACCATCACCTCATCCCGGTCAACGCGGCGCGCTGCCCCATGCACAGCTACCACCGCGACGGGGCCATGCGGGTTGACGGCAACCACGGCAGCACGCTGGCCTACGAACCCAACAGCTACGGCGAGTGGCAGGAACAACCGGACTTCGCCGAACCGCCCCTGGCCATCAAGGGCGATGCGGCGCACTGGAACTTCCGCGAGGACGACGCCGACTACTACGATCAGCCGGGCCGGCTGTTCCGCCTGATGACCCCGCAGCAGCAGGAGGCCCTGTTCCAGAACACCGCCCGCGCCATGGGCGACGCACCCGAAGAAATCAAGCGGCGCCACGTGGGCAACTGCGCCAAGGCCGACCCGGCCTACGGCGCGGGCGTGGCCAAGGCCCTGGGACTCAAGATGTGACATGTACCGCGCGCCCGGCCCCACCGGCCGGGCGCGCACCGTGGCTCCGAAGGTCGGCCCCGCTGCCGCCCTTCCCCGCTCCGGCGGTCCGGCGTTCCGGCGGCGCGGCTGCATCCCGCGCCCTGCGGAACGCCGGGCGGAGCATCCGTGATGCATCGGCTCCTTGATGCATCCTCCTGTCCGCGGGCCACCCTGCACGGCCACGCGGAAAGGCCCCCGGCGTCACGCGTGACGTGCCGGGGGCCTTGTGCGTCATGTCTGGACGTGTAAAGCAAACCCGCCCTCTCAGGACGGGGCACCACCATCCGGGGGGACAGCCCCGCCGTCTTCACGCCGGGTAGGTACGGAACGGGACGGCCCGCCCACGGGCAGGTCGACGCGGAACACGCTGCCCTCGCCGGGGTGCGACTCCACGGCCATGCGACCCTCGTGCCCCTTGGTGACGATGAAGTACGACACCGAAAGGCCAAGGCCCGTGCCCACTCCCGGCGGCTTGGTGGTGTAGAACGGCTCGAAGATGCGGCGCTGCACCTCGGGCGACATGCCGGGGCCGTTGTCCTCCACCTCCAGGCGCAGCCAGCCATCCTGCGCAAAGGCACGCAGCACGATGCGCGGATCGTCGCGGGGCGGGTTCATGCCGGACAAAGCTTGCGCCGCGTTGCGCAGCAGGTTCAGCAGCACCTGTTCCACCTCGGTCTCCACGCAGGGCACCGGGGGCAGGTTGTCCGCCATGCGGATATCGATGCTGATCTTTCTGAAATCGTAGTTCTTCTTCAGGTCGTAGTCGCTGGCGGCCAGGTTCACGGCGCGGGCCACCAGCCCCCGAAGGTCGCTGACGGTGCTGCGCGCGGCGCTGCTGCGGCTGAAGTCCAGCATGTGCCGGATGATGCCGGAAGCACGGATGGCCGCCGCCCGAATGTCCTCGATGAACCGGTCCACCTTGCGTATCCGCAGGTACCGTTGCAGGGCGTCAAGGTCCAGCCCCGCCTCCTGTGCAGCGACGATGTTGGCGGGCAGCACGGTGTTCATGCGCTGCTGCATGTTCTGCGAGGCCTGCATGATGGCCCCCAGGGGGTTGTTGATCTCGTGGGCGATGCCCGCCGCGATGCCCCCCACCGAAATCATCTTTTCGGTCTGGATCATCACCTCCTGCATCTTCTTCAGCTCTGTCACGTCGCGCAGCACCAGCATGAACAGGGGCCTGCCGCCGATATCCATGGCCTGGCCGGACAGGGAATGGAACACCTCCCGTCCGTCCCCCATGTCCGGGGCGCGCCCCGCCACCTCCACGTTACGGATGGTGCCTTCGCCCTCCAACTGCGCCCACACGGCTTGCCGCGCATCCTCGTCGGACAGGATGCCCAGGTCGTATACCGTGCGGCCCACCATGGCCCGGCGTGCCAGGCCGAACGCGCTGGCAGCGGCATCGTTGACGTCCTCCACCATGCCGTTCTCCGGCGCCACCAGCAGCACGCTGTCCGGAGAAAGGCGGAACAGACTGGAAAAACGGTCCTCCGATTGGCGCAGCCGGGCCATGGCCCGCTGCAACGCACCCAGCGCCAGGGCCACGCAGGCCAGCGTGACCAGCGATATGCCCCCGCTGGCGGCGGCCAGGCGGCGCGCCGGGGCCAGGATGTCCTCTTCATCCGCCTCGACAACCAGCAGCCAGTTGGTGGCCGCATTGCGCCGGAATATGATCAGCTGTTGTCCGCCCGCCCGCTGTATCACCTGGGCTGCCGGGTTGGCGCCCCGCGCCGCGCTGCCGCCCGCGCGAAGCATTTCCAGCAGTTCCGCGTCGGGCGCAAAATCGTCCGGTCCGGCCCATGCGGGCTGTGCCAGCAGTACCCCCGTGCCGCTCAGGATATACGCACCGCCCGCCGCGCCCAGGTGCACGCTGTCCAGGATATCCCGCGCAAAGACGTCCATGGCGGTGATGGCAGCCACCATGCCCAGCACCTCGCCATCGGGGCCACGCACCGGTTCGACGGTGACCAGCACCGGCCCGCCGGTAAGCCGCGACCGCTCCACCAGTTCCAGGGCGGGGACGCCCCGCATGGCCGCCCGGAACGTCTCGCGGTCGGAAACATCTCGCCGGGTCTCGTCCAGTGGCAGGGTGGGCGGCAGGGTGGACAGCACCACGCCGCCTGCCCGATCCACCAGCAGCAGATGGCTGAACCCGCCCGCCTGCACGAAGGCGTCCAGCCTGCGCTGGGCCGACACACGGGCGGAGCGCCCCAGGTACGAATCCTCCAGCGCCAGCGGCAGCACCTCTTCCTGGCTGACCAGAACGGTGCGCCGCGCGATGTCGCGCACCCGCCCGGATACGTCGCGGTCCAGCAGTTCCAGCGCCTGCACCATCTGCGCACCGGCCATTTCTTCTGCCGCGCCACGGGTATAGCGATAGGCAACGCCGGAAATGACCAGCACGCCGATGAACACCGCCGTAAGCGCCGTGGCGATGAACCCTTCGGGCATGGCCCATATCCGGGTGTTGCCCGGCGCACGTGGTTCTGGAGGGGCTGGCGTATCGGGAAAACTCATTGGATGACCAACTCCGCCGCCTTGATGATCTCGTAGGGAATGACCAGCCCCAGACGTTCCGCCGTCTTCAGGTTGACGAATACCAAGCCTTGTTGGTTGACGGCCACGGGCAGGTCGCCCGCCGATCCCCCGCGCAGTACCAGGTGACGCGCCATGCGCCCCGCCAGCAGCCCCTGTTCGTGGGCCGATTCCAGAATGCCGCACAGGTGGCCATGGTCGCGCGTGGCATCGCTGAAGCCCAGCGTGGGCTTGCGCAGTACGGAAAGATTCCAGTCGCGCACGGATTCGACGGGCACCACCTTGCCGGTGGCGGCGTCCACCAGCGAATGGTACAGGCCCAGCGCCAGGGCGTCGGCATGGTCCTGCGCGGAAAGCACCGCGCGCTTCCAGTCCTGAAAGGTGTGCAGCATGGCCACGTCGGACAGTGGCAGGGCAAAGGGGCCGTTGCGGGCAAGGTCGTCGCGCATGTCCGCCAGCACGAATCCGGCGGATTCCGAGTCATCCAGCAGCACCGCCACGTTCCTGATGCGGGGTGCGATCTTTCGCAACAGGTCGAACCCTTCGCGGAAGTGCCAGCGTTCGCGCACGCCGGTAACGTCGGGCGCGGGGTAGCCGTAGTTCCCGAGCGGGGCATTGACCCCGCAGAACACCACCTGCGGCCCGCCTCCGGCACCGCCCTTGCCCATCAGGTACGGTACGGCCAGGTACAATTGCGCCGCATCGTCCACGGTTATCACCACCTGCGGTTCCAGTTCCGCAATGCGGGCGGCAATGCCCCGTGCGGCGGCGCGCAGGCTGTCCGGCGAGGGGGAACGCTTGGCATCCAGGTAGAACACGTCAATGACGGCTCCCGCGCCCCGCAGCGCGGCACGGATGCCCTCGTTGATGTTCTGGCACCAGACGTATTCGGAGTGATAACTCTGCACCACGCACACCCGCGTCAACGTGGTGCGCGCCGGGGCGGCCTGCGGAAACGCCGTGCCCCATGCAAGCACGGTCAGCAGCGCCGACAACGGCAGGATGAAACAGGAACGGCTAGCCATGGCACCCCCGTGGCGTGACAACGACCGAATGCCGAAATCGCATCCGGGCCTGCGCCAGTTTGCACCATGAAACAAAGAGGTCGGCATGTCCATTATTGCCGCCGGGCAGGGGCCAGACCGCCGGATAGCCGTTGCCGCATGCCGCCGACACACGAAAAACCCCGGCGCGGGGCCGGGGTTTCGCCGTGCGTACGCACGGCATGAATACCATGCGCGGACAGTACGTCCGGGGGGCGGGATGTCAGGGGGCACAGGACGTCTGGACGCGGGCCGGGGACACGCGGGAGGGGTACGCGGAGGGTTCAGCCCCCCTGCCGCCGGGCAAGTCTCAGCCACGCCGCCGCCACCTTGCGGCAGAACGCCCCGGAGGCTTCCACCAGCAGGGGCATGTCGCGGGCCAGGTCGTCGAAATACACGTCGTCGAATGTCTCGCGGTAGGTTGCGTATTCGCTCATGCGCCCCTTGCGGAATATGTCCACCCAGTCCTGCACGATGGCGGCATCAACCTCCAGGTGAAACTGGAACCCGTACGAGGCGTTGCCCACGCGGAAGCACTGGTTGCGGCACTGGGTGCCCTGCACCAGCAGGGTGGCGCCTGGCGGCAGGTCGAAGGTGTCTTCGTGGAAGGACATCAGGCGCGGCAGGGGCAACGCGCCAGACAGTACCGGATCGGCCAGGCCCGCGTCGGTGGGGATGCAGGACACGAAGCCGAACTCCAGCGCGTCCATGGTCCACGGCCTGCCGCCATGTGCCCGCGCCAACAATTGCGCCCCCAGGCAAATGCCCGCCACCGGCCTGCCCGCCGCGTCGAAGGCGCGCAGCAGGTCCATCAGGTGCGGAAAATGGGGCGAGCCTGCATCGTCCCAGCAGTGTTGCTGCCCGCCCAGAGCCACCAGCGCGTCGTACCCGGTCAGGGCCTCGTCGAGGGATGGCAGCGCATCTCCGTGCCCGGGCCGCAGGGTGGTCAACGCAGCGCCGCAGCGTTCCAGTTCCTTGCAGAAGTTGCCGCCGGGGGCATCGTTGCTGTGCTGCACCACCAGCACGCGCAAGCCCGTGACGCCGTCGTCGGGCCACGGGGTTACCCGCACGCAGGTTTCGTAGTACGGCGTGCCGCGCCCCACCTGGCTGGACAGGGCGCGGGTGAGCAGGTTCAGCCCGTGCCCGGCCTTGTTCCAGCCGCCTCGCTCGGCCACCAGGATGTCCGCCCGCTGGCCGTCCTCGGTGCGCAGGATGGCCTTCACCGCGCCCACGCTGCTTTCCACCCGCACCACCGCACCGTCGGCCAAGCCCAGTCGGGCGGCTTCTTGCGTGGCCAGCACCACCTCGGTCAGGGCGTCGTGCTCGGCCATGGTGCGCTCCGAGCAGATGTACCCGTGCGGGGCGATGGTCAGCAGGCGGTAGGGATAGTCCGGTTCCACCGCGCCCAGCCCTGCGGGATCGAACTCGGTCATGAACCGGAACTTGCCGGACGGCGTGGGAAAGGTCTTGTCCGCGTAGGGCACCATGGGCGCGTCCAGCCGGTAGGCCCCGGCGCGCAGCCGCTCCAGGGTGCAGCCCTGTTCCCACATGGGCGTGCACAGGTCGCGCAGCCACTCGTCCACGCCGCGCCGGAAGCGCCCGGCAAAGGGAAAGCGCGCCGCAAGACCGTGGAACATCATGAATTCCGAACGACACTCGCCCACCGGCTCGATGGCCTTGTTCACCGGCCCCACGTAGTTGTGGCCGTAGCTGGCCATGGCGTCATCTTCTTCCAGGAATGTGGTGGCAGGCAGGAAGACGTGGGCCAGATCCGCCGTGTCATCCATGAAGTGGCCGGAATAGACCACGAACTCCGCCTTGCGGAAGGCGCGGGCAACGGCCCCGGCATCCGCCGCCATGCAGGCCGGGTTGCCCGCCGTGACCATGATCATGCGGATTTCCGGATCGCGCGCGGCCAGTATCTCGCGGCCAATTTCCGGCAGCAGCAGGGTACGCCGGGGCGGGTTCAGCCCGTCGCCCCAGTACTGCTGGTCGTAGGGGCCGTATTCCTCGAAGCCCTGGCTCACGCCGCCGCCCGGCACGCCGATGTTGCCGCTGATGGCCCCCAGCGCGTCCACGGCGCGGATGGACAGGTGCGCCGCCTCGTGCCGGTGCATGCCCCAGCCCAGCAGGATGGACGTGGGCCGCTGGCGCAGCATCATGTCCGCCAGAAATTCCGCGTCAGCCACGGGTACGCCGCAGCGGGCGCACAGGTCGTCCACCGTGTACCGGTCAAGGATGCGCAGGTATTCCGCCGCGCCCTCGGCGTGGCGCTGCATGAATGCGCGGTCCTCGCCCCCGGCGCGCAGGATGAGCCTGGTCACGGCCATGGCCAGAAAGGCGTCCGTGCCCGCACGCGGCGCGATGTGCCGGTCCGCCAGCGGGGCCGAACGGTTGCGGGCCGGGTCCACCAGCACCACCGTGGCCCCCCGCTTGCGAATCTCGCGCAGGATGGGCACCAGGCTGATCTGGGTGGACGCCGGGTTGCGGCCCCACAGGATGAGCGAGTTGCTGTTGCAGTGGTCCAGCGGGTCGTGCGAGACGCGCTCGCCAAAGTCGAGGTTCTGCGAACCCTGCCCCGCCCCGCCGCACAACGAGCCGCGCAGGGTGGTCACCCCGCCGAACAGGTTGAAGAAATAGCGGTTCAGCAGTTTCAGCGCGGTGCGTTCGCCATAGCCCTGGTAGTACAGGATGGCTTCCGTGCCGGATTCGTCGCGGATGGCGGCCATGCGCGCGGCGATGCGGTCCAGCGCCTCGTCCCAGGTGGCGCGGCGCCACGGCTGGGTGCGGTGGTCGCGCAGCAGCGGATGCGTGATGCGCTCCGGGCTGTACACCCGCTTCACGTAGCGCTGCGCCTTGACGCAGGCCTTGCCGCGCGTCAGGGGGTGGTCCGGGTCGCCCGCCAGCTTCACCAGGCGGCCATCGCGCACGGTGGCCACAAGGCCGCAGCTGTTGGGGCAGTCGCGTGTGCAACTGGTGATGATGCGTTGTTCGGCCACGTCGGTGTCCCCCATGTCTTTCGCGCTCATGAACAGTCCGGAGGGCATTCCGGGGGGCATTGCGTGGCACGGGACGTAGCGTCCCGCCCGTTCGTCATGTCGTCTGCCGACGCGGGTGCACCCGCAGAGACATCCGCTGACACATCTTGCATCGCGCGGGCCGCGCCCTGCCGCAGGGCAAGGCACCCCCCCTGGCAGCGACGCATGAAGTCCTTGCAATCCAGGCACGCTGCGGAAACGTTCTCCTGCCGCAGGGGCCGCACCGCCTGCGCGAAGTGCCAGCGCAACGCATCCTGATCGGCAAAGCGCGTCACGTCGGGCACCCGCAGCCCGCTCAGGGGCAGGCAGTATGAGGCCGACAGGTCCGGGTGCACGTCGATGGACGGGTGGCACACCCCGGTGAACTTGGTGGAAACGCGTTCCAGATACCGCCTGTCGTCATCCCTGAGGTCGCACAGCCGGACGCTGCAATCAAGCCCCGTGCGCACCCCCCGCCGCTCGCACGCCTTCACGAAGCCCACCACGTGGGCCATCATGGCGCCGGTATCGTCGAAGGTGCAGTGGTCGTTGCCGCCCCTGCCGCTGGGCCGCGAGATGTCGTAACGCACCGAGGTCACGCCGTAGCGGTCGATGCCTTGCAGCAGGTAGCCGTAGTCGGCGTGGCCGGGGGCGAAGTTTTTCGAAAAGGTGATCCGCGCCGAAAGGTCGTGCAGCCGGTCCAGGTTTTCGTGCAGCAGGGTCCACTGCGCCGGGGTATACACCTCCGGCGCGTTGTAGTTGATGACGAAGTTGGACACCCGCCCCGCCAACTGGCCAGCCAGTTCGCGCGGGAACAGGCCGTTGGTGAACAGCACGGCGGCCACGCCCGCATCGGTGGTGCGTTCCACCATGTCTGCCAGGCGCGGGTGCAGGGTGGGCTCGCCCCCGATGAACGCCGCCACCGGCACCCCGGCCCGTACCAGCCAGTCCAGCAGGATGCCGAAGCGGTCGTCCGCCATGTCCTGCGGGAATTCGCCGTGCAACTCGCGCGCGAAACAGTAGGAACAGGCCAGGTTGCACCGGTAGGTCACGAAGATGTTGATCATGCGCGTCTCTGGAATAGGCGGACAAACGGATGGGCGGACAGGCGAATGGCCGGACAGGCGAATGGCCGGACAGGCTGACGGGTGGGCGGAAACGCCTCAGCCGTGCAGCAGGCTGCGGCCGCCGTCCGGGTCGAAGGCCAGCATGCGCGGCGTGTTCACCGCCTCCAGCCCCACCTGTTGGCCCAGGCGCAACGTCCGGACCTCCGCGCTGTCCACCAGCACGCGCAGCCGCGCCGCCGGATTGGTCACCGTGAGCACGGACTTCAGCCCCAGTGCCTCGATGTCCGTCAGCTCGCCGGTAATGGAGCCCGATGCCAAACCCGATGCCAAACCGGACGCCAAACCGGACGCCGGTTCTGTCACGCGCAGGTTTTCGGGCCGGATGCCCAGTTCGAAGCGTTGCGCGCCCCCGCCGAACGCCTTCGCCAGGTGCGCGGGTGCGGCCAGTCGCGTGCCCGCCGCCACCATGTGCCCGTCGCCCTCGCCGGGCACATACGCCGCCTCCAGCAGGTTGATCTGCGGCGAACCCACGAACAGGGCCGCCTCGCGGTCCACCGGGGCGTCGTACAGCCGCTGCGGCGCGTCTACCTGCACCACCCGGCCCTGCCGCAGCAGCACCACGGTATCGCCGATGGCCATGGCTTCGTTGAAGTCGGGGGTGGCCATCAGGAAGGTGCAGCCCCGTTCGCGCTGCAAGCGCTTCAGCTCCGCCCGCAGTTCGATGCGCAGCTTGGCGTCCAGGCTGGAGAGCGGCTCGTCCAGCAGGAACAACGCGGGGGTACGCACCAGCGCACGGCCCAGGGCCACGCGCTGGCGCTCGCCGCCGCTCATGGTCTTGGGCAGGCGGTGCAGCACGTGGGTAATCTGCAACGTGGCGGCCACTTCGGCCACCCGCGTCTCTATCTCGTCCTTGGCCATCCTGCGGATGACCAGCGGATTGGCGATGTTCTGGAACCCGGTCTTGTCCGGGTACAAGGCCAGGTTGTCAAAGATCATGGCGATGTCGCGCTCGCGCGGCTCCAGCCCGGCGGCATCGCGCCCGGCCAGGGCCACCGTGCCCGCGTCGGGCGTGTCCAGCCCGGCCACCATGCGCAGGGTGGTGGTCTTGCCCGCGCCCGCAGGGCCAAGGATGACCGTCAGCGCGCCCTGCGGCACGCTGAAGCCCACCCCGTCAAGGGCAGCTTTGGCAAGGGCAGCATTGGCACCGAAGCGCTTGCACAGCCCGTCCACCGTCAGCGCCGGGGACAACCCCGCGCCGGGCATGGCGCATTCCGCGCCCATGGCCGCATCCGCCGCAGCGTGTGCCGCCGTCATGTGTGCCGCCGTCATGGTCATGGCTTAGGCCCTTTCCCTTGGGCAGAACGCGGTTCTGCGGTTGGTGTCGCCGTCAAACAGGCACAGCGCCTCGGCGGGCACGCAAAGCCCCACTTCCTGCCCTTCGCAAGGCGCCTCGGTGGCGGGGGTCACCACCTTCAGCACCTCGCTGCCCACCACCACGGACAGCACGCTGTCCGCGCCGCGCGGCTCCACCAGGGCCACACGCCCGGTGACGCCCGCGTCACCCACCCGCGTCAGGCGCAGGGTTTCGGCGCGAATACCCAGGGTATAGGTGCCCTCGGGCAGGCCCTGCCCCGCCGTTTCCGGCATGGGCAGCACGAAGCCGGGCGCGCGGAAGCACATGCCCCCGCCCCCCTCGGCCTCGCCATGCCCGGTGCCGCGCAGGCTGCCGCGCACCAGGTTCATGGGGGGCGACCCCAGAAAACCCGCCACCAGCACGTGGCCGGGCTGCTCGCAGATCACCTGGGTGCGTTCCGCCTGCAAGATGCGCCCGGCGTGCATCACCGCGATGCGGTCCGCCAGCGACAACGCCTCCACCTGGTCGTGGGTCACGTAGATGATGGTCAGGCCGATCTCGTGCTGCAACCGCCGCAATTCCTGGCGCATGGCCAAGCGGGCCGCCGTCTCCAGGTTGGAGAGCGGCTCGTCCAGCAGCAGGATGGAGGGCCGGGTGACCAGGGTGCGCCCGATGGCCACCCGTTGCAACTCGGACCCGCCAAGGTCGCGGGCGCGGGCGTCCAGCCTGTCGGACATGCCCAGCAGTTCGGCCACCTCGGCCACGGCCCGGTCGATTGCGGCCCGGGGCGTCTTGCGCACTTCCAGCCCGAAGGCCAGGTTGCCGCGCACGGTCATGGAGGTGAACACCGCGTAGTCCTGAAACACCAGGCCCACGTTGCGCCGCCCGGCGGGCACGCCGACCACGGATTGCCCGTCGATGCGGATGTCGCCGGAGCTCGGATCCTCCAGCCCCACGATCATGTTCAGGGTGGTGGACTTGCCGCAGCCCGAGGGGCCCAGCAGCGCGATGGTTTCGCCGGGGGCCACGGTCAGGTCGATGCCGTCCACGGCTACCACGTCGCCGCCGTCGTATTCCTTGCACAGGGAAACCAGTTCCAGCTTGGGGGTAGTCATTGCTTGATCGCTCCAAAGGTCATGCCCCGCGCGAGGTGGGACTGAATGCGGTACCCCACGATGACCAGCGGCACCATGGCCAGCACGGCCAGGGCGGCCTGCACGCCGTACAGGGTGCCCGCGGTGGCCGTGACGTACTTGGCGAGTTGGACGGGGATGGTGCTCACGTTGCTGTAGGACAATACCAGGGCGAACATGAATTCCGACCAGTTCAGGATGAACACGAACATGGTGGTGGCGAACAGCCCGCCCTTGATGAGCGGAATGGTCACGGTAAGGTGGGCCATCATGCGCGAGCGGCCATCGATCATGGCGGCCTCTTCGATCTCGCGCGGCAGATCCTCGACGAAGCTCTTCAGCATCCAGGTGGAGAACGGCAGGGTCACCGCCGCGTAGATCGCGATGAGGCCGGGGTAGCTGTCGATGAGCCCGATGGTCGAGAACATGATGACGAAGGGCACGGCGATGGCCGCCGGGGGAAACATGCGCCCCGAAAGAATGACCAGCGGCGTGGACTTGCCGCCGTTGCCGTAGCGCGAGATGCCGATGGCCGAAAACAGCCCGATGACCACCGAGATGGCCGTGGCCGATACCGAGGCCAGCAGGGAGCCGATCACCGAATCCGTGGCTGCCTGGCTGACCCCGCCCACGCCGTATTCGCGGATGGCGTCGGGGTTGAACAGGGTCTGGAAGTTGATCAGCGTGGGCTTGGACGGCACCCAGATGGCGGGCGAGGCATTCCAGTCCGTGGGCGGCTTGATGGCCGTCATGACGATCCAGAACACCGGAAACAGCACCACGATCAACGCCAGGCCCATCACCAGTGCCTGCAACGGGGTTAGCTTGCGGGGCATCATTTGCGACCTCCTTCCAGAAGCTGGTCGCGCACGGGGGCCAGCAGCAGGTGCACCAGCACCAGCGAACCGATCAGCACGATGAACGCGGCGGCCGCGCCGTAGGCCAGCTGAAAGTCGTTGAAGGCCAGCTTGTAGATGTACAGGCTGATGGTTTCCGTGGACGAGCCGGGCCCGCCGCGCGTCAGCATGAACACCTCGTCGAACAGCTTGATGATCTCCATGGAGCGGATGACGAAGGCCACGATGATCACCGGCTTCAGCATGGGCATGACCACCCGCCAGAATACCTGGCGAGGGGATGCGCCAAGGATCACCGCCGCGCGCACCGGATTTTCCGGCACCGAGTTGAGGCCAGAGAGCAGGATGAGGAAGAACAGCGGCGTCCAGTGCCACACCTCGGTGATGATCACCGCCAGCACGGCAAAGGACGCGCTGCGGAACCACTCCACCCCGGCCCCGGCACCAAAGGCCAGTTCCAGCACCTGATTCACCGGCCCGTTGGACTGAAAGAGCATCCAGAAGATGTAGCCCACCACCACGGGCAGGATCATCATGGGGGTGAGAAAGGCGGAAAAGAGCAGCGACTTGCCGCGGAACTCACGCATGAACAGCACCGCAAGGCCGAGCCCGAAGGTGAATTCCAGCGAAAGGCAGACCACCGAGATGCACAGGGTGCGCAGCACGGCGTAGGTGAACCGGGTATCGTAGATCAACAATTCGCCGTAGTTCTCGAAACCCACGAATTCGGCGTCGAACAACGAGCCGCGCGTGGGCGACCAGTCGGTGAAGCTCATGTACAGGGCCACCAGCAGCGGCAGCACCAGCACCAGCAGCGACACCACCTGGCCCGGCACCGTCAGGGCCAGGGCAACCGCGCGTGCACCGTTGCGCGGGCGCGGGGTGCCGTTGCCTGGGCGGGGTGCCAGAGCCCCTGGGACATCGGATGCGCCCGTTGTATCGGATGCGCCCGTTGGACCGGACGCGCCAGAGGCGGCTGCCCGTAGGGACGGAGGAGCGGACGACCGTGCGGCCACGCCCGTTCCGGAATCCGTCCCGGCCTCAGCCGGGGTATGCAGCAGTGCGGAATGATTCAAGACAGTCACCTCTCCGGCGGCCGCCCGCCCGGCATAAACATGGGCGGGCGGCCATCGGTGATTGATCAATGCGAGGACGGGGCTAGCTCCACTTGTCCGCGCCGCTGGCCTTTCTGATGGGCTCGGCGAGGTTCTTGGTCAGGGCCAGCCACGACTTCTTCACCTTGTCGCGGCCAATGCGGCGGGTGATGCGCTCGAAGGCGCGGGCCGCGTCGTCCAGGGCTTCCTTGGGCTTCTTGGCGCCGGTCATGCAGGCGTGCACCTGCTTGTCCAGGGCGTCCTGGTACTCGAAACCGCCGGGCACGCAGAAGTCGGGCACGGTGTTCACCATGTTGTCGTACAGCGTCTTCAGGTATTCGGGCGAATACGTGTCGATCAGGCGCTGGGTGGGCGACAGCATGTGGTTGACGCGGTACGGGTCGGAGTAGCCGCCAAGGTACGGAATGGCATCGGACGAGATGGTGGGCGAGGTCATCCACTGGGCATAGGCGTAGGCCAGTTCCGGGTTGGCCGAGTACCTGGACACGGCGTAGCCGTAGCCCCAGCAGAACATGCCCGCGTACAGCAGGGTGCCGTCCTTCAGCTTGTCGGCGGGCATGACCGTGGCGGCGATCTTGCCGGTGGTGGCCGGGCCGGTGGAGGGGGCCTTGGAATACTTGAAGCCCGAGGGCCACACGATGTTCATGAAGCCTTCGCCACGGCCGAACGCGTTGTAGTTGGACGACCAGGTGAAGCTGAAGGCGTCGGGGTGCAGGTAGGCGTTCATGGCCAGCATGTCTTCCAACGCGGCCACGCCTTCTTCGGAGTTGAAGGTGGGGTTCACTTCGCCGTCGAAGTACAGGCGGCCCTTGGAGACAAGGCGCTGCATGAACATCCACTTCACATAGTAGGGCGAACGGTATTCAAGGCTGCCGTAGAAGCCCTTGGCCGGGTCGTGCATGAACTTGGCCAGGGTAAGGTATTCGGCCCAGGTCTTGGGCACGCCCAGCTTGTAGCCGAACTTGTCCTCGAAGGCCTTGGCCTTGGCCGGGTCTGTCAGATGATCCGACCGGCACAGCAGGGTGATCTGGTCGCCGTCGTTCAGCAGGCCCGCCACGCGGCCATTGTACAACTGGGCATGGTGGCTGGCCGGAAAGACCACGCCCCATTCCTTGTTGAACAGTTCAGGGTCGTACTTTTCCACCCAGTCGGTCAGGTCGTAGATGACGCCGGAATCGATCCAGTCGGGGTAGGACATGGCCGTGGGCATCATCACGTCGTAGCGGCCCGTCTTGGCCACGGCTTCCTGCATGCCCTTGGTGTGCACCACCTCGTCCGGTTCCTCGATGAATTCAAGGGTGATGCCGAGTTCCTTCTTCCACTTTTCCTCGTAGGGCTTCATGTTGCCGATGGAGCCGGTGGGAATGAGCAGGGTGAGGGTTTTCTTGGTGGCCTTGGCGGCGGCCACCTTGGCCAGTTCCCAGGCACGCTGCTCCGCGCCCTGGATGGCGGCGAAAGCCTTCACCGCGCCCAGCGGCGAAATGCTGACCGCGTTGGCCACAAGGGTGGTCACGCCCAGTGCCGCAAGGCTCTTGAGGAATCCGCGGCGGTTCATCTTGCCCGCATCGTACGTGGCGAGCACCTTGTCGATCTTCCGTTCCCTGGTGTTCATGGTGCACCTCTGCGCGTTGAGTTGTCCTGCGGCCCTGTGCGGGGAACGCTGCCCCGCCGCTGGCCGTGCCTGTGCTGCCTGTTTCCGCCCGTATCCCTGTATCTGGAGCTGCCCGGCACCGCCGGGCCATTTCCTTCCGGTGTTCCGGCGGGCGTGGTCTCCATTCGACCCGCCATGCCGGTCGCCTTGCGGCGCGATGCTCAGTGCCCCTTCAGCATGTTGTGCAGCAACCGTTGCAGCAGCCCTTCCAGTACGCCGAAGTGCACGGTGATTTCGCGCATCTGCTCCGGCGTCTGCACGTAGGGCGCGGGCACGAGGTCGATGGGTTCGGCGTTCTCGATGAGCGCGTGCATGCTGACGGGGGTGGTTTCGAGGTGAAATTGCAACCCCACCAACCGCGCGCCCACGGCAAAGGCCTGATTGGCGCAAGCCGTGCTGCAAGCCGCGCGGACAGCCCCCGGCGGAGTGGAAAAGGTTTCGCCGTGCCAGTGAAAGGCGGGGAACCGCGCGGGAAACCCCGCGAACGCCGGGGAAACCTCGCCAAGCGCGGTCAGTTCCACCGGGCGCCAGCCGATCTCGCGATCGGGATTGGCGGTCACCTGGCCGCCCAGCACCGTGGACAGCAGTTGCGCGCCCAGACACACGCCCAGCACGCGCACGCCCGCGCCCACTGCGGCGGCGATGTAGCGCTTCTCCACGGCCAGCCAGGGGTGGCCTGCCTCGTCGTGCACACTCATGGGGCCGCCCATCACCGCCAACAAGTCCACCTTGCCCGGTGCGGGCAACGGTTCGCCCGCATGCATGCGGGTGCGGGTAAGGGTGTGCCCGTGCGCCTCGGCATAGTCGGCTATGGCCGCCGGGCCTTCGAAGGGCACATGTTCGATGGTGTGGATGCGCATGGGTGTGTCCCGTTCCGCCGTGTTGTCCCGCTAGAGGGTGATGCGCCGGTACTCACCCGTGCAGGGATTGCCCCCGCACAGGTCCAGCCACCCGGCGTCCGGGTCCATGACCACGGCGAAGCAGGTGTGGAAGGCCGTCTCGTCCGCCTCGCCCGGAAAGCCGTGCGCGCAGATGCACCGGGGGTGGTTGGTGTGGTCGCGGGTCAGTTCCTTGAGCAGGTCGGGGGTCAGCGCCCCGCGATGGGCCTTCAGGAAACGGTCGGCCACCTGCTTGCGCACCATGGAACCGCCGTGGCTCAGCCAGTTGGGCGTCTCGTAGCGGCGCATGGTGGAACCGACGAAATGATTGGTGTGGGCGATGGCCCCGTCGATTTCCAGCAGTTCGTAGCTGGCCGCCGACGTTTCCGCGCAGAAGGCCACGCCCGCCCCGGCCAGCTGGTAGTTGATGCCCGTGGCACGGGGCGAAAAGATCACCGCGCCCAGGGCGTCGCCGATGCGCTCCGCCGCCAGGGCCTTGCGCATGATGAACGGATAGATGACGCCGGGGCGGGCGTCGGTGGCGGCCACCTTGTTGATGACGGCCCCAACTCCGGCCCCGTTCAGCCCGTTGAGGCCCAGCACCCCGGCAAAGCTCACCACCAGCATGGCCGGGCCCTGGCACGGCGTGATGCGCAGCACGCACAGGAACCGCTCGTAGCAGCGCTCCATGTCGTAGGTCTGGCCGATGCAGGCCCGGCCATCGGCGCTGGCCTCGGGCAGCACGTTGAAGGTGGTGCAGCCCCACAGACCATCGGGAAGGACGCGCGCGCCAAGGCCGGGTGCGCGCAGGTCTTCCAGTTCCAGAAACATGTTCAGGTGGACGATTTCGGCAAAATCCACGCCCGCGCCATCGGCGATGCCGCGCATTTCCTGCACCAGATCGGGCGAGAACTTTTCCAGAAAGCCCACGTTGCGCATGCAGAAATCCAGCAACTGCCCATGCCCGGCGCACAGCCACGGGTTGTTCAACTGGTGCACCCGCGCGATGGAGCCGATGAACTCGCGGATGGTTTCGCGCAGGGCGCTGCCGTGGGCGTGGCCGATCTCGTAGGGTGTACCTGACAGATCCAGGACAGGGATGGCGGGGGTGGTTTCGAATGTCATGCTGTCTCCGTGTGCGGTGAACGGCCCGGGCCGGATAGTCTGGGGATGATCCGGCGATGGTCCTGTACTGTCCCGGCACCGTGGCGAGGGGGTCGGTCACCCCCTCGCCGGCAGGGAAGGGAAGCGGAAGCATTTCGGGTGGTGCGTGCTACGCCGCGCAGGCAGATTCCGTCATTTGGCGGATGGGCGTCGGGAGCAGGCGAAGTTTGACCGCGTTGCGCACGATGCCCGTAAACCTCGCAAGCTCGCTTAACGGGCACGCTCCGCGCCCTTCGGGTCGGACGCCAACGGGCGAAAGGACAATTTGGAGACTGCCCCTAAAGGAGTTCCATGAAATAGTCCCACTCCCACGGGTCCACCCGGTTGTTGAATTCGGTGGTGCCGTAATCGGCGAACTTCTCGCGGGCCATGTTTGCCTCGAACTTCTTCACCGCAATGACCAGCTTGACGAATTCGGGGTGCAGCACCGCGTGCAGGTCGGTGTCCTGCTCGAAGGCCGCGATGGCTTCGTCCAGGCTGAAGGGCAGGCGCGGCACGTCGTCCATTTCGTAGGCAATGCCGTTGATGGGGTCGGGCAGTGCGGGCTTGGAGCGGATGCCCTCCAGCCCGGCGGCCAGGGTGCTCAGCGCCAGCAGGTAGGGGTTGGCGCCGCCGCAGGCCAGACGGTTTTCGAAATGGGTGCTTTCGCCCCGGCAGCCCTTAAGGCGCACGCCGATGGTGCGGTTTTCCATGCCCCAGGTGGCGCTGTGCGGGGCAAAGGAATTCACGCGGTAGCGCTTGTAGCAGTTGATGGTGGGCGCGGTGAACAGCGTGTTGGCGCGGGCGTGCTTCAGCACCCCGGCCAGAAAGTTGCGGGCAAGTTCCGTCAGGCCGTACTGCCCGTCGGGATCGTTGAAGACGTTCTTGCCGGTTTTCTTGTCGATGAGACTGACGTGGAAGTGCGAGCCGGAGGCGCTGGATTCGATGAACGGCTTGGTCATCCACGAGGCGATGTAGCCGTGCTGCAACGCGATTTCCTTGGTGCCCGTCTTGTAGAGAAAGGCGGTGTCGGCGGCGGCCAGGCCGTCCTTGTAGTACAGGTTCAGTTCCTGCTGGCCGGGGCCGTGTTCGGAATTCTGGGTGATGATGCGCACCCCGGCCTGATCCATCTTGCGCATCAGGTCGTAGGTAAAGTCGATGTCGAAGTTGTTCTTCAGGGTAACGAAGATGGGCTGGCCGGTGTAGGCGGGCTTTCGCGTTTCCTTGTCCAGCACGTAGAATTCGAATTCGTAGCCAAGGCGGCAGATGTAGCCCATGGCGTCGAAGTCATCGATGATCTTCTTCAGCAGCAACCGGGGTGACGCCATGGCCGGGGAGCCGTCGTACCAGTAGGGGTCCACGGTGATGTTGGCGGTGTTGGGCACCCATGGCAGCACCTTGAAGGTGGACAGGTCGGGCACGGTGCAGTGGTCGGCGTAGGCCACTTCTTCCGCGTAGCCGGTGCCGGTGGGCACCATGGACTGAATGTCCAGCCCCAGCAGACCGCCGTAAAAGTTCAGGCCGTTGTCGATGTAGTCCATGAAGCTGCCCACGGGCACCGTCTTGCTGCGCGAGACGCCGTGCAGATCGGCCTGTTCGAACCGCACGAAGTGGATGTCGTGATCCCTGATGGTCTTCTTGATGGTATCGATGATGTGGGACTTGGCCGGAAACGCGCTCATAGGGCTTCCCTCGCTGGAGTATTCGGACTCGTGGCCGGGCGTATGGACTTTTCCCTTGCCAGCAATGTCATTTGGCGAGCACCTATCAATTCCCGTGCCAGATCGGCCAATCCACATTTTCTCCTTATTTTTCAGTATATAATAGATAACTCTCCATAACGAGCCCCCATACACGCCATCCACTCCAATCTTCATTTCTCATTTTCAATAATTGTTCTATCGGAAACGAGAATGCAAATTCGCGCGCCATACTCAGCTATATTTCTATATTTTCAGTGTATTAGCACAAGCACATCGATCATTGCCAAGTCGCATGAGTTGGACTACATCTTGCGAAAGGGGTGAATTCTGAAAAATGTAACCTTTCACTCACCCCACCTGCGCCCGCCAGTTGCCGTAGCGGGCCGGAGCGTTGCGCCATGACCGCCCAGCCTTATTCCGCCCCCGTGCCCCCGCCCTCTTCCGCCTTTCTGCGCTACGCCGAAAATGCCCCCGGCGCGCTGGCCGTGTTCGATGCGCACAACCGCCTGACCTACGCCAACCGGGCATTCCGCGAAACGCTGCTGACCTTTCCATCAGGTTCGCGCGGCGGATGCGACGATGCGGACGACGCACGCCTGCGCAACCTGCCCCTGCCCGCTTCCTTCGCCACCGCCCTGGCGGGCGGGCTGGCCCTGGCCCGACAGGAAGGACACGAACAGCACTTCTCGTGGCAGGAAGCGGACGACGAGGAGCCTGGCCGCCGCTGGTGCCGGATAGTGCCCGCCGGAACGTCGGCCGGATCGTCCGCAGGAGCGGCAGCCTGCCAAGCCGCATGTCAGGCAGCAGGACTGGTCGGGACGTGTTGCGCCCCGGACGGAGCCGGACAGGATGCGGGCAAGCCCAGCGGCGTCATGTCGGATGGCGTCATGCCGACAGGAGCCATGATCGTCGAGGTGCACGACACCCCCGCCCCGGAACGGCTGAAGGAGGCGCTGAGGGCCGAACGCATCGTGCGGCGTCAGGCGGAATACCTGAAGCAGCGCGGGCGCGAGCTGTTCTTTCGGGTCATCGATCAACTGCCGGTGTTCGTGTACATGCAGCGGCCCGACTACCGGGTGGCCTACGCCAACCGCAAGACCACCTCGTTCTACGGCGAGGCGGAAGGCCGCCTGTGCTACGAGGTGTTCTGCAACCGTACCTCGCCCTGCCCCACCTGCCCCACCTTCCGGGTGTTCGAAACCGGAGAGCCGGAGGACTGGCAGTTCACCGACGGCAAGGGCCGCACCTTCCACATCTACGACTACCCGTTCGAGGACGAAAACGGCGCGCCGCTGGTGATGGAACTGGGCATCGACGTCACCGAGTTGAAACGGGTGGAGCGCGAACTGTTCCAGGCCCAGAAGATGCGCGCCATCGGCGTGCTGGCCGGGGGCATTGCCCACGACCTGAACAACAATCTGGTGCCCATCATCTTCAACATCGACCACGCCCTGGGAAAGACCGGCGAATCCGGCCTGTCCGAACCGTTGGGCGAGGCCCTGCGCGCCGCCTATCGCGCCGCCGACCTGGTGGAGCAGGTGCTGGACTACAGCCGCCAGCAGAACCTGAACCGCGCGCCGCTCCGGCTGGTCCCGCTGGCGCAGGAGAACCTGGAACTGTTGCAGGCATCCCTGCCGCGCAACGTGGAACTGCGCGTGGGCTACGCCACGGACAAGGACTGCATCCAGGCCAACCCGTCCCAAATCCAGCAGCTTCTGCTCAACCTGTGCCGCAACGGGGTGCAGGCCATGCCCGCGGGCGGCACCCTTACCGTCACCCTCAGCCACGCGCTCATCCAGCCATTGCGCCACAACACGCACCCCGGCGTGCAGCCGGGCGAGTACGTGGTGCTGCGCGTGACCGACACCGGCCACGGCATCGAGCGCGAGCGGCTGGAACAGATATTCGAACCGTTCCACACCACCAAGCGCAACACCGGCGGCACGGGCATGGGCCTGGCCGTGGTGCATGCCATCGTCACCAGCAGCGGCGGGCACATCTTCGTGGACAGCATGGTGCAGGTGGGCACCACCTTCACGGTGTACCTGCCGCTGTACCAGCCGGGCACCACGCCTTCGCGCCGGGCGGTGACCATGGGGGTGAGCCAGGATGCCCCATATGGCATGGCGGATGGCCTGAGGGATGGCGGCACGCGCGGCGCGGCTGATGGCGGGCTTGGGGTGCCCCCCACCGGAAGCGCGGCGGGCGGCATGGACGGCGGCATGGACGACGAAACGGACGGGACGGGGCGCAACGCCCCCCGCCGCCTGCTGCTGGTGGACGACGACAAGGGCGCCTCGCAGGCCATGCAGCGCGTGCTGCGCGATGCCGGGTTCCAGGTGGCCACCGCCGACAGCGGCGAGGCGGGCCTGCACGCCTACCGCGACGGCGGCCCCGGCTACAACCTGGTGGTGGCCGACCAGTCCATGCCCGGCATGACCGGCATCGCCATGGCCCGGCGCATCCTGCAACACGACCGGGCAGCGCGCATCGTCATCTGCACCGGGCACGTGGCCCCGGAACTGGAGGCAGAGGCGCAGGCCGCGGGCATCGCGGGCTTTCTGATGAAGCCCATGACGCCGGGCACGCTCATCGAGAACATCCGCCGCCTGTGCGGCGCGGCGCGGGGGTAGGCATGGGACGCGTACTGGTCATCGACGATGACATGCTCGTGCGCAACAGCCTGTCGCGCTGCATCGCCGACATGGGGCACCAGGTGCTGCTGGCGGGCAGCCTGGCGGAAGGGTTGGAACTGGCCGAAAGCGGCGTGGACGTGGTCTACCTGGACCTGAACCTGCCCGACGGGGACGGCCAGCACGCCATCGACACGCTGGCCGCCAGCGCCGGGCGGCCTGAAATCGTGGTCATCACCGGCCTTGGCAACAACTACGGAGCGCAGGGCACCCTGGCGCGCGGCGCGTGGGACTACATCACCAAGCCCGCCTCGCCCCGGCTGATCCGCGAATCGCTGACCGCCGCGCTGGAATACCGGCGCGAACGGGCCGCGCCCGCCGCAACCCGCCCCTTCGACCCGTGCGGCATCGTGGGCGACGGACCGGCCATGCGCAGGGCGCGCCAGATGCTGGAACGCGCGGCGCACACCGACGCCGGGGTGCTGGTGCTGGGCGAAACGGGCGTGGGCAAGGAACTGGCGGCCAAGGCCATCCACGCCAACAGCAGGCGCGCGGACGGCCCCTTCGTGGTGGTGGATTGTTCCAACCTTACGGAAACGCTGGTGGAAAGTGTGCTGTACGGCCACGTGAAGGGGGCCTTTACCGGCGCGCACGCCGACCGGCGGGGGCTGGTGGCCGAGGCCCACGGCGGCACGCTGTTCCTCGACGAGGTGGGCGAACTGCCGCCCGCGCTCCAGAAATCCTTTTTGCGGGTGTTGCAAGAACACCGCTTTCGCCCGGTGGGTGCCGGACGTGAACAGTCCAGCGACTTCCGGCTGGTGGCGGCCACCAACCGCGACCTGGAGGCCATGACCCGCGACGGGCGCTTCCGCCCCGACCTGCTGTTTCGCCTGCGCACGGTGGAAGTGCGCCTGCCCCCCTTGCGCGAACGCGGGGACGACGTGGTCCTGCTGGCCGCGCATCTGGCTGGGCAGGCCTGCCGCCGCTACGGCCTTGCGCCCAAGACGCTGTCACCCGCGCTGGTGCGCGCCCTGACGGGGCACCACTGGCCGGGCAACGTACGCGAACTGGGCAACGTGATGGAGGCGGCGGTGATCGAGGCCGGAGCCGACCCGGTGATCCACCCCAAGCACCTGCCGGGCCAGTTGCGCATGGCCGTGCTGGATGGCGGGACGGGAGGCGGCACCGGAAGCCGGACGGGCGAAAGCGCGAGGGCGGAATGGCCGGGCGGCGACGCCATGCAAGCCTTCGAGGGCGTGCCCGCCCATGACGACCGCTGGTCCGACGATGTCATTCCCGGCGCGCGGGTGTGGACGCCCCGCGCGAGCACGGGCGATGCGGGGAGAGACGGGACCGTCCCGGCCAGCGCGAACCTGCTCCCTGGGTATGACGATACTCCCTCCCTGCCGTACGGTCCGCACACGCCGCAAGACGTGACCCACGAGCATGCTGCCTTCCCCGCACCACCGATCGCCCGGGAACACCACCGGCAGTCCGAAAGCGAGGGACGGAGTGCACCGGGTACGCCGGGCATGGCGGGCTTGGCCGAAACGGAGGATATCTTTGCGGCGGGGGGCCTTTCCGTGGCGGGGCAGCAGCAGCCAGAGGCACCTCACCCTTTCCCGTCCGCATTCCCGCCCGCATTCCCGCCCGCATTCCCACAGGACATGCCCGCGCAGCCGCGCGGTACACGGCGGCCCGCCGGGCGGGACCTGCGCGCCGGGCGGGAGGTGCGTGACGGGCGGGAGGTGCGCGACGGGCGCGACGGGCAGGCCCAGCCCCGTGCAGCCTCGCCCGTGCCCCGCGCCCCCCGGCAGGATGCCGCCACCTGGAACGGCATGCCCTACCACGACTACAAGGCCGTCCGCGACCGCGCCTACTTCCAGCACCTCATGGACGTGTGCGAGGGCGACGTGGTGCGGGCCAGCCAGCTTTCCGGCCTGAGCATCGCCAGCGTGTACCGGCACCTGGCGCTAGCGGGCATTGCCACGCGCACCCGCGCCAAGCGCTGAGGGGGCAGCTGCCCGGCGGCCCTGGCCCGCCAGCCACGTCCATTGGGCACCCCCTCGACATGGTCCCAGCCGCCACCACCCAACGGGCCCTCTGGCACCCGTCCGGTCCCCTCCCTCCTCTTGTGCAGGGGACGCCCCGGCGCTACAACCATGGCGACACGGACCGCGTTTCGCGCCCCTCCCCGTGCGCGCCCGCTCGTACGCACGCGCGCCGATTGACACCCACGGCGCCATGGGGCAAGGGTGCCACAGGCTGCCGCCCCGCCGCGCGCACCGTTGCCCCACTGGCCGATATGGGCTGTTTCTGGCCGCAACGGGACGCACCGCGCGGCATCACACCGTCGCCACCAGCGCCGCCACCGTCACCACCCATATGGCGGGCCGCCCGGCCACGTGCCGCGCCCGCAAACCATACAGGAAGCCATCATGTCCAACGGCAAAATCCGCGTCGCGGTCTTCTTCGGCGGGCGTTCGCCCGAGCATGACGTCAGCATCGTCACCGGCTTGCAGGTCATCCAGGCGCTGGACGCCGCGCAGTACGAACCCGTGCCCGTCTACGTGGACCGCTGCGGCGCCTGGCGCACCGGCGAGAAACTGCTGGACCGCGCCACCTACATCCCCGCCCGCGATGCCGACGGCCTGTCCGCCGTCTCGCTGGAAATCGCCCCCGGCAAGGGCGGCATGCTGGTGGAGCAGACCTCCAAACTGTTCGGCAAGCCCAAACGCATTGCCTTCGACGTGGCCATTCCCGCCTTCCACGGCCCCTACGGCGAAGACGGCGACATGCAGGGCCTGTTCGAGGCTGCGGGCATTCCCTACACCGGCATGCGCGTGCTGGCGTCCGCCATTTTCATGGACAAGGCCGCCACCAAGCAGGCCCTGGCCGGTACGGACATTCCCATGCTGCCCTGCGCGGTGCTGCGCAAGCCCGTGGGCGGCCTGCTGCCCGCGCGCGCCGACATCGAGGCCGCGCTGGCGGGCATCACCCTGCCCGGCTGCCTGAAGCCCGCGCACCTTGGCAGCAGCATCGGCGTGGCCAAGGTGGATTCCGTCGAGGACATCGAGGCGGTGTTACCCGGCCTGTTCAAGAACGACACCGTGGCCATCGTGGAGCCGTACCTGGACGGCTGCGTGGAATACAACATTTCGGTGCGGCGCGACGGCGAGGGGCACGCCACCTCGGCCATCGAGCGACCCAAGCGCGACAGCGAACTGCTGGACTTTCGCCAGAAGTACCTTTCGTCGGGCGGCAAGACCGGCGGCAAGACGGGGGGCGGCACCAAGAGTGCGGGCGATTCCGGCAGTGCGGGCATGCTTTCGCTGACGCGAGAGATCAACCCCGACCTGCCCGAAAGCCTGGAAGGCCGCATCCGCGACCTTGCCGTGCGCACCTACGCGGCCTTTGGCGGCACTGGTGCGCCGCGCATGGACTTCATGTACGACGCCACCCGCGACGAGGTGTGGCTGAACGAGGTGAACCCCATCCCCGGTTCGTTCGCCTTTTTCCTGTGGGAAGCGGCGGAAACCCCGGTGCGCTTCACCCGGCTGCTCTCGCTGATGATCGACGAGGCGCGGGCCATGGCCCGGCACACCGCCTGCCCGGAAGATCCGACCCCGGAGGCTGCCCGGCTGTTCCCCCGCCGGTAGCCAGAGCGTCAGCTTGCCCGTTGGCTACGTCAAACCTCGCCTGCCATATCGGTCGAATACAAGAAGAGTATACTCCCTCATGGCAGACTTGTTTTCCTTGCCAACGAACAAGCTGACGCTCTGGCAACAGCCTCTGCCGGGGGTATGATCGCCTCCGCATGCAGCGCGCGCCGTCCCCACCGGGCGGCGCGCGTTTCGCTTATCCGCGCCTGACGCCTCCACCGCACGTAGGGACTTGCCGTCGCGCCCAACACCCGTCCGACGCCCGCCCCCCATCCGGCACGCATCAGGCCGCCCCTTGCCCCTTCGCGCACCCCCGGTGTACACCACGGGGCGCGCCACGCCGTTGGCCCCGCCCGTTTCCGCGGCACTTTCCGCACGCAGGCAATGGCCGCAGCGCCGAACACACCACCTTGAGGCCAGCATGGATTCCGCCCCGTTCACAGCCACGCCCCCCGCCGCCGCAGCAGACCCGGCAGCCCCGCACCTGCACGTGGTGCACCTGCCGAACGCCGCGCCCGCCCGCCGAAAGCCGGGGAACACCGGCGCTGCGGATGCCGCGCCCCCCACCGTCCCCCAGACCGCCCCGCAGACAGCCCCCCAAATCGTCCCCCAAATCGTCCCGCAGATCATATGGGCGCACGGCTGGATGCACACCCACGCCAACCTGCTGCCGCTGGCCAACACCTGCACCCACGGGCGCGACAACTACCTGCTGGACATGCCCGGCTTCGGTCGCTCCGGCATGCCGCCCGCCACCTGGGGCACGCAGGACTACGCCGACCATGCCGCCGCCTGGCTGCGCACCCTGCCGCGCGGCAAACGGATATGGGTGGGGCATTCCTTCGGCTGCCGGGTGGGCCTGCAACTGGCGGCCCGCCACCCGGACCTGCTGGACGGCCTGTTCCTGATGGCCGCCGCCGGGCTGCCCCGCCGCCGAACCCCCATGGAAAAATTCACGCGCGGGTGCCGCATCGCCGCGTTCAAGACGCTGAAGCACCTCAACTGGCTGGGCTTTGGCGCGGAGCGGGTGCGCCGCTTCTTCGGCAGCGCGGACTACGCCAACGCTGGCCCCTTGCGCCCCGTGTTCGTCAGCGTGGTCAACGAGAACCTGTCCGACGTGGCCGCCCGCGTGGCCTGCCCCGTGCACCTGCTGTACGGAGAAAACGACACGGAAACCCCGCCCTCCATGGGGCAGGACTTTGCCCGGCTGCTGGCGCACGCGCACTTGCAGGTGCTGCCGCGCTTCGGGCATCTGGACATTCTGACGGCGGGCGGCCATCAGGCCGTGTACGCCCTGGACACCTTCTGCGAGGAAATCTTCGGTGGCTAGCTCTCTGTTTCTGGGCGCGGCGTTTCTTGCGTTCGCCGTGCGGCGCAGCCTGACCTGGCTGCACATCTTTCAGCAGGAAGAATACGACGGCCCGCGCTTTTTCCGCTGGATGGCCGCCGCCCGCGCCTTCGACAAGCGCGCCACCCTTCCCCTGCTGGCCTGCTGGGGCGCGGCGCTGGCCGCGCCTGAGTCCGCTGCGTACGCCAAATGGGCGGCGGGCCTTGTGCTGCTGGCCGTGGCCGCCGTGGAAGACAATCCGCTGCACGCCGCCAAGAAAAAACTGGTGCTCACCGCGCGGGTCAGGCGCATCCTGTCCGTGGCGCTGACACTGACGGCGGTGTACGCCGTGGCCCTTGCCCTGTGCCCGGCCACGCCCGCTGCGCTGCTGCCGTTCTGGATACTCGGGGTGCAGGCCCTGCCGCTGACGCTGGTGGCGGCCAATGCATCGCTGGCCCCGCTGGAGGCGCGCATCCAGCAGGGCTTCTGGAACGAGGCGCACGAAAAGCTGCTGCGCCTTGCGCCCACGGTGATCGCGGTCACCGGTTCGTACGGCAAGACCAGCGTGAAGCACATCCTGGCCCACGTGCTGGGCTGCTACCACCCCACGCTGATGACGCCGGGCAGCATCAACACGCCCATGGGCATTTCGCGGATCATCCGGGAAAAGCTGACCGACGCGCACCGCTTCTTCATCGCGGAAATGGGCGCCTACGGCATCGGCTCCATCGAACGGCTGTGCAGGCTGGCCCCGCCCGATTTCGCCATCATCACCAACGTGGGCCCGGCGCACTACGAACGCTTCAAGGATCTGGCCACCGTGGTGCGGGCCAAGTTCGAACTGGCGCACGCCACCGTGGCCCGTGGGGGCCGGGTGGTGCTGCCCGCCGCCCTGCTGGGTTACGACCATGCGCGCGACTTTGCCGCTGCCAATGCGGGCGCGGTGCTGCTGTGCGCGGGTACGGACGGGGGCGCCGGACCGGACGTTGCGGGCGCGCCGGAACCTTCCGTGCGCGTGCTGGAGGCCGGGCAGGACCTTTCCGGCATCCATGCCCGCCTGCTGTACCAGGGGCAGGAATACGAGTTGCGCGCGCCCATCCACGGCATGCACCACGTGGACAACGTGGCCCTGGCCTTTGCCGCCGCGTGCGGGGTGGGCGTGGAGCCGCAGCGGGTGGTCAGCGCCCTGCGCAGCCTGCCGCAGATCACCCACCGGCTGGAGGTGAAGCCCCAGCCCGACGGTTCCGTGCTCATCGACGATGCCTACAATTCCAACCCCTCCGGCTTCGCCTCCGCCCTCGACCTGCTGGACCTGTACCGCAAGTCCGGGCGGCGCGGCGTGCTGGTGACCCCCGGCATGGTGGAACTGGGCACCCTGCACGACAGCGCCCACGCCGACCTTGGCGCGCGCGCCGCAGCCTGCGCCGACGTGCTGCTGGCCGTGGCCCCGGCCCGCATCCCCACCCTGGTGGAGGCCTTCCGCGCCGCCGCCGGGCCGGACCAGCTTGTGATGGAATGCGCGGACTTCGCCACCGCCCGCGCCTGGCTGGCCGCCAACATCGGCCCCGGCGACGCCGTGCTGCTGGAAAACGACCTGCCCGACCTGTACGAGAAGAAGGTGCGGGTGTAGGGGACAGCTTCCCCTCCCGCCACGCATCTCCCGTCATCCCGCCCCCTTGACGGAACCGTTCCGGTACGCTCTACTGCCTCAGGCACGGTGACGGAGACGACACTACGGCGGGCACGAGTCCGCCCCGCAAAAGCACTCCGCGCGTGTGGCATCCGCGATGTGCAACTGCAACCGCATGTGGCCCCGTACGCACAGCAGGCACACACTTCATGACGTACCTGTCCACGATCCATGTCGACATCCTCATGTGTCTCGCATTGCTTCCCGCCATTGTCGTGGCGGGCATCAAGCTGGACAAGGGCATTCCCGCGCATCGACATCTTATTGCAGCCATGGTGTGCGTCTTCACACTGCTGGTACTTGAAGCATGCAGTGTGGCGCTGGATACCAATTTCAACGGCGCGATCCGCGACAACGCGCAGCTTGTGCCCTTCGGCAAGCTGGTCAACAGCATCGGCTTTCTGCTGGTGCCCGTGCCCGCCTTCCTGACGTGGACCTTCCTGCACCATTGGACCGGCACGCGCCTTGCCGCATCGTCCGTCCTGTTCTGGGCGCTTCCCCTGGCATGCAACGCGGCACTGGCCCTGCTCAGCTACCACGCGGGACTGCTGTTCTCCATCGCCCCGGACAACACCTACTCGCGCGGGCCGTGGTTCGCCGTATCCCCCGCCATGTTCTACGGTTATCAGGCACTGGCGGCGGGGTTGCTGATTCGCCAGCGCAACCGGCTGAAGCGGGAAGAAATGGCCCTGTTCGCCCTGGCCCTGGCCCTGCCCGCCGCCACCGCGATCATCCAGCTTACCTATTTCACGTTTCTTACAATATGGAGCAGCTGGGCCATCTCGTGCATCATCCTGCTGGTGTCCGTGTTCATCAATTCGTCCGAGCGCGATGAACTGACCAAGCTGGCCAACAGGACGGCATACCGCAACGCCATCGCAAAGGCCCGCCGCATGCGCGAACTGAAAATGTGCGTGGCCCTGCTGGACATGGACGGCCTGAAGGCCATCAACGACAGGTACGGGCACGCGGCCGGGGACCAGGCGTTGCTGACGCTTGCGGAAGGGCTGCGGGATACCTTTGGAGAGGGGTTCAGCGTGATGCGTTTTGGCGGCGACGAATTCGCCGTGGTCCAGTTCGACAACGAACCCGCCGCGTTCTACGAACGGCTCTGCACCCTTGAAAGCACCCTGGCAGATCAGGATGCGGCCTCCGGCAGGCCGTACCGGGTGGCCTTCAGCTACGGGCTGGCCTGCTCGCGCGACGGCGAATGCGTTGACGCCCTGCTGAAGCGGTGCGACACGCTGATGTACGACCGCAAGCGGCAGAAGCACCTGAAGGCGGGCGCGACTGCCCCCTGAGTGTCGCCTGCCCGTCGCCCGACTGGCCCCTGCGTGGCGTTTCGTCCGGCTGCCCCTGACGCAGCCGGGCAGAGCTGGCACCCCTTCCCGCTCCGGCCTTGGCGGGGCAGGCGCAAACCGCCGGTTCCCCACCCTTGCCCCACACCTGAACACACCCTGGGAAGCAGCATGCCCACCGCCCGCGCCTTCATCCCTTGCCCTGTCGCCCCTGCTTCCCGGCTGTCGGGCACTCCGCACATGCTCGCCCCGTTCCTGTATGCCCTGCTCCTGTCCGCCCTGCTCCTGTCTGGTGGATGCGCGACCCGGCACGCGAACGCGCCAGATGCTCCCCCCCCCACCCCCCAGGCATCCTCACAAGCCTCACCGCAGACCGCCAGCCAGGCCGTCAGTTCCGTCCAGTTGGTCCAGTCGGAGCGCAGTTGGGACGGCGCCATGCTGCCCGCCTATCCGCAGGGCCAGCCACAGGTCACCATCCTGCGCATCACCATTCCCGCCGGGGCGCGCCTGCCCCTGCACCATCACCCGGTGATCAACGCCGGGGTGCTGACGCGCGGGCAGCTTGTGGTGGTTACGGAGGACGGCAAGGAACTGCGCCTCGCGGCGGGCGACCCCATCGTCGAGGTGGTGAACACCCCGCACCTTGGCTTCAACCCCGGCAGCGAGCCCGCCGAGATCATCGTCTTCTACGCCGGGCAGGCGGGCACTCCGCTGGCCGTCAAGCAGGGGCAGTAACGAGCCCGCCCGGCCTGCCGCAGCGCCGCTGTTACCCCCAGCCCCCCAGCCCCCTACCGCCGCCCCCTCACCCGGCCCCCCCGATTTTCCACGCTCTCCACCATTGCGGCGGTTCCGGCTCCCTCGCTGTTCCGGTTCCGCCGCATTTGCCCTGCGCCTGTCCGGACACCGGCCCAAAAAAATCAGGGACTGCACATTCCCGCAGGATACACTACACTCAGGGCTTCGGGCGCAATCCCGGTGCGGGTTGGCGCATGCCAGGGCCTTTCGCACCCTGCCGCGCCCACAGGGCACAGGCGCTCGCATCATGCTGCCGCGCCGGAACACACCGGGACATTCCATGAGCACCAGCGCCCCCTGTCTCCGCTTCAGCCGCTGTCCCAGCCCCGGTCCCACCCCGCAGCGGTGCACCGGCCCTGCCTCGTGCCCCACGTCCGACAGCCCACGGCTTTCCGCCCCGCCATCCGCACCGGGCGGGGGGGCGGTCCGATACCGCATTCGCCCTGCCCCCCTCCCCATTCTCCGGGCCGTGCTGCTGGCCTGCGCGTGCTGCCTGGCCCTGGCCGCGCGGCCCGCACCTGGTCATGCCGCACCGCAACGCGCCCTGCTGATCAGTTCCTACCACCCGGCATTCCCCACCTTCTTCCAGCAGATCGACGGCATCCGCTCCGAGTTGGACCCGGCGGGCGTGCCCCTGGACGTGGAGTTCATGGACAGCAAGCGCTTCAACGATCCGCCCAATCAGGCCCACTTTCTTGATCACCTGCGCTACAAGCTGTCCCGCGTGGCCCCGTACGACGTCATCATCACCTCGGACGACAACGCGCTGAACCTCGCCCTGGAGCACCGGGACGCCCTGTTCCCCACCACCCCCGTGGTCTTCTGCGGGGTCAACAACGTGGCGCTGGCCCAGGGCCTGAGCGGCGGCGCCGCCTTCACCGGGGTCATCGAGGCGGTTTCCATGCAGGAAACGCTGGACCTGATCCACCAGTTGCGCCCGCGCGGCACCATCCACGCCATTTCGGACACCACGCTGTCCGGCCGGGCGGACGCTCTGACCTTTCGCGAACTGGCGGCCCACAACGCCCCGGCGCCCAGCGGAGAACTGTCGCTGGAAGACCTGACCTGGGACGACCTGGCCCGCCGCATGGCCGCCCTGCCCCCCGGCGACGCCATCCTGCTGCTTTCGGCCTACGAGGACGCGGTAGGCACGCCCAAACAATTCGAGGAAAGCCTGGCCTTCATCCTGCGCCACGCCGGGGTGCCGGTGTTCCACCTGTGGGAACACGGCCTGGGCAAGGGGCTGGCGGGCGGCAAGGTCATCTCGCATTTCGAGCAGGGACGCGTGGCGGCACAACTGGCCCTGCGCATCATGAACGGCACCTCTCCCGCCGACGTTCCCGTGGTGGGGGGCGACGCGGCCAACCGCTACACCTTCGACCACCACGTGCTGGCGCGCTTCGGCATCGCGGAAAGGCAACTGCCGCCGGACAGCCGCATCATCAACGCCCCTTCGTCGCCGTGGATCATCTACCGGCGCGAACTGCGGGTGGCGGCGGCATCGCTGGTGGTCATCCTGGCCCTGACGATATTTCTGGTCTTCCACGTCATCCGCCTGCGCCAGGCCAAGACGGACATCCGCCACAGCCAGGAGCGCTACCGCATCCTGTTCGACCAGTCGCCCGTGGGCATCGCCCACTTCGATGACGAAGGCCGCATCATCGACCTGAACGCCAAATTCCAGGAAATCGTCGGCGCGCCTCGCCAGAAGGTGCTGGGGCTCGACCTGCGGCACGACCTGCGCGACCCCGAGATGCTGGGGGCCGTACGCACCGCCTTCCAAGGCGGCATAGGCCTGTACGAAGGCAACTACACTTCGGTAACGGGCCGCAAGACCACGCTGGTCAGCTGCATCCTCAAATGCATCATCGCGCCCGACGGCGGTCACCTGTACGGGCTGATCATCGCGGAAGACATCACCGAACGCCGCCGGGCGGAAGACACCCTGCGCGAACACGAAATGTTCCTGATGGAAACCCAGCGCATCGCCCGCGTGGGCGGCTGGAAGGCGGGCATCCGGTCCGACACGCTGGTCTGGACCGACGAGGTCAACCGCATCCTTGAAGTGCCGCCGGACTACAAGCCGGGCCTTGCCGAAGGCATTTCGTTCTACGCGCCGGAATACCGGCCCAGGGTGCGGGAGATGCTGCAAACCGTGGCCCGTGACGGCACCCACGTGGAACTGGAATGCGAGATCATCACCAGCCGGGGCACCCGCAAGTGGACCCACCTGCGCGCGGTGGGCCGGGTGGAAGAGCACGGGGAACAACTCATCCTGGGGACGTTCCAGGACATCACCGAGCGCAAGACGGCGGAGATCGAACTGGTCAACGCCAAGCTGCGGGCAGAGGCGGCCAGCAAGGCCAAGAGCGAGTTCCTGGCCAACATGAGCCACGAAATCCGCACACCGCTCAACGGCATTCTCGGCATGCTCCAGCTCATGCACACCACGCGGCTGAATGCCGAACAGAAAGACTACGCGGACATCGCCATCCAGTCCGGCAGACGGCTGGCGCGCCTGCTTTCCGACATGCTGGACCTGTCACGCATCGAATCGGGCAAGCTGGAAATCCGGCACGTTCCCTTCCAACTCGCGACATCGGTGCAGCAGGTGGTGGAACTGTTCCTGCCCATCTCGCTGCAAACGGGGATACAGCTCAAGATGCGCATGGACCCGGCCATCCCGGAAACGTTGCGGGGCGATACCGTGCGGGTGCAACAGGTGCTCACCAACCTGCTGGGCAATTCCTTCAAGTTCACCAGAAGCGGCGGCATCACGCTGGCGGCCCGCCGCCTGCCACCGCTGCACGGCCCTTCCTGCCGGGTGCTGTTCACCATTGCGGATACCGGGTGCGGCATTCCGGAAGACAAGCTGGGCGAGTTGTTCGAACCGTTCACCCAGGTCAGCAACGGAATGCGCCGTTCGCACCAGGGCGCCGGGCTGGGGCTTTCCATCTGCAAGCGGCTGGTGCACCTGATGGGCGGGGACATCACCATCGAGAGCGAGGAAGGCGCGGGCACCACGGCCTGCGTCAGCCTGCCCTTCACCGTGGTGTCCGACCCTGGCGAGGGGATGGATGTGCCCGATGCACCGGATACGCAGGATACGCAGAATGCCCCAGACAGGCCGGACAGGCCGGACAGGGCAGACAGGCCGGACAGGCCGGACAGGGCAGACAGGGCGGACAGGCCGGACAGGGCGGATACGCAGGACTGGACGGGCGTGATGCCCGGCGCCATGCCGGACGTTCCCCCTCCCTGCCGGATCCTGCTGGTGGAAGACGACCCGGTGACCCAGATGGCCCTGCGCCGGATGCTGGAAAAGGCGGGACACGCCGTCACCGTGGCGGGCGACGGACGCGCGGGCCTGCAAGCGTTGGCCGCCGAAGCCTTCGACATGGTGCTCATGGACATCCAGATGCCCATCATGGACGGCATGGAGGCCGTGGAACGCATCCGCAAGGGCGAGGCCGGGCCGGACAGGGGGGGCATCCCCATCGTGGCGCTGACGGCCTATGCCATGGAGGGCGACCGGGAACGGTTCCTGGGCGCGGGCATGGACGCCTACGTCACGAAGCCCGCGGACATGAATACCCTGAATGCGGTCATCGGTCGCTTTTGCGAACCGGGACAGATCACGGGACAGGGGTAGAGCCCCCTGCACGGGGCTTCGGGGGCGCCCGCCGGTACGGTGCCGGGCGGGCACGGCACCCGGCGAAAGCGCGCGGGAAAGGGGCGGAAGCCTCAGTCCGCCAGGGCGGGCGCCGGGGCAAAGGGCAGGTAGTCCCCCGGCATGTCGTCCTTCAGGTTCACGCCGGTCAGCCCGGCCGCAAAGGCTCCCTGCACCAGGTAGCACAGCTTGCGCACGCCGTCTTCGATGGGGAGACCGCCGGGGCGCACGTTGGAAATGCAGTTGCGTGCCTCGTCCGTACAGCCGGGAACGGGCGCGAAGGTCAGGTAGACCCCCAGCGAATTGGGCGAACTGAGGCCCGGTCGCTCGCCGATCAGCATCACCACCAGCCGGGCGCCCAGCAAGTGGGCCACCTCGTCGGCCACGGCCACGCGCCCGTGATCCACCAGCGCCACGGGCGTGGTGGTGTACCCTGCGGCGCGGGCCTGTGCCAGGAACCGGGTGGCGAAGGGCACGGCGTTCTCGTGCACCGCGCGGGCAGACAGTCCGCTGCTGACGACCACGCAGATGTCCGCCCCCCTTGCGCCCGTGGCCTGCGCGGCCACGGTCTCGCGCAGGATGCCCCGCGAGGCCTCGGAAAGCTGGCGCCCCTTGTCGGGCCGGGCCAGGAATTCCGCCGTGTCCGCCGCCGCGCTGTGCAGTTCCAGACACTGCTCGCCGCCCTGTTCCAGAGCAGCGCGTACCCCCGCCATGTCGAAGGGGGTCAGCACCGCGTCACGCGCCTTGGCGTGGGCCATGCGAAAATCCAGCCACCGGCCATGCGGCAGGCTTACGCCACAACGGCCCAGGGCAATGCGGGCGTCAGTGTGGCGGCGCAGGTCGCTCCACGTATCGTCGGTCACCGGCGCGGGCCGCGCCGCAGGCTCGTCGTGTCGTGCGCTGTCCATGGCGTTCCTCCTCAGTCGTCCTGCCGCACGCGCTGCTCAAGCCCCAGCAAGGCCCCGCCCGGCGGCAGCAGGTTGCCGTCCCCGTCGTGGATGCCCATGCGTTCCAGCCACGCCTCGAACTCCGGAGCCGGGCGCTTGCCCAGCAGCTTGCGCAGGTAGGCGGCATCGTGAAACGACGTGGACTGGTAGTTGAGCATGATGTCGTCCGCGCCGGGCACACCCATGATGAAATTGCAGCCCGCCGTGCCCAGCAGGGTCAGCAGCGCATCCATGTCGTCCTGGTCCGCGTCGGCGTGGTTGGTGTAGCAGATGTCCACGCCCATGGGCAGGCCCAGCAGCTTGCCGCAGCAGTGATCCTCCAGCCCGGCCCGAATGATCTGCTTGCCGTTGTAGAGGTATTCCGGGCCGATGAAGCCCACCACCGTGTTCACCAGCAACGGGCGGTACCGGCGCGCCACGGCGTAGGCCCGGCATTCCACGGTCTGCTGGTCCACGCCGTGGTGGGCGTTGGCCGAAAGCGCGCTGCCCTGCCCCGTTTCGAAGTACATCACGTTGTCGCCCAGCGTGCCGCGCTGCAATTCCAGCGTGGCCTGGCTCGCCTCGTCCAGCAGGCCGAGGTTGATGCCGAAGCTGGCGTTGGCCTTTTCCGTCCCGGCAATGGACTGGAAGCACAGGTCCAGCGGGGTGCCCCGCCGGATGAGTTCCATGGCGCTGGTCACGTGGGTGAGCACGCAGCTTTGGGTGGGTATCTCGTACCGGGCAATCAGTTCGTCCAGCAGGTGCATCAGCCGGGCGATGTTTTCCAGGCTGTCCGAGGCCGGGTTGATGCCGATGACCGCATCGCCCGAGCCGTAGTACAGCCCGTCGATGGTCGAGGCCAGGATGCCCCGGGCGTCGTCCGTGGGATGGTTGGGTTGCAGCCGGGCCGAAAAGTGGCCCGGCAGCCCGATGGTGTTGCGAAAACGCGTGACCACCCGGCACTTGGAGGCCACCAGCACCAAGTCCTGCAAGCGCATCAGCTTGCTGGCGGCCGCCACCATTTCCGGGGTCAGGCCGGGGGCAAGGGCGGCAAGGCTGGCATGATCGACCGCGTCGGTAAGCAGCCAGTCGCGGAACTGGCCCACGGTGTACGAGCCTACCGGCGCGAAGGCCGCCGCGTCGTGGCTGTCCAGGATCAGGCGGGTGATCTCGTCGTCCTCGTAGGGAATCACCGCCTCGTCGAGAAAGCGCTTCAGCGGCACGTCGGCCAGCAACATCTGGGCGCGCACGCGCTCTTCGTCGCTGGCCGCCGCCACACCGGCCAGGACGTCCCCCGAACGCAGGGGGGACGCCTTGGCCAGCAGTTCGCGTAGCGGACTGTGCACATTCATGGCTGCCTCTCTTACAGGAGCACGCGGGGCAGGAACATGGCGATGTCGGGGAAGACCATGACAAGCACCAAGCCTATGAGCATCAGGATTACCATGGGGATGATGGAGCTGTATATGTCGCTCAGGGTCACGCCCTTGGGCGCCATGGCCTTCATCAGGAACAGGTTGTAGCCGAAGGGCGGGGTCATGTAGGCTATCTGGCAGGTGATGGTGTACAGCACGCCGTACCAGATGGGGTCGAAGCCCAGCGCCTTGACCAGCGGAATGTACAGCGGGGCCACGATGACCAGCATGGCCGTGTCGTCCAGGAACATGCCCATGACCAGGTAGGACAGTTGCATGATGATCAGCACGCCCCACGGGCTGAGGTGCCAGCCATCGAGAAAGAGCGTCTTGATGGCGTGCACGGCGCCCAGGCCGTCGAACACGGAGCTGAAGCACAGCGCGGCCATGATGATCCACATGAACATGCAGCTCACGCTCAGCGTCTGCACCAGCACCACCCGCATCACCTTGCCGTTGAGGCGCCGTTTGACCAGCGCGGCCAGGGTGGCCACCAGCGCGCCTACGGCAGAACTTTCCACCAGGCTGGTGATGCCGGTCATGAAGGCCCCGGTCACGGAAAAGATGATGGCCAGCGGCAGCAGGCCCGCCCACAGGCTGCTCCACTTTTCGGCGCTGGTGATGGCGTCGCGCTCTTCCTTCGGCAGGGCCGGACCCATGGCCGGGTTGAGCTTGCAGCGGATGACGATGTAGCCGATGAGCATGACCGCGAACATGATGGCCGGGCCAATGCCCGCCAACCACAGGTTGCTCACCGGCTGGCGGGCGATCATGCCGTACAGCACCAGCACCACGCTGGGCGGCATCATGATGCCGAGCGAACTGCCCGCCTGGATGACCCCGGAAACCATGCGCTTGTCATAGCCGCGCTTGAGCATTTCGGGCATGGCGATGGTGGCGCCGATGGCCATGCCCGCCACGCTCAGGCCGTTCATGGCCGAAATGGCCACCATCAGCACCACCGTGCCGATGGCAAGGCCGCCGGGCAGCGGCCCCATCCAGACGTGGAACATGCGGTACAGGTCGTTGGCGATGCCCGATTCCGACAGCATGTAGCCCATGTAGATGAACAGCGGCAGCGTGATCATGGGGAACCATTTCATCAGGGTCATGCTGGCGTTGAACGCCATCTGCGACCCGCCCGTGCCCCACAGGAACACGGCCGCCACGGCACCCACGAAGCCGATGGCCGCAAAGACACGCTGCCCGGTGAGCATCAGCATGCCCATGGAAGCGAAGAGAAGAAGAGCTATGCTCTCGTGCGATAGCGTGAAGGTGATGTCGAACATATCCTCGCGTCCTTTACCGCGTCCACATGCACTGAAGCCGGGAGTGTACTCGAAGTGAACAGTTAGCGCGGGCTGCCCAGCGCATGGGCAGGGGCCAGTTCGGAAGCCAGGGCGGCGCCGTCCGGCATGCCTGCGGACTCGCGGTCCTCTGCCGGTTCGGCACTGCCGGTTTCCACGATCAGCCGTTCGGGAATCTCCTCACCCAGCAGCAACCCGCGCGACCGGGCAACGGCCTTGAAGAATTCCGAGATGGACTGCAACAAGGTCAGCGCTATGCCGATGGCCATCAGAATCTTGATGGGTGCAAGCGACGGCCCCCATGCGGTGTTGTTGCGCTGGTTGAATTCTATGGAATACCACGTGCTGGACAGGCCGCCGTACAGCAGCATCACCAGATAGACCACCAGGAAGAACGACGTGAAGACGTCCATTTTTGCCTGGTTGCGCCATTTCAGGCGCCCGTAGAACACGTCCATGCGCACGTGCGAATTGACCAGCAGTGCGAAGCCGCCGCCCAGCAGGTAGTAGGCGACCATGCAGAACTGGGCCATCTCCACCCCCCAGATGACCGGGGAATGGAAGAAGTACCGGGAAACGGCCGAGTACAGCAGAACGGCCATCATCACGAAGACGAGATACAGCACCACCCGCCCCACGAGGCGGTTCACCGCGTCCACATACCGGACAAACAATCTGATGCAATTGGGCATGTCAGCACCCTCCGCGACGTGGCGACCGTGCACGACCTGTCATGGCCGGTCAGGGCTGATCGGGACTGGTCAGGACTGGTCAGGGCCGGTCAGGGCCGGTCAGGGCCCGTCGCATATTCGTGTCGATAAACGGCGTTGCACGCCGCCGCCCCACCGGCCAGGCAAGCGGCGGTCGGACGGCGGCGCGACCGGGCGGGCGGAAGGTCCGCCCGCCCCGTGAAACCACGATCAATACCGGTAGGGGCGGCCAGCCTTGACCATTTCCGCGTTGTACTTCTTCAGGATGTCCACGACCTTGGCGCACCGGGCGCTCTTCTTGGCCGTTTCATCCCAGAACTTGTGGGCGGCGGCTTCCACCTGGCCCCATTCGGCATCGGAAATGGAGGTCATCTCCATCTTGCCGCCGTTGACGCGGTAGTGCGCCTCGCCCCACCAGTACCAGTGCTGGCGGAAGTAGTTGGAACTGTCGCAGGTGAGCTTGAAGAGGGTCTTGAGATGCTCGGGCACTTCCGCCCACTTCTTGCTGTTGGCGAAGTACGAGCCGATCCACGCGCCGCAGATGTTGTTGGTGAGGTAGTACTTGCACTGCTCGGACCAGCCGGAAGTATAGTCTTCCGTGATGCCGGACCAGCACACCCCGTCCAGTTCGCCGGTCTGCAAGGCCACCTGGATGTCTTCCCAGGGCAGGCTGACGGGCACCACGCCGAACTGGCTCATGAACTTGCCGCCGGTGGGGAAGGAGAACACCCGCTTGCCCTTGAGGTCGGCCAGCGAACGGATGGGCTTGGTGGTGGCGAAGTTGCAGGGGTCCCACGCGCCCACGCCCAGCCATTCCACGCCCTTGATTTCGCTGTAGGCTTCCTTCCAGATGTCGTTCAGGCCCCAGTGCTCGAACAGGGCGGGCACGTCCAGCGAGTAGCGGGTGGCAAAGGGAAAGTACGCGCCGAAGATGGCCACGTCGGAGGGCGAGGACATGGAGTCCTCGTCGCACTGCGCCGCGTCGATGGTGCCGTCCTGCACGGCGCGGAACAGTTCGCTGGTGGAGACCAACTGGTCGGACGTGAACAGTTCGATGACCATCTCGCCGTTGGCGGCCTTGTTGAAGGCATCGATCTGCGGCTTGATGACGTATTCGGCTAGCGCGGCCCCGGCATAGGTCTGCATGCGCCACTTGATGGGCGCCTTGGCGGCGCGGGCGTCTGTCGCCTGCATGATGCCCGTGGACGCCGCCACCGCTGCCGTGGCCCCGATGCCCGCCGTCCTCAGAAACTCGCGTCTTTCCATACGTTCCTCCGGTCTGGAGCCAAAGCCCACTGGTTGATCAAGCATGCTGCCGTCCGGACCGACGACCCATCGCGGTCCGCAACAGCGCCGCATCGTAGCTTTTCACCAAAAAGCAATCGGCATGCCAAGAAACCGGAGCAAAACGGAACACTCAAAACAATGCAGGATATATGAAAAAATTAATGGACGAGGATCGCCCCCCGCCCATTCCCGACACATGCGTCACCAATATTACACAAAACTGTAAACAACTATTTCAGAAACAGTCCTCCTACCTTAAAAAATATCAAACAAAAACAGTGTCATGAAAAATCTCTGCTCGGACATGGAATTAACATTTTTGTATCTCGATGCTATAATCGATAAATGGGCATTTATGCATGATACACGTGAATATATTTCCGATAACATTACAACTCATTCATACGTAACAGATGATATAACATCTTTCAAACTTCAGATTCAAATCTAACGACAATTGCATTGCACTTTTTCAGACAAATCAAAACGATTCACCATAGAATAATCATTCATATTTTCATTTTCGAATTTGAAAAACATTCACCAAGAGAAACCATCCCCGCTTTTTCTGCACAACAATCACAATACACAATCTCGCCAGCAATCAGCAGCTTGGCGAGAATGGACAACCCCATGGCGTGGTTGCGTCGCACGACGGGCGGAACACCGGAACAATGCTGCCCACCGCACCCCTTCAGCGTTGACGTTTCTGTCAAAGCTGTCGGGCAGATTCGAACCGGCCGACTGCCCAGGGAACAGACGGCGTGACGGTACCGAGATCGGGGGCACACAGGCCATTAGGGATGCCCCGCACGGGAGGGACGTCTGCACCCCATGGAGCTGACCGCGCGAGTTCGGACTGCCGCCCTTGCGCCGACGAACTCGCCTGGCGGAACAGGAACGGCGCAACGTGGACGAGCAGGTCCACAAACCTTGGGCGCACATCACGGCGGACGCCCCCTGCGTTGCCGGGTTCACCACCAGCACCAGTTGCAACGACGGCGCCGGGCAAGGCAGCCCCCGCGCCCGTATCAACCTCATCCCGCGCAGCAAGGCCAATTCCCCGGCCCCACGCAGAGCGTGCGCGGCGTTGTACCGGGGCGTATGGGATATTGAGAGGGCTGACCGTGCGACAACAAGTGCAGAAAAACGAAAAGGGGGCTCGCAGCCCCCTTTTCCCAGCGCACGGGCCGTTGCCCTGCGCGTCATGCCTTTTTCGGTCTGCCCTTTGCCTTGGGTTTGCCCGGAGCGGCCTGGGCAACCATGCCAGCGGCCGGTGCCGCTTCTTCTGCCTTGAGCTTCGCCCCAACGGCCGACTTGCGCCGCTCCCAGAGCTGCATTTCCTTCATCTTCTTGCGGCGGGCCCGCACGAGCGACTTGCAGGCAAGCGGGGTGCCTTCCTTGATTCCCCACTTCTCGCGATAGGCATCGGCATCCAGACCGTGCAAGGCAAGATGCTTCGCCGTGATGATCTTGCACACCTTGCCGCATTCCAGACAGGTGACGGCCGATTCCCTGATGGCCTTCGCAACATCACCCTTCGGTACGGGGGCAGATTCAGCCGCAACGGCACCTGCGGGGTCCTGCGACAGAGCCTGGAGGCTTCTGGCCAACGTGCCTACCATGCTGGTCATTTCATCCACAGTCATCGCGCGAACGGTTGCCTGCGCCTTCACCAGCTCCAGTGCCTGCTTGAACATGTCATCCATATCAACCTCGATAATTTATTGACGGTTTGCACAACTCACTGATGCACATACATTGTTGTGCGCACCTGTCAATGTTTTACATGCATGTTTCACAATATAATCGGCACGGGGTGTGGTTGCGCACGCAGTCCGAGTGCTGACCGTGCGCGCGTTCACAGGGTGACTGGCGCAAAAGAATGGCCCAGTACCTCGGCTTGTGCCGTGCAAGGCGTGCGCCTTACCTGCAACCGCAAGAAACCTCAAACCGGGCAGCATCCGAACCGACAAAGGGCGGATCGCGCCGCGCTCCAGTTCACGACCATCACCTTCAAACGCAGAACCTCACCGACCAGTTGCCCGCACACACCGCAACATGCCATCTTCGGCATCCCGTCCGGCACGGGTCCGCAAACCCGCATCCCGTGGGGAACATATACAGGCCGACATCCAACGCCACCCGGCAGGCTGAACGGACGATCCCCCCCGGCAGCATGCGTCCGCAGAAGCACAACGCACCGGCAGGACGCATGGCAACGCCACGCCTGCCGACCCAGCCCTGACACGACGAACCAACCCACCTTGTCGATGCCGTTGCCCGGACATGGTCGTGACGCCACAATCGACCTCCCGCAGTTGTCCCGGCACGCTCCAGCCCCCGAGTCTCTCCTTTCGCGAAGCCGTGCGAACCACCAGCCCGGCGCCACATGACTGCCACCGGCACCGCAACGCGGGCCAAGCCCTGGTTGCCCGTATCCGGGGCCAGTCGTTTTTTTGGGCTATCAGCCTTGACATCTGCATGGGGCGCGTGGCATTGGGCTAAAAAGTTCGTTTGATCAAACTTTGTGAGCACAGTAAAACACGCTGCCTGTAGCGGGGCCAGCCGGGGTACACCGCATGACTCGTACGGTTTCAGACGCCGCCATGTTGCCCATCAGCGATAATGAAATCCAAAATCGTATGTACGGCAAGCAGGGCCTGCCGGGTGGAGAAGCGACCGCTACCACCGCCGCCATATCCACCGATACCGCCGCCGACACCACCCCGCATGACGCCGGGCAGCGCCTGCGGGCCTGCTTTGCCGCGACCGATGGCGACCCGCTGGGCAATGCCTTCGCGCGCAAGCTGGCCATCCATGCGGGGTTGGGCGGCACCCCGGTGGAAGAAGACCGCAGGGCCGACCTGCTGGGCCACCTGCTGTCCCGCCCGCGCGCGGGCAAGACGGCGGCCTACGTGCACGTGCCGTTCTGCGAAACGCATTGCCTGTACTGCGGCTTCTACACCAAGGCATACGGCCCTGGCGAAAGCGCCCGCTACACCGATGCCTTGCTGCGCGAACTGGACATGTGGGCCCACGCCCCCGCCCAGGACCAGGGGCCGGTGCACGCCGTGTACATTGGCGGCGGCACCCCCACGGCGCTGGAAGCCCCGGATCTGCTGCGGCTGCTTCAGGGCATTGCGGTGGCCCTGCCCCTGGCCAACGACTGCGAAATCACCGTGGAAGGACGCATCCACAACTTCGGGCCGGAGAAAATGGAGGCCTGCCTGGCGGGCGGGGCCAACCGCTTTTCGCTGGGGGTGCAGACCTTCGACACCGAACTGCGCCGCCGCATGGGCCGCCGCGCCCCGCGCGAGGAGATCGTGGCCGCGTTGCGTCGCCTTGCCGCCTACGACCAGGCGGCGGTGGTCATCGACCTGATCTACGGCTTTCCCACCCAGACCGCCGATTCGTGGCGGCGCGACGTGGAAACCCTGCTGGAACTGGAACTGGACGGCGCGGACTTCTACCAGCTCAACGTGTTCCGGGGCACGCCGCTGTTTGCGGCGGTGGAAGCGGGCAAGCTGCCCCCTGCGGCGGACATGGCGGAACAGGGCCGCCTGTTCGCCGAGGGCATCCGGCTGATGCACGGGGCGCGCTGGCGGCGGCTGTCGTCCAGCCATTGGGGCCGCACCACACGCGAACGCAATCTTTACAACCAGTTGGCCAAGGGGCAGGCGCACTGTCTGGCGTATGGCCCCGGGGCCGGGGGCATGCTGCACGGTCACGCCTTCTTCATCCAGCGAACCTACGCCGATTGGCTGGCGGCGGTGCAGGGCGGCGGCAAGCCCGTCATGGCCCTGATGCTGCCCCCGGCCTCCGCCGGGCTTGCGCGGGCCGTGGCCTCCGCCTTCGAGGCGGGGCGCATCGACCCTGCCCGGCTGGACGCGGAACTGGGCCAGCCCGTGGCGCGCCATGCCGCGCCCCTGCTGGAACAGTGGCGCGGCGCCGGGCTGCTGGAACGGGACGGCGACTGGCTGGAACTGACCGTAGCCGGACAGTTCTGGCAGGTGACCATGGCGCACCTGCTCATCAACTATCTGATCCGCGAGATCGAGGAGGAACAACCATCGTGAGAGAAGACATCGCACCGGGTCGACTGAAGACCGCCCACGGGCACATGCCCGCCCGACGCACGAGGGGGGCCGCCCGCCTGTTGCTGGCCGCCGCCACCGTGCTGCTGCTGTCGCCCGCAGCCGCCCTGGCCGAGGAAACCACCGCAGAGGCGGAGGAACAGCCCGCCCGTACCCGCGACGTGGTGGTCACCGCCACCCGCACGGAACACGACCTGAAGGACGTGCCCTCGTCCGCCGCCGTGGTGGACCAGGAAGACCTGAAGCGCAGTCCCGCCATCAACGTGGCCGACGCCCTGCGCGACGTGCCCGGCGTGGAGGTGTTCGACCTTTCCGTGCCCGGCGCCAAGCGCGTGCAGATTCGCGGTGAAAGCGGGCAGCGCGTGCTGGTGCTCATCGACGGACAGAAGATCTCCGAGCAGAAGTCCATGGACGGCGCGGCCCTGCTCATCGACCCCAACCGCATCGAACGCATAGAGGTCATCAAGGGCCCGGCCTCCGTGCTGTACGGGTCAGAGGCCATCGGCGGCGTCATCAACATCATCACCAAGAAGGGCGGTGAAAAGCCCATCAGCGTGGAAACCAGCCTCACCTTCGACTCGTCCACCGACGGCTTCACCGAATACCTCTCGGCCTTCGGCGGCATGAACGGCTTCAAGTACCGCGTGTCGGGCAGCTACAACGACCAGGGCAACCGCCGTTCCGCCGACGGCGAGATGGACGACACCTCGTACATGTCCCGCGACAACTCGGCATTCCTGGGCTACGACGCGGACAAGGCGTCCTTCGGGGTCACCTACGACGAATACTGGAGCAACCTGAACTCCATGACGCCGGAAGGCACCACCGGCGACACCCTGTACAACTTCGACCTGGACATCCCCGTGTGGGAACGCCGCAAGGCAGGCGCCTACGCCGAGTTCCGCGACATCAGCGAGCTGGTCTCGCGGGTGCGGGTGGATGGCTTCTACCAGGAAGTGACCAAGGAGATGATCAACATCATCGGAGTGAAGCCCACGGCCTTCCTGACCGTGGACCAGGACCAGTGGACCCGCAACGAACAGGCAAGCTGGGGCGGCACCATGCAGGTGGACCTGCTGCCGCACGAGAACCACCACGTCATCCTGGGCTACGACATGAACCTGGACGACCTGGACGCCACCACCGAGATTCTCCAGACCACCACCATGTTCGGCTCGTCCACGTCCACCTTCACCAAGTACGACTACGACGCCACCATGGACACCCACGCGGTGTACCTGCAGGACGAATGGACCCTGCCCGCCGACTTCGCCCTGACCCTTGGCGTGCGCCAGACGTGGGTGCGTTCGGAACTGGAAGACACCAACAACCCCAGCCTGGACACGGACACCCGCTCCGCCTCGCACCCGGTGTTCAGCGCGGGGCTGACCTGGGCGGGCATCGAGGATACCACCCTGCGCGCCCTGTTCTCGCAGGGGTACCGGTTCCCCAACCTGCAACAGCTGTACATCGGCACGGTGCACGGCAGCTCGGACCCCACCTACCCCAACCCCGACCTGGATCCGGAAACCTCGAACAACTACGAGGTGGGCGCCCGGTATGACAACGGCGCGCTGAACCTGGACGTGGCCTTCTTCATGTCCAACGCCAAGGACTACATCACTACCACGGCGGTCACCGGCGGCAGCCAGTTCACCAACGTGGACGAGGCCGACACCTACGGCATCGAGGCCTCGGCGGGGTACACCTTCCGCTCGCTGTTCCTCACCCCGTACGCCAGCGGCACGTGGCTGAAACGCCACTACGACTCCGGCACGCTGGACACCTGGGATACCGGCCACCCGGAATACATGGGCCGCCTTGGCGTGCGCTTTGACCGCGACCTGCCGGAACGCAAGCTGAACCTGTTCGCCGACCTGTACATGCGTGCCGCCGTGGACGCCCGCGAGGAATATTCCGACGGCACCAGCGACAACTACGAGGCCTGGGAAACGCTGAACCTCTCGCTGGGCACCAAGTTCGGCGAAGAGCGGCAGCACTTCGTCAGCCTGGAGCTGCTGAACATCCTGAACCGGGACTACCAGACGGCGGCCTCGTCCATCGACGAACCGGGCATGCACGCGGTGGTCAAGGTGGGAACCACGTTCTGATTTTCTGACGGCATCACACTTGATGTTGAAAATGGAAATCGTTTTCAGTATGTCAAAGGCGGGTGCCGGGCAACCGGCACCCCCCCACACATCTCCGGTCGTGACGCCGCAATGTGCCCCCCCCCACAGTGTGCCCCCACAGTGTGCCCCCACAGTATGCCAAAGATACCGCCCGACGCATCCCGCCGCCCCGCCGGTCGTCCGGCACCCGCCTTCAACCCAACGGATGTCGACGCATGAAAACCACCGCAAGCGCCCCCGGCGCGCCGCACCTGCCCGCTCTGGAGGTCCCGGAGATCCCGGAGGCCCCGGCCCGCTTCTCATCGGTCCAATCCCCCCCCGCCCCGTCCCCGTCTGTCCGGTCCGGCGCCATCCGCAGGTCGGGGACACGGTACTGGGCCGTACGCGAACTGGTGACGGTGGGCGTGTTCGCCGCCTTGACCAAGGTGTCCAGCCTGCTGGTGGCCCTGGTGGGCGGCGGCATGAACCCGCTCACCCTGGTGCTGAAGAACCTGGTGTTCACGGTGCTGGCGCTGGTGCTGCTGTTCAAGCTGCGCAAGCCGGGCACCCTGCTGCTGTTCACGCTGGTCAACGTGCTGGTGTCCATGCTGCTCATGGGCGGCGGGTTCTTCCTGCTGCCGTCCATGCTGGTGGCGGGCATCGCGGCGGAAGGGATCATCCTGCTGCTGGGCGGCTACCGCAACGAGATGGCCCTGGTGGCGGGCATCGCCTGCTACGACCTGCTGTTCAAGGCCGGGTCGTTCGGCGTGTCGTGGCTGTTCGTGCGCGAGCAGCCGGAACTTTTGCTGTTCACCGGGGTGGTGGTGGCCATCGGGTACGTGGGTGCCCTGGCCGGGCTGCCGGTGGGCCTGCGTTTTCTGCGGGAGCTGCGCCATGCGGGCATCGTCCATGAATGATCGCTGGACCGTCGGCGGGGGGGCGTCCGCGCCCGGTGGTGGCCTGATGCACCGGCTGGATGCGCGGACCAAGATGGCCATTTCGCTGCTGGGGTCCGTGGCGGTAATGGTGCTGGCCGACCCCGTGGCGCTGGGCCTGCTGCTGGCCGCGTCCGTGGCCTATGCCCTGACCCTGGGCCGCTGGCGCATGCTGCTGGCCTGTCACGCGGGCATCGCGGCCATGCTGTGCGTGGCCTTTGGCCTGATGCACCTCATGCACCTGGCCGTGCCGCGCATGTCCCCGCTGGAGCCGGTGCGCCTGCTGGTGCCGTTCCTGCGGCTGGCCATCATGGTCAACGTGGTGCTGGCGCTGGCCCTGTCCACGCGGGTGCAGGCCATGCTGTCCACCCTGAAGTCGTTGCACCTGCCGTTCTGCGTGTACATTCCCACGGCGGTGATGGTGCGTTTCGTGCCGTCGTTCGTGGCCGACGTGCGTCAGGTGTCGGAAACCCTGAAAACGCGCGGCTATCAGGTAAATCCGCTGTTCCTGCTGCGCCACCCCCTGCTGTCGATGCGCCTGCTGTTCGTGCCGCTGGTGTTCCGCGCCCTGCGCGCGGCGGACGAGTTGGGCATTGCGGCGGAGCTGAAGGGGCTGGGCTACGCCGACAGGCTGCGCCCGTGCCGCACGGTGCATCTTGCCCGGCGCGACTGGGCCGCCATGGTGGCCGCGCTGGTGCTGGTGGCGGCGGGCGTGGGGCTGCAACTGCGCGCGGGCTGGGGCGGGGGAGGCATGTTCTGATGCTGTGCCTGACCGACGCCACCTATACCTATCCCCACGCCACGGAACCTGCCGTACGCGACCTTTCCCTGCGGGTGCGCCCCGGCGAGGCGGTGCTGTGCACCGGCCCCAGCGGGTGCGGCAAATCCACCCTGGTGCGCCTGGCCAACGGCCTGTGCCCCCACTACTACCGTGGACGGCTGGAGGGCGACGTCACCGTGGGCGGCCAGCGCACGGCGGAAACGCCCCTGCACGAACTGGCCCGCATGGTGGGCACCCTGTTCCAGGACCCGGAAAACCAGTTCTTCGCCCTGACCGTGGGCGACGAGATCGCCTTTGCCCACGAATGGCGCGGCAGCGAACCGGCCCATACCCTGGCCGCCGTGGACGAGGCCGCCCGCCGCTTCGGTATCGCCCATCTGCTCGACCAACCCATCCACGACCTGTCCGAAGGGCAGAAGCAGAAGGTGGCGCTGGCCTCCATCCTGTCGCTGGGGCCGCGCGCCGTGGTGCTGGACGAACCCACCGCCAACCTGGACCCGGAAGCCACCCTGGCCCTGGCCGACGAGATTCGCGCGCTGAAGGCTGCGGGCATGGCCGTGCTGATCGTCGATCACCGCCTGTACTGGCTGGAAGGCGTGGTGGACCGGGTGGTGGTGATGGCCGAAGGCCGCATCGTGGAGGAAGGGGAGTTTTCCCTCCTGCACGACGACGGGCTGCGCACCGCGCGCGGCCTGCGCGCCGCCCGCGTGGCCGACCCGCGCACCGCCCTGCCCGAGGCCAGCGGCCGGGGCGACGCCCTGTGCGTGGCCGACCTGCGCTATGCCCACAAACATGGACCGGAACTGTTCCACGGGGCCTCGTTCCTGCTGCCGCGCGGGGTCATCGGGGTGCTGGGTGACAACGGCACGGGCAAGACCACCCTGGCCCGGCTGCTCACCGGGCTGCACCGCATGCACTCCGGCAGGCTGCACCTGCACGGCGTGCCGGTCCGGCCGGACCGCATGCTGCGCCACGGCAGCATCGTGCTGCAGAACACCGACCACCAACTACACATGAAGAGCGTGCGCGAGGAAATCGCCGCGTCCATCATTGCAGGTGGGGCGGGAGGGGCGGGAGGGGCAGGCACGGCGCGGAACGCCAACGGCTCCGCATCCCCCCCTGCCCAAAGTGACCTGCCGCGCCTGCCCGATTTGCTGGACCTGTTCAACCTAGCCCACCTGGCCGACCGCCATCCCCAATCCCTGTCGGGCGGGGAAAAGCAGCGGCTGGTCATCGCCTGCGGCATGGCCAAGCAGCCCGAGGTGCTCATCCTCGACGAACCCACCAGCGGCCTCGACGGCCACAACATGCGGCTGGTGGCCGACGCCGTGCGCGCCGCCGCTGCGCGGGGCGCGGTGGTGCTGCTGATCAGCCACGACCTGGAACTGCTTTCCATCACCTGCGACGCCGCGCTGCGCCTGCCGTTGCGCGGCCCGCGCATCCCCAAGGAGAATCCCCAATGTTCGACCATCTCGTGACGCCGGAACTGCGCGACGCCGTGCAGACCGCCGTGCAGGACAGCCCGGACATCATGCTGCACACCCTGGCCCAGCGCTGCGGCGCACCCGAAGGCGCCGTGGCCTGCGCCCTGCCCGCCGACATGCGCCGCTTTGCCCCGGCAGCGTCCTTTGACGCGGTGTGGGACGACATGACCGGCTGGGAGAAGGTGACCCTCATCGCCATGACGCCGGGCGCGGTGATGGAGGTGAAAGGCAGGCTGCCCAAGGGCCGCCGGGGCCATGGCATGTTCAACCTGCACGACGCGGACAATCCCCTGGGCGGGCACGTGTTCATCGAGCGGCTGGGCACGGTGTGCTTTCTGTCCAAACCGTTCTTCGGGCTGGAGAGCCACTCCGTGCAGTTCTACGACACCGACGGCGCGGCCATGTTCTCGGTGTACGCGGGCCGCGAGGGCCGCGCACTGATCCCCGCCGTGCGCGAGGCGTTCCTGGCCCTGCGCGACCGGGTCTGCGCCGGTCCGGCCCTGACTGCCGACAGCATGGATGCGGGCAAGAACGCGGGCGAGGTGGCGGCATGAAATCGCTGGTCGTCTATTCCTCGCGCACCGGCAACACCGAAAAGGTGGCCCGCGCCATCGCGGCCAGCCTGCCCCAGCCCTGCGACCTGTGTCCGGTGGACGAGGCCCCGGACCTTTCCGGGGGGGCCGGAACTCTCGGCTATGATTTCGTGGCCCTGGGCTTCTGGGTGGACAAGGGCGGCCCGGACGCGGCAACCGCCAGGTACATGCAGACGGTGAAGGGCTGCCGGGTGGGCCTGTTCGGCACCCTGGGGGCATGGCCCGATTCCGACCATGCCCGCGACTGCATCCACCGCGCCGAAGAAATGATGGAGGGCAACGAGGTGCTGGGCTCGTTCCTGTGCCAGGGGCGCATCGACCCTGCCGTGGTCGCCATGATGCAGAAGATGGCCTCGGACGCGCACCCCATGACTCCGGAACGCATCGCGCGCATCCGGGAAGCGGAGCGCCATCCCGACCAGAAGGACCTTGCCGACGCGCAGGCCGCCTTCCTGGCCATGGTGGACCGTGCCCGGACCGCGACCGTCCCGGCGGAGGCCCCGTGCGCGAAATGACCGACGCGGAAATGCGCGCCCTGGTGGCCCGGGTCCGCTGGGCCACCATCTGCACGGTTTCGCCTGGGGGCGAGCCGTATGCCGTGGAGGCCACGCCGTACCGCGAGGGCGACGAGGTGTGCTTCATGATCAACCCGCGCGGCACCACCTGGCGCAACCTGTGCGGCGCGGGGCACGACGCCGGGCTCGCTCACGGACGGGGTGCGGGACAGGACGGCGCGGATGCCCCTTCCGGCGGCGGCCGCGTGCTGCTCAAGTTCACCCTGACCAACCGCACCCTGACCTGGTGGGCCGGAGTGAGTTGTTACGGCAAGGGCCGGTTCGACAGCGACCCGCAGGCCATCCGGCGCGGCTTCCGCCTGCTGGGCGATGTCATGACCAGCGACTATTCCGGCGTGGGCGAACAGTTTGCCGCCACGCCAGGCAGAAGCCCGCTGCTGCGCGTGCGCGTGGAGCGGATGACGGGCCGGTGCAGCGTCGACGAAGATCAGGCGCTGTTCGGCGCGACCATGGAGATGTGAACATCATGAACTGGAAGGAACTGGTGGACGTGCTGGGGCCCGCAGGCATCGCCCTGGTGGTGCTTTCGTGTTGCAGCCTGTATTTCGCGCTGCGCAACGGTATCTACCTGCACCTCGTGGGGCGCGACTTCAAGTGCGCGCTCCACGACATGGAGACGCGGGGCGAGGAATACCTGCGCTGCCTGTGCGAGGCCTCGTCCAACCCGCTGGTGGGCATCATCAACGGCATCGTGCATACCCACGCCAAGCATTCCAAGGACATCCGGGCAGAGGTGGCATACCTGTTCCACCGCAATTTCGCCTCGGTGTCGCAGGGGCTGGCGTACCTGCGGCTGATATCCATCCTGGCGCCGCTGCTGGGGTTGCTGGGCACCATGCTGGGCATGGTGGACGTGTTCCGCGAACTGGCGAAATCGCGCGCCTCGGCAGACCCGGCCATGCTGGCGGCGGGCATCTGGGAGGCGCTGCTGACCACCATCATCGGGCTGAGCGTGGCCATTCCCACCCTGGTGGTGTTCTACCACCTCAGCCTCAAGGTGCGCGGCTTCCGCATCGAGGCGGTGGAGCACAGCTACCGGGCCCTGGAGTTGTGCGGACGGCTGTGCGCGCACGGCGATGAGGGGGGCCGCGACGGAGAACCTGACCGGGGGTACGACGGGAGACATGACGGCGGTCCCACGCGGCCGGAAGGCCGCCGGAGCACCGATGCCCCCGTGGCGTGCCCGTGCGGGGGGCGTGACGCCGCAGCCGGGCATGCTACAGCCCGACCTGCCACCGGACCTGTCGCCACCGGGACGGGGCGCTTGTCATGAACGGCGATTTCGGCGCGGACGACGATTTCGGCGGGGTGGACGCGGGGCTGGACCTTACGCCCATCATCGATGCCGTGTTCCTGCTGCTGATCTTTTTCATCATGGCGTCCACTTTCTCGCAGCCGGTGCTGGAGGTGGCGCTGCCTGCGGCATCTTCCGCCGCCGTGCCCGAGGAAGCGCGCGAAGAAATCACCCTGGCCATCGACGCGGAGGGACGCATCTTTTCCGGCACCGGGGAAATCACGCGCGAGGAGCTGCCCGCGCTGCTGACGGCGGAGCCGGACAGGCCGCTGGTGCTGCATGTGGACGAGCGGGCGCCCTTCGAGCCGTTCGTGAAGGTACTGGACGAGGCCAAACTGGCAAGGAGGAGCAATGTCTCCATCACCACGAAACCCGCGCGGTGACACCCGCTGGAGGGCCAGCGGCCGGGCCGCCTCGGTGGGCACGCTGGCCCTGCATGCCGGGGTACTGCTGGGCCTGCTGCTTACCCAGGGGCTGGCCACCCGCCCGACATTGCCCCCCCTGCCCGCCGGGGTGATGGCCCTGGAACTACGACCGGAACCTGCCCCACCACCGGCGGCGGCAACCATGCCGGAACCCATGGCCCCGGCGCCTGCCGTGCCCGCCCCGGCGGAACCCAGACCCCGGCGCGAGGTGACGCCCCCGCGTCCCGCACCCCGCCCCCGCCCGGAACGGGTGGCTCCGCGCCCCGTGACAGCCCCGGCCATGGCAGTGGACGAGGCGCAGGATGTGGCCCCGGCCCCGGACCAGGCATCCCTGTCCGCACCCGCCACGGCACAGGCCGGAGCCGTGCGCGGCACGCCCGCCCCCGGCCATTCGCGCGGCGTGGACATGCCGGAGGCAACGCCCATGCAGCGGGTGTTGGCCGCGCTGGCCGAACTGGTGGAACGGCACAAGGAATATCCGCGCGCCGCGCGCCGCGCGGGGTACCAGGGCACGGTGCTCATGGAAGTCACCCTGCGGGGCGACGGCGTCATCGGCAATTTCGGCCTGGCCGAAGGCAGCGCGTACAGCCTGCTGGACAAGACCACGGAACGGGCCTTTGCCCGCATGCAGGGCATGCGGGTGCCCGGAATCACCCTGCCTGGCGAAGTGCGGGTGCGGGTGCCGGTGCGCTACGAACTGCACTGAGCCGAACCGCCAAAGGCGCCGCCGGATGGAGTCGCGCCGGAACGCACAGCGCCCGGACATGTTCCGGGCGCTGTGTTCGCGGCGTATGATCTGCGGGTGGGGGGGACAGACTGGGGCAGGGACAGGCGGGGCCGACGCGTGGGACGGTCCCTGCGGGCGGTGCGTCACGCCTTGTCGGGCTTGTCTTCCGGGGTCCCCCTGGTGGAGCGGACGCGCGGCCCCGGCGACGGCGGGGGGTCTGCCTGGGTCTCCGGTCCGGGGTGGGGCTGGCGTTGCATGAAGGCCGCGTAGTCCTCGCGCCAGCGGTCCAGTTGCAGCCCGGTGCGTTCGAGGTACAATAGGAACTGCCCAAGCCGCTTGATGACCTGCGCATCCACGGCGTGCTCCACGCGACAGGCGGTGGCCTCGGCCAGTTGCCGATCCAGTTGCAGCACGTCGCCGAACAGGCGGCGCAGGATCATGTTGCGGTGGGCGATTTCGCGCGCCAGCGGCTCGCCCTGCGGGGTCAGCCGCACCAGGCTGTACGGCTGGTACTCGATGAGTCCGCGCGAGGCCAGGGCCTTCAGTGCGCTGGTCACCGTGGAGCGCGAAACCCCCTGGGCATCGGCGATGTCGCGCGAGCGTGCCGCGCCGCGTTCCATCTCCAGATGAAAAATGGTGACCAGATAATCTTCAAGCGTGTTGGACAGCGGCGGGGTATGCTCTGCCGACATGTCGGCCCCTTGCGTGTAGTGTTGTCCGCGCCGTCGTGCGCGTTTCGCCCCTGTATCGTAAAACCCTTCCGGATGCACCCCTTGAACGCCACCGTACCGGGGCCCGCCGCCCCCATTCCCGCGACCGCCGGAGCCGAATCGGCTCCCTTCTCCGCCGCACCGCCCTCCCCCCCCACGGGGCGGCACCTGATTGCCGCGCTGCTGCGCCCCCTGCGCGCCCGCTTTGCCCTGGGCCTTGCGGGAAGCCTGCTGGCCCGGCTGTGCGACCTCATTCCCATGGCCCTGCTGGGCGTGGTGGTGGACGCCGTCACCAGGGGGCAGACCGCGCCCGAAACCTACCTGCTGTACGGCATGCTGGTGCTGGGGGCCTTCAGCGGGCTTGCCGCCTTCCAGTGTGGCAGCGACTACATGCTGGCCGACGTGGCCCAGCGGCTGCGCCATGCACTGCGCATGGCCCTGTACGGCCACCTGCTGCGGCTGGACGCCGGATTCTACGCAAGCCGCCGCAAGGGCGACCTGATGAACGTGGTGTCCGGCGACGTGGATACCCTGGAGGCCGTGGTGTCCGACACCCTGCCCGGCGCGGTGCGCGTGGGCATGATGGTCTGTGGCACCTATGGGTGGATGCTCTGGCTGGACTGGCGGCTGGCCATGCTGCTGCTGGTGCCCGTGCCCGGCGTGGCGTGGCTGATGGTGCACTTTGCCCGGCGCATCCGGCCCCAGTACCTGCATGCCCGCAAGGCGGCGGGGAGCTTTGCCGGGGTGCTGGAAAACAGCCTGCACGGGGTGGCCGAATTGCAGGCCGCCAACGCCCAGGACCACGAGATGGAGCGGCTGCGCGCCCGGTCCGCCGAATATCGCGATGCGGGCATTGCCGCCGCGCGCACACGGGCCCGGTTCATCCCGGCCATCTTCATCGCGGCGGGGCTGTCCTTCGCGCTGCTCATCGGCGGGGGCGGGTGGCTGGCCGCCCAGGGCGACGGCCCCAGCGTGGGCGCCTACACCACCTTCGTGTTCATGGGCATGCGCCTGGTGCTGCCCATCTTTGCGGCGGGCATGGTGGCCAACCAGGTGCAGCAGGCCCGCGCCGCCCTGACGCGCATCGACGAACTGCTGCTGGCCCGCCCCACGGTGGTGGACGCGCCGGATGCCGAGGACCTGCGCGAGCCGCCCCGGCGCATCGAACTGCGCGGTGCGGGCTACGGCTACGGAGAGGATCACGGTAACGGGCGCGATGGAGGGCGCGATGGCGCAAGGGACGCCCTGCACGGCATGGACCTGACGGTAACCGAGGGCATGTCGGTGGGCATCGTGGGGCCGTCGGGCGCAGGCAAGAGCACCCTGGTGCGCCTGCTGCTGCGGCTGCACGATCCCAAACGCGGCGAGGTGCTGGTCAACGGTCGCCCGCTGGCGCACTGGACCCTGGCCTCGTACCGGTCGCACATCGGCTACGTGCCGCAGGACCCGTTCATCTTCCACGGCACGGTGGAAGAAAACATCCGCCTTGGCGCGCCGCATGCCGACGACGCGGCGGTGCGCGAGGCTGCGCGCATGGCCGACGCGCACGACTTCATCGCCGAATTGCCCGACGGCTACGCCACCTTCATCGGCGAACGGGGGCTGAAACTGTCCGGCGGGCAACGCCAGCGCATCGCCCTGGCCCGCGCCCTGCTGCGCGACCCGGCGGTGCTGATCCTGGACGAGGCGACATCCGCCGTGGATTCGCTGACCGAACAGCGCATCAAGCGCAACCTCTCAACCGGGTTCGGCTCTCCGCAGGGCAAGGCACGCGATGCGTCCGAAGCCAATTCCCGGAATGAACATGCTCCCGGCCCGAATGAACATGCTCCCGGCCCGAATGAACATGCTCCCGGAATGTTCGCGGGACGCATGGTTATTGCTGTCGCGCACAGGCTTTCGACGCTGAGCGACTTCGACCTTGTGGTCGTCCTGGACAACGGGCGGGAAGTGGAACGCGGCTCACCCCAATATCTCCTTGGCAAGGGGGGGCTGTACGCCGAGATGTGGAGCCCCGGAGGCGAAGCGTGACCGGCCAGCCCACGGCAGGGCGGGCAACATCAAACCAGAGCGTCTGCCGCACCGGAACGCTCGAATGTGCCAACATCCAAGGACGAAGCGCAACATCCCCATCGGAAACGCGCTGGACAGCCCCCCCCCCTCAGCCTTCCCTCACGCTGGCGTGGTGCGTATGCGGTTGATACGCCGCAGCCGGAACCACGCAGCCCTGCCGCAAGCCCCCCTGCCCTGGCATTCGCCGGGCGACGGGCAAACCCATACCGGAAAAGCGCCGGGCGGACTGAGCCCGCCCGGCGCGGCAGACATCAGCAGCCCAGCCGACGCGCTATCTCCTTGGCTGCCAGGCGCCCGGCCCCCATGGCCAGGATGACTGTGGCAGCGCCGGTGACGATGTCGCCCCCGGCAAACACGTTGGGCATGCTCGTCTCGCCGGTGTGCTCGTCCACCTCGATGTAGCCCCATTTGTTCAGGGCAAGGCCCGGCTCGTTCTCCAGCAGCACGGGGTTCGAACGGGTGCCCACGGCAATGACCGCAAGGTCCGTGTCCCGTTCGTAGACGTCATCCGGGACGGGCCTGGGGCTGCGCCGCCCCGAGGCGTCCGGTTCGCCCAGTTCCATGCGCTGCAAGCGCACCGTGCCCAGGTTGCCGTCCTGCCCCGGCAAAAATTCCAGGGGCGCGGCCAGGCATTCCATGATCACCCCTTCCTCGATGGCGTGTTCGACCTCCTCGCGCCGGGCGGGCATGGCCTCCACGGTGCGCCGGTACACGATGCGCACCGATTCCGCCCCCAGGCGCCGGGCAGTGCGCGCGGCATCCATGGCCACGTTGCCGCCGCCGTAGACGGTGACGTTGCGGCCCCGGACGATGGGCGTGTCGAAGTGCGGAAAGTCGTAGGCCCGGCCAAGGTTGACCCGGGTCAGGTACTCGTTGGCCGAAAACACGCCGTTCAGGTTCTCGCCGGGCACGTTCATGAACCGGGGCAGCCCGGCACCCACGCCGATGAACACGGCCTTGCAGCCCTGTGCGAACAGGTCGCGGATGCCGAACGTCTTGCCGCCCACGGCGTTGCGGACAAACTCCACTTCCAGTTCCTGCAGGGCGTTGACCTCCTTGGCCACGATCTTGTTCTTGGGCAGCCGGAACTCCGGAATGCCGTAGACCAGCACGCCGCCCAATTCGTGCAACGCCTCGTAGACCGTCACCTTGCACCCGCGCGAGGCCAGGTAGCCCGCCACGGTCAGGGACGAGGGGCCGGAACCGATGCAGGCCACCTTTTTCGCGGGATCGATGAGCGGACATTGCGGCCTGTCGGAAATGAGGTCGCAGGCATCGCGGTGGAAGAACTCGTCGGCGACGAAACGTTCCAGGCGACCAATGGCCACCGGCTCCCCCTTGGCGCCCAGCACGCAGCCGCCCTCGCACTGGCTTTCCTGCGGGCAGACGCGCCCGCAGATGGCCGGCAGGCTGTTGGTGCTCTTGATGATCTTGTAGGCCTTTTCCACGTTCCGTTCGGCCAGCGCCGCGATGAACTGGGGAATGGGCACCTCGACGGGGCAGCCCCTGACGCACTGGGGCTTCTTGCATTGCAGGCAGCGCTGCGCCTCCTGCACGGCCATGTCCATGCTGTAGCCCAGGGCCACCTCGTCGAAATTGTTCACCCGCTGCTCCGCAGGCTGGTGCGGCATGGACACGCGCGGGGCAAGCGCCTTCTTCTGCTTCTTGCCCTCTGCTTCGGCGCACTGGCATTCGTGCCTGCGGGCCATGCTTTGCCCTTCCAGGGTTTTGAAGAAATTCAGCCGCTTGCCAAGCTCCACAAAGTCCACCTCGTGCCCGTCGAACTCGGGCCCGTCCACGCACGCGAACTTGGTGCTTCCGCCCACGCTGACGCGGCAGGCACCGCACATGCCGATGCCGTCCACCATGATGGAGTTGAGCGAAACGGTGGTCTTGACCCCGAAAGGTTTGGTCGTGCGCGCCACGGCGGCCATCATGGGCACCGGCCCCACCGCCACCACCTCGCCCACGCCCTGGTCCCGTTCCAGGCGTTGCCGCAGGAGTTCCGTGACCAGCCCCTTGTGACCGTAGCTGCCGTCGTCGGTGGACACCAGCACCTCGTCGGCGAACAGCTTCAGCTCGTCCTCGAAGAGCAGCAGGTCCTTGCTGCGGGCACCTATGATGGCCACGACCCGGTTGCCCGCCTCGTGGTGGCCCTTGGCGATGTGGTGCATGGCCGCGATGCCCGTGCCGCCGCCCACGCAGATGACCGTATCCATCCGGTCGATATGGGTGGCCTTGCCCAGGGGACCGCACAGGTCCAGGATGTCGTCGCCCTGTTGCAGTTCCTCGAGCATGGCGGTGGTCTTGCCAAGGACCAGGTAGACGATGGTGATGGTACCCTTTTCCGGGTCGGCGTCGGCGATGGTCAGGGGAATGCGCTCGCCCTTGGGGTGCACGCGCAGGATGACGAAGTTCCCCGGTTGCGCCCTGGCCGCGATGTCCGGCGCATGAATGACGAGCTTGGAGGTCTGGTCCGGAATAAGCTGTTTCTTTTCGAGGATGGTATTCGGCATGGTTCCTTCCTGTCGATTGCGGTCAGGGATCGTGGTCCGGCCAACTCCGGCCATGGCTGGCCTGATCAGACCAGGCCAGGTCCGGAGGGGCCGGGCGGCCGCGAAAGTGCGCCCCTGGCCCGGGGGCGTCCGAGGACAAATGCACCGGACATGCCAGTGGGCCCCGTTTTGCAACGCACCAGAATACCACCACTAAAATCGACAAAAAGACCGGCGGAGGCCCGAATTCCCAGGTGACGGGAACAGTTTCCTGCCTGGCAGGAATGCACACGCCAGCCTCTACCCTCCGTCCTGTGGCGCTTGCGCAACATCGTGAAATAAAAATATTTTTAAAAGTTCCGCCCGGCATGCGCCACCGGCACGGTACTTGTATGCGTTTTTGGTAGAAAGCCCCCCGGAAGGCCAAGGGGGGCCGCTCCTTGCCGAAATGTCCACGGCAGGGGGCCACGCGGCAGACGTGCCCCCCTGCGCCCTTGTGGCCGGGGGCATGCTCGACTAGACATATTCGCAGGTATTTCAGGCGCGGCAACGCAACCAGAAGCAGAACGACCACATGCGCAGCATCAAGAAATACATTCCGTTGCTCAGCTATTCCGTCATCAGCCGGATAGCGCTGCTTGTCGTGTTCATGATCGTGTTCGCCACCGCCATCAGCTTCGTCTACAGCTTCTACATCAACAAGACGCTGGAAGAAACGAAGATTGCGGCCAGACAGATGATGCTCGAAAACATGCGCCGTACGCTCAGGACGTCCGTGCAATCCATGACCGGTTCAATCGGGGAAATCGCGAAGTACAGCGACGAGAGCAAGGAACAAACCGTCCGCAAGATCGTCAACCACGCCAAATACGACGACAGCGGATATTTTTTTGCCTACAGCACCAACGGAACAAACGTCGCGCATCCCATATTTCCAGATTTCCAGGGGCAACAACGCCTGGAGACGGAAGACGACACAGGCACGAAATACATCAGGGAGCTTACCGAAAAGGCCATCTCTGGCGGCGGCTTCGTGCAGTACAATTTCTACAAGCCCGGGGAATCGTTTCGCAGGACCAAGCTGGTGTACGCCCAGCTCATTCCCGAAACGGACTTCTGGCTCGGCTCCGGCCTGTACATAGACGACATAAACCGGGACCAGCAGACCTTTTCGGACATCTTCACCAAGATCCACCGGCGCGCCATCTTCACCGTGGGCACGGGCGTCGCCCTGCTGCTGGTTTTCGTGGTCGCGCCCATCAGCCTGATCATGATCAACTCCATTCTCAAGCCATGGCGCCAGTTGGAGCGGGAGCTGATGCAGGCCCAGAAGATGGAGGCGGTGGGCATTTTCGCGGGCGGCATCGCCCACGACTTCGGCAACGTGCTGGGCGCCATATCCTCCTGCGCGGCGCTGGCCCTGATGGACATCCCCCCCGGCTCGCCCGCGCACGACGACCTGGAGCACATCTCCAAGGCGGCCAAGCGCGGCAAGAACCTTGTGCGGCGGATCAAAAACTTCAGCAGCAAGGCCGATGCCCCCCGGCAGCCCGTCAACCTGGCCCGCATCGCCCATGAGTGCACGGACTTCGTGCAGACGCTCATTCCGGCCAGCATCGAGGTGCGCAGGCGGATAGAGGACCACGACATCTGGGTGGAGGCCGACCCCGACCAGCTGCTGCAGATCATCATGAACCTGTGCACCAATGCCGAGCAGGCCATGCGTGGCTTCAACGGGGTGCTGACGGTGGAGCTGGCGGCGGTGGAACTGGACGACGACGAGGCCCGGACCATGGGGTTGCAGGTGGGGTCGTACGCCCGGCTTTCCGTCACGGACAACGGCGCGGGCATGAAGCCCGTCATCATCAAGCGCATTTTCGAGCCGTTCTACACCACGCGCAAGAAGTCCGGCGGCACGGGCCTTGGCCTGTCCATGACCAAGAGCATCGTCACCATGCACGGCGGGGCCATCACGGTGGCCAGCGCCCCCGGCAAGGGCTCCACCTTCCACGTCCTGCTGCCCTGCGCCACCCCATCGGAAGAACACACCCTGCACGAACGGCACCTGGAACTGCCCGAAGGCACGGAGCACATCATGCTCCTTGACGACGACAGCGACCTCATCGCCTCGCTGCACAGGCTGTTCAGCCGGGTGGGCTATACCGTCACCAGCTGCCTGGACAGCACCAAGGCCCTGGACATCTTTTCCGCAAGTCCGGGCAGTTACGACCTGATCATCACCGACCAGCTCATGCCGAAAATGAACGGGACCGAGTTCATCAAAAGAGTCCGCAAGATCCGCCCGGACATCCCGGTCATCCTGTGCAGCGGCTTCGAGGGAGACGGGCTGCTGAACAGGGTGCCGACGGACCTGGAAAAGGCCGGGGTGTCGGCCTTCTTCCGCAAGCCGTTCGACACGGTGGAGATATGCCGGGGAGTGCGGGAAGTTCTGGAGAGCAACCCTTCGCGCGTGCAGCGCACGGAGCACCATGCCGCGAATACTCATCATCGATGACGACGAGTCGATCTGCCATGTGCTGTCCCGGACGGTGAAGCGCATGGGCTGCGACGTCGACAGTGTCGGCACCCTGTCCGCCGGGGTGGGCATGGCCAGGGCCAGGGCCTTCGACGTCGTGTTCCTTGACGTGAAGCTGCCGGACGGAAACGGGCTTTCCATCCTTGGCGAGCTGACGGCCATGTCCGCGAAGCCGGAAGTGATCATCGTCACGGGCATGGGTGACCCGGCAGGCGCAGAACTGGCCATCAAGAACGGGGCCTGGGACTACATCGAGAAGAGCTACAGCGTCGAACAGATATCCCTGACCCTCAAGCGGGCCCTGGACTATCGGCGCGCGCGCAGCAAGGAGGGCGGCAACACGCTGTGGTCCGTGCTGAGCCGGGACAGGATCATCGGCGAAAGTCCCGCCCTCACACGGGTTCTGGACGCGGTGGCCCAGTTCGCCGGGGCGGACTCCAACGTGCTGATCACCGGAGAAACCGGCACCGGCAAGGAACTCTTCGCCCATGCCCTCCACCAGAACAGCGGGCGCTCGGACGGCCCCTTCGTGACCGTGGACTGTGCCACCCTGCCCGAAAGCATCGCCCAGTCCATCCTGTTCGGCCACCGCAAGGGGGCCTTCACCGGGGCGGAAAAGGACCAGCTCGGCCTCATCCTGCAAGCCAACGGCGGCACCCTGTTCCTTGACGAGGTCGGCGAACTGCCCCCCACCGTGCAAAAGAACTTCCTGCGCGTCCTGCAGGAGCGCAGCGTCCGTTCGCTGGGGGACAGGGAAGAGCGCAGCGTCGATTTCCGGTTGGTGGCGGCCACCAACCGCAACCTCGACGACATGACCGTGGCAGGCACCTTCAGGTCGGACCTGCTCTACCGCCTGCGCGCCGCGCACATCCACCTTCCCCCGCTGCGCGAACGCGCCGGAGACATCCGGCTGCTGACCGAACACTTCCTCGAAGCCATGTGCGCGCGGGCGGGAGCGGCACCCAAGACGTGCAGCACGGACTTTCTGGAAACGCTGGGCGCCTACGAATGGCCGGGCAACGTCCGGGAACTCATCCATACCCTGGAGCACGCCTTCACGGCCGCGAAGCTCGACCAGTACCTCTTTCCCCAGCACCTGCCGCCCGGCCTGCGGGCCAAGGTGGCCAGGGCCAGGATCGCGGGGCCGGCGCATTCCGCCGCCAAGACGCCAGAAGACGCCAACGGCGGCGCTGGCGACGTCACCCCCTCGCAACCCCTGCAGGAATACAGGGACGCGGTTCTGGCCAGGGCCGAAAGCCGCTACCTCCAGAACCTGATGACAGCCACCAACGGCAACATCCGGGAGGTCATCAGGCTTTCGGGCCTTTCGCAGTCACGCCTATACGCGCTGCTCAAGAAGTACGGCATCACCACCCACTAGCCCCATCCACAGGTCCCTTCACGGCGCGGCATTCTGCCGCGCCTTTTTTTTGGGGCAGCACTCTCCCATCCGACAGGAATGTTCCGTCCTGTCCGGCAGGAAAGCTCGTTGCGCTGCCGCCATCACCATCCGCAATATACTGTTATTCAAGAGTATTTCCAGACATCATTTTTGGTACGCCCCATGCTGTGGGGGTGGCGACACGGTTCGCGCCCCGCATCCGGCCAGACGGGAAAAGGGAACACGAGGAGGTACGGCTGTCCGGTCCATCCCTTCCGGTTCCGGCAGATGAACAACAGACCGGAGCACCATGCGCGAACAAACGAAATGATCGTATCCGAGGAGCCATTGCCATGAACTTGAGCGCGATTACCCTGCACGTTCCGGATCAAAGCAAGATCGCCGGCCGACTGGACTTCGTCATGGTGGCGTCCGGCGCGCTGCTCATCCTCTTCCTGTGGGCCCACCTGCTGCTGGTTTCCAGCGTGGTCCTGAGCCCCGACATCATGAACGCCCTGGCCCACTTCTTCGAGGCCACCTACATGGCACAGATCGGCGGCCCGGCCATCTTCGTCATCATGGTCGTCCACTTCATCCTTGCCGCGCGGAAGATGCCCTTCGAACAGGGCGAGTGGAAGGCCTTCGTGACGCACAGCAGGATGCTGCACCACAAGGACACCACCCTGTGGCTCGTGCAGGTGGTCAGCGCCATCATCATCCTGGTCCTTGCCTCCGTGCACGTCTTCACCGTGCTTTCCGACCTGCCCATATCCGCCGCCAAGAGCGCGGCGCGCGTCCAGGGCGGCACCTGGCTGCCCCTGTACCTGGTCCTGCTGCCCATGGCCGAGATGCACGTCGGCATCGGCTTCTACCGTATCGGCATCAAGTACGGCTTCATCTCCAGCGCGCGCCGCGCCTGGTACCAGCGGGCCGAGGTCGTGATGATGGGCGGGTTCGTCGCCATCGGCCTGCTTACCCTTGCCCGGCTCTACTGGCTGAGCATCTAAGCACGAGGAACACCATGCAGATCTTCTACACTGACGTACTGTGCATCGGTGCCGGCCTGGCCGGTGAACGCGTGGCCGTGGAGGCCGCCATGGCGGGCTTCAGCACCATCTGCCTGTCCATCGTTCCGCCACGCCGCTCCCACTCGTCCGCCGCCCAGGGCGGCATGCAGGCCGCGCTGGGCAACGCCATCATGGGCGATGGCGACTGCCCGGACGTCCACTTTCTGGACACGGTCAAGGGTTCGGACTGGGGCTGCGACCAGGAAGTGGCCAGGATATTCGCGGACACCGCGCCCATCGTCATGCGCGAAGTGGCCCACTGGGGCGTGCCGTGGAACCGCGTGGAAGCGGGCATGCACACCTACTACAAGGGCGGCAAGCCCTTCGAGGCCGAAGAAAAGCGCGAAAAGCACGGGCTCATCCACGCCCGCGCCTTCGGCGGCACAGCCAAGTGGCGCACCTGCTACACCGCCGACGGCACGGGCCGTTCCGTCCTGAACACCCTGGACAGCAAGTGCCTGCAGTACGGCGTGACCATCCATGACCGCACCCAGGCGGAAGTGCTGATCCACGACGGCGAGCAGTGCATGGGGTGCATCGCCCGCTGCCTGCGCACCGGCGAACTGCGCGCCTACTTCGCCACCGCCACCCTCATCGCCACGGGCGGGTACGGCCGCTGCTACAGCGCCACCACCAACGCGGTCATCTGTGACGGCGGCGGCCAGATCTGCGCCCTGGACACGGGCATCGTGCCCATGGGCAACATGGAGGCCGTGCAGTTCCACCCCACGGGCACCGTGCCCACGGACATCCTGGTGACCGAAGGCTGCCGGGGCGACGGCGGCACCCTGCTGGACGTCAACGAATACCGCTTCATGCCCGACTACGAGCCGGAAAAGGCCGAACTCGCCTCGCGCGACGTGGTTTCGCGCCGCATGACCGAGCACATGCGCAAGGGCCTGGGGGTCAAGTCCCCCTATGGCGACCACCTGTGGCTCGACATCCGGCACCTCGGCGTCCACCACATCACCCACAAGCTGCGCGAAGTCTACGACATCTGCATGAACTTCCTGGGGGTGAACCCCATCGAGCAGCTCATCCCCGTGCGCCCCACCCAGCACTATTCCATGGGCGGCATCCGCACCAACCGCGACGGCGCCGCCTACGGGCTGAAGGGCCTGTACTCCGCGGGCGAGGCCGCCTGCTGGGACATGCACGGCTTCAACCGCCTGGGCGGCAATTCGCTGGCCGAAACCGTGGTGGCCGGGCGCTACGTGGGCAAGCAGATCGTCAAGTACCTCAAGGGCAGCACGGCCACCTTCTCCATGGTGGCCATGAACGACGCCCGCCGGACGCTCGAGGAGCGCATCAAGGACATCGTCACCGGCCGCAAGGGCAAGGAAAGCGCCCTCAAGCTGCGCGACGAGATGCATTCGGTGATGATGGACTATGTGGGCATCTTCCGTAACGGCGCGGACCTGCAGAAAGCCGTGGACAAGCTGGCCGAACTGCACGAACGCGCCGGGGGCATCGCCCTGCAGACAAACCCCCGCGGCTTCAACCCCGAAATGTCCACGGCCCTGCGCATGCGGGGCATGATCAAGCTGTCCCAGTGCACGGCCTACGGCGCCCTGATGCGCACCGAATCGCGCGGGGCGCACACGCGCGAGGACTTTCCCGAACGCAACGACCGGGAATGGCTGAAGCGCACCCTGGCCTACTGGAAGGAAGGCGACCATCTGCCCACCCTCGAATACGAGGATGCCTCCCCGTACTACGAGATTCCCCCCGGCGAACGCGGCTACGGCGGCGGCAAGATCATTCCCAACGAGCTGCCCGAGGCGCGCTTCGGCATTCCTCAGGACGCCATCGACAATCTGAACAAGGCCAAGAGCAAGGGCTAGGGGAGGAAAACAGATGAACCGCAAGCTGCACATCAAGATATTCCGGTACAACCCGCTGGATCCGGATTCCCGTCCGCACATGCAGTCGTTCCACATCAACGAGTACGACTCCATGACCCTGTTCATCGCCCTTACCCAGATCCGCGACGAGATGGACCCCTCGCTGAAGTTCGACTTCTGCTGCCGGGCCGGCATCTGCGGGTCGTGCGGCATGGTCATCAACGGCCGCCCCGGCCTTGCCTGCCACACCCAGACCAAGGACCTGCCCGCCGAAATCACCTTGCACCCCCTGCCGGTCTTCAAGCTGCTGGGCGACCTGTCCGTGGATACGGGCACGTGGTTCCGCGACGTGGGCACCAGGATAGAGGCCTGGGTGCACGGCAATGACGCCGCCTTCGACCCGGCGGCGGAAGAAGTGCGGATGGAAAACGCCCTGGCCGAGGAAATCTTCGAACTGGACCGCTGCATCGAATGCGGCTGCTGCATCGCCGCCTGCGGCACGGCCCGCATGCGCGAGGACTTCCTGGGGGCCGCGTCCATCGCGCGTATCGCCCGCTTTGCCATGGACCCGCGCGACCTGCGTTCCGACGACGCCTACTACGACGTCATCGGCAACGACCAGGGCGTGTTCGGCTGCATGGCGCTGCTGGGCTGCCAGGACGTCTGCCCCAAGCACCTTCCCTTGCAGGACCAACTGGGCATCATGCGCCGCATGCTGGCGCTGCATTCGGTCAAGGGCATCCTGCCCAAGGCCGTCATGGCCGCTCTCCAACACAAAGGGCACAAGGGATGCTGCCATGAAAAGCATTAGCGCCAAGGCCATCCACGAAGCGGTCCGGGACATGATCATGGACGCCTGCCGACTGTTGTCGGACGACGTCTACGCCGCCTTCACCAAGGCCCACGCGGAGGAAGAATCCGCCTCGGCCAAGGAGGTCATGGCCCAACTCATCGAAAATGCCGACCTTGCCCGCAACACCCAACTGGCCCTGTGCCAGGACACCGGGTCCGCCGTGTTCTTCGTGGACTACGGCGAGGACGTGAAGATCGAGGGCGGGAGCCTGGAACAGGTGCTCAGCGACGCCATGGTCGAGGCCTACGACAAGGGGTACCTGCGCAAGTCCATGTGCCACCCCCTGACGCGCAAGAACACCGGCGACAACACCCCGCCCATCATCCACGCCCACGTGGTGCCCGGCGATGCCCTGAGGATCCGCTTCATGGCCAAGGGGGGCGGCTCGGAGAACATGTCGCGCGTGGCCATGCTGAAGCCCGCCCAGGGCTGGGCCGGCATTCGTGACTTCGTGGTGCGCACCATGGCCGAGGCCGGTCCCAACCCCTGCCCCCCCACCGTGGTGGGCGTGGGTATTGGCGGCACCTTCGACCTGGCCCCCACCCTGGCCAAGAAGGCCCTTTTCCGGCCCATCGGCGTGCGCAACGCCGACCCGGAAGTGGCCGCCATGGAAACCGAGCTGCTCGCGGCCATCAACGACCTGGGCATCGGCCCCATGGGGCTTGGCGGCAAGACCACCAGCCTGGACGTGAAGGTAGAGATGCACCCCTGCCACATCGCCAGCCTGCCCGTTGCCGTCAACGTGCAGTGCCACTCATCCCGCACCAAGGAGGTCGTGTTCTGATGGCCACGTACAACCTCACCACCCCCCTCGGGGACGAAGACGTGGTCCCGCTGCGCGCGGGGGACGTCGTCTACCTGACCGGCACCATCTACACCGCCCGCGACGCGGCCCACAGGAAGCTGATGGAGGCGCTGGACAACGAGGAACGCCTGCCCTTCGAACTGCAGGGCGCGATCATCTACTACGTCGGTCCGGCCCCGGCCCCGCCCGGCTGCGCCATCGGCTCCGCCGGTCCCACCACCAGCGGCCGCATGGACAGCTACGCCCCCCGCCTGCATGCCCTCGGCGTCAAGGCCAGCATCGGCAAGGGCAAGCGGAGCCAGGAGGTGCGCGACGCACTGCAAGAGCACAAGGGCGTGTACTTCGGCGCCACCGGCGGCGCGGGTGCCCTGCTCTCCCAGCGCATCACCGCGTCGGAAGTCATCGCCTACCCGGAACTTGGCCCAGAGGCCATCCGCAAGCTGACGGTCAAGGACTTTCCCCTGCTGGTCGTCAACGACGCCCACGGCGCGGAACTCTACGCCAAGCCCAGGTACGAACCCTAACCACCCCGCTGCCAGGGAGGAATCGACATGGCGCTGTTCACCAAGGAAGAAGCCCTCAACTATCACCAGTTTCCCCGCCGCGGGAAGGTCGAGGTGGTGCCCATCAAGCCCTGCAACAACCAGAAGGACCTTTCCATGGCCTATTCGCCGGGCGTGGCCGAGGCCTGCAAGGCCATCGCGGCGGACCCGGCCATGGCGGCACAGTACACCGGGCGGTCCAACCTGGTGGCCGTGGTTTCCAACGGCACCGCCGTGCTCGGCCTTGGCAACATCGGCCCCCTGGCCGGCAAGCCGGTGATGGAAGGCAAGGGCGTGCTGTTCAAGACCTTCACGGACATCGACGTCTACGACATCAATCTCGACTGCAACGACCCGGACAAGCTGTGCGAAATCGTCAAGGCCCTGGAACCCACCTTTGGCGGGATCAACCTTGAGGACATCAAGGCGCCGGAATGCTTCCACATCGAAGAACGCCTGAAGGCGGAGATGAACATCCCGGTGTTTCATGACGACCAGCACGGCACCGCCGTCATTTCCGGCGCCGGGCTGATCAACGCGGCCGAAATCCTCAACCGGCGCCTGGAAGACATGAAGGTGGTGGTCGTGGGCGCCGGCGCGGCGGGCATTGCCTGCTCCAAGTTCTATGCGTCCATCGGCATCGACCCCAGGAACATCCACATGTTCGACTCCAGGGGGCTCATCTACAAGGGCCGCGACGGCGTGAACAAGTACAAGGCCGAATTCGCGCAGGACAAGCCCGCCACCCTTCAGGAATGCATGAAGGGCGCGGACATCTTCCTGGGCCTGTCCAAGAAGGACCTGGTCAGCCAGGACATGGTCCGGTCCATGTCCCCGAACCCCATCATCTTCGCCATGGCCAACCCGGACCCGGAAATCACGTATGTCGACGCCAAGGCGGCCAACCCCAACTGCATCATGGGCACCGGCCGCACCGACTTCCCCAACCAGGTCAACAACGTGTCGGGCTTCCCCTACATCTTCCGCGGCGCGCTCGACGTGCAGGCCACGGAAATCAACGAAGCCATGAAGATCGCCGCCGCGAAGGCCCTGGCCGCCCTGGCCAAGGAGCCCGTGCCCACGGCCATTTGCGACATGTACGGCGTGAAGGAGATGACCTTCGGGCGCGACTACATCATTCCCAAGCCCCTGGACCCCCGCGTGCTGGAATGGGAAACCCCGGCCGTGGCCAAGGCGGCCATGGAAACCGGTGTGGCCAGGACCCCCATCGCCGACCTGGAAGCCTACAAGATCAGCCTGCGCGAACGTGTCGCCACATCACGCGCGCGGATCAACGCCTTTGTCCAAAGCTACGAATAGCCGCAAATGCAATGCAACTCCCGGCCGTCCCGTGGCGACCGGGAGTGCGCCAGCGGCGGTCCGCGCAGCCCGGCATCGAATACTGCGACAGCGGCGCGACACGCGCCCGCATCCCGCTGCCTGATTCCGCCGTCCGGCCATGGTGGTCAGCAATGATAACCATCAACCAGGTGAGGGCCTGAGCATGTTTGGAAAGAGAAAGATATACAAGTCGCTCTACTTCTGGGTCATCTTCGCCATTGTCACCGGCATCCTGTTCGGCATCGTGCAGCCCGAAACCGCCAGGACGATGAAGCCGCTGGGCGATGCCTTCATCCGCATGGTGAAAATGATCATCGCGCCCATCATCTTCTGCACCGTGGTCGTCGGCATCGCCAAGATGGGCGACATGGGCAAGGTGGGCCGCGTGGGCCTGAAGACCATGCTCTACTTCTGGACCATGACGCTGCTTGCGCTGACCATCGGCCTGGTCGTCGTGAACGTGTACAAGCCGGGCGTGGGCATGAACCTGGACGTGGCCTCGCTGGACGCATCCAAGGTGGCCACGTACGCCGGTGCCGCCAAGAAGATGTCCACCGTGGATTTCATGATGAACATCATCCCCCACTCGGTGGTGGATGCGTTTGCCAAGGGTGAAATCCTGCAGGTGCTGTTCTTCTCCATTCCCTTCGGCCTGGCCATGGCCTCGCTGGGGTCGAAGGTGACGGTGGTGGTGCAGTGGATCGACCAGTTTTCCAAGGGCCTGTTCAAGGTCGTCCATTACATCATGTACTTCGCGCCGTTCGGTGCATTTGGCGCCATGGCGTACGTGGTTGGCGCACACGGGGCAGGCACCCTCAAGCAACTGCTAGCCCTGATGGCCGGGGTCTACACGACCTGCATCATCTTCATCTTCGTCGTCCTGTGGATCGTGGCCAGATGGGCAGGCTTCAGCCTGATGAAGTACCTTCGGTACATCAAGGAAGAGCTCCTGCTGGTGCTCGGCACGTCCTCGTCCGAATCCGCCCTGCCGCGCATGCTGGCGAAGCTGGAAAATGCCGGCTGCGACAAGTCCGTAGTGGGCCTTACCCTGCCCATGGGCTACTCCTTCAACCTGGACGGCACCTGCATCTACCTGACCATGGCCTTCGTCTTCCTGGCCCAGGCCACCAACACGCCGCTTGATCTGGGGGCGCAACTGTACGTGCTGTTCATCCTGCTGCTGACCTCGAAGGGCGCGGCCGCGGTGACCGGCGGCGGCTTCATCACCCTGGCCGCCACCATGCAGAGCCTGGAAACCGTGCCCATCGCCGCCCTGGCCATCCTGCTGGGCGTGGACCGCTTCATGTCCGAAGCGCGGGCCATCACCAACCTGATCGGCAACGGCGTGGCCACCATCGTCGTGTCCAAGTGGGAAGGGGCGCTGGACGTCCACCGCCTGCATGCCGTGCTGGACTGCCCCTCAGACGTTGCCGCCGACAATCCGGAAGAGTTGATCGTCGAAGACGCAAGCCTGAAGGAATTGGCCCAGGCCTGCGAAGTGGCGAAATAACCGACAGGCCGACACGCCGGGGCCTGCGGCACGACAGGTTCCGCAGGCTTGCCGGGCCGACCGGCCATCCGCCAATGTCGGTGCCCCCCGCGCACCCGGTGGCCCGCAGGAGCCCGCCGATTCCCGCACCTGCCCACAACCGGCCCGCACCCTTCCGCACCGTTGCACTTCCACGGGGGGCAACTCCAGCAACCGCCCCGGCACCACCCGTGCCGGGGCGGTTCCCGTGTACGGTGGGGGATGGCGACAGCCGGAAGAGGCGAGGCGCGACGACGTGATGAAGACCGGCAAACGCGCCTTCGTGCTTGCCAGCCCCCTGTACGAACGCGAAATGCCCAAGCTGCCCAGGGCGGACGAGGAACACGTCATTCCCAGCCGATACCGGCGCATCATCGCCGTGCCCGTGCCGCAACGCACCAAAGACAGCCACTGCATGACGGGTACGTTTGCGCCGTATGAGCAACCGGTCACCGGAATCTGGCAACCCGCTCTTCGATCCAAAGCGCACACACCAAGCCCCCCACCCACCGCACTGGCATTTTGACGCCCTTCGCGTTATCTGCTGATTGGCGCAGACAACACGAACAGGAACAGCGCATGCCCTCTCTCCGCTCGCCCTTCGCGTCATTCCCCTTCATCGCCCTGTGCCTGATAGCGCTGTTCGGCTTCGGCAACATCGCCGTATTCTACGGCCTGCATCCCTACCTTGCCTCCATTGGCATCCCGTCATACTGGGCAGCGTGGATCCTTGCGGCGGAACCCATGGCTGCCTTCCTGCTCCGTCCCCTGATCAGCCCGTGGCTGCGGCTTTCGAACGCGCTGCCCGTCATGCGGGCAAGCCTGCTGCTGATTGCAGTGGCCCTTTCCGCCTACCCCTTCGCGCGGACCATTCCCGCCCTGCTGCTCCTGCGGGTGTTCCACGGCGCGGCCTTCGTCACGCTGGTTTCGGCCACCACGGCCCTGCTGGTACATTTCATTCCACCCGACAGAAGCGGACAGGGGTTCGGCATCTTCTCGCTCACCACCATGTTGCCGTTCGCGCTCATGCCTGCCTTCACCGAAGCGCTGCTGCCCCACGTGGCCGATGCCTCGCATGCCTATGCATGGATGGCACTGATGGTGGTGCCCGCGTTCCTCCTGCTGTTTCCGCTCGGTCCCGTTGTCCGCACGATCAACGCCGCAGCCGCTCCATCCCCCCGTCCGGACCTTGCCGGCATTCGCCATGCACTGCGCCCGCGCGGCGTTGCTCCCATGCTGGGGGCCAGCCTGTGCATCTTCACCGCGTCCACCCTGCTGTTCTTTTTCATGAAGGATTTCGGCGCCAGCCTCGGCCTTGCCAACGCCGGACTGTTCTTCACCGTGTCCACCGGGGCCACCGTGCTGACGAGGGCGGTGGCCAATCCGCTGTTCGACAGGGTGGACAGGGGCCGCCTGCTGGTTGCCACGCTGGTGCTGCTGGCCTTCTGCTATGCGGGCTATGCGGTGGTTCGCACTCCCGTGGTCTTTCTGCTGGCAGCTGCGCTGTTCGGAACCTGCATGGGGGTGGCCCTGCCGCTGGCGCAGGCCAGCCTGTTCCTGCTGGCAGACCCGACACGGCGTGGTCTGACCACAAACCTCGCCTTGTCGACCATGGACGCAGCATATTTCGTCGGCCCATGGCTTGGCGGCATCATGCTGGCCGCCGGAATGCCCCGAGCGACGCTGTTCGCGCTTTCCGCAGCCCTCGCGCTTGCGGCGGCCCTGCTTGTGGCACGGGCCGGGCTGCGGCGCACCACATCCTGAATCCGCAACGGAACCGCCATGCACAAAAGCAGACAACAGAACATGGAATGGCTGCGCGCCAACCTCCGGACCATCGAGCCGGGGCAGGGCGTGGAGGTGGGCCTGTTCCGCCCTGAAGACGGCGAAGGCGTGGCCTTGCTCTATTACGCCATCTACGGGGAGAACTTTCCGCTGGATTACGTGTACGATCCGGACAGGGTGCGTGCGGCCAATGCCGCAAGGGACTTGTACCAGTATGTGGGACGCACGCCCGGCGGCGAGGTGGTGGGCATATCCGCCCTTTTTCCGGCCGCGCCCAATCCCGCGATTCTCGAAACCGGCGGGCTGATGATCCTGCCGTCCTATCGCGGCGGCATGCTGGCCATGCGCCTGGGCAAGGCAACCCTGGGCACCCTGCCGGAAGAACTGGGCCTGGCAGCCGTCTTCGGGCAGAGCGTCTGCGACCACGTCCTCTCCCAGAAGCTGACCCGACACTTCGGCTATCGCCCCTTCGGGCTGGAGCTGGAAGCCATGCCCGAGCGCCCCGAAGACAGCACGGACGGCGTTGGCGGGCGCATATCCCTGCTCGACGAACTGCGACTGCTGGACGACTGCCCCCACACCGTGCACCTGCCGTCATCATATGCGGACCATCTGCGGGCAACATACGCAGCCAACGGATTGCAGCGGCACTTCGCGGATGGGACGCCACCGCAAACCCCGACAGAAGGCACCCGGTCCGCCATGGACCACGCGGCGCTGGCGAAACTGCACGTGACCGCCCCCGGAACGGACATTGACGATGCCCTTGCCGCGTTCGAAGCAGCACACCCCGGGCGCCACGCATGGCACCTGCACCTGCCGCTGGCACACCCTGCCACGCCGCATGCCGTGGAAGCCGCACGCGCGCGGGGGTATTTTTACGGCGGCTTGCTGCCGCTGTGGACCGGCACGGACGTGCTGCTCATGCAGAAGCTGGCAAACGCGCCGGATTTCAGCCTGCCCCGGCTGCTCTCGGAAGAGGCCCAGGCCCTGTTATCCGTGATACGTGGCGATTACGACAAGATGGTCGGCGGGACGGAATCCGCCGCCTGAAGCTCCAGCCACCCCGCCCGGTTGCCCCTGTCCGGCTGCCCCCGCCCGGCTGCCCCTGTCCGGCAGCGCGCGTTGATGGGCGGGCGCGGGCAACATCCGCAGCGGCATGCCGCCATTCGGGACAAGGAGTCCTCATGTCTGAAGGGCCTTACGATATCGGTCCGGGACGTCCCCGTCTGGACGCACTGGCCAAGGCCTGCGGCACCGAAAGGTTCAGTGCGGACGTGTACCCGCCGGACCTGCTGTGGGCCGGGGCGTGCCGCGCGGGCATTCCGCACGGCCGCATCCGGGCCGTGCACACGGCCGAAGCGGCCCGGTTGCCGGGCGTGCAGGCCGTGCTTGTCCGTTCCGACGTGCCGGGCACCAACCGGCAGGGCATCGTGCACAAGGACATGCCCGTGCTGTGCGGCGACAAGGTGCGCCACGCGGGCGACCCGGTGGCACTGGTGGTGGCGGAAAGCCGCACGGTGCTGCAACAGGCGCTGGCCCTCGTCCGCGCGGACATCGACCCGTTGCCCGTGCTGGGCGACATGGACGCCGCCCTTGCCGACGGTGCCCCGCTGGTGCACGAGGGCCATGGATCCAACATCCTGCTGGCGGCGGAAATCCGCAAGGGCAACGCGGAAGCGGCCCTGCGCGAATGCGACGTGGTCATCGAGGAGACCTTTCACACCCCGTCGCAGGCCCACGCCTTCCTCGAAACGGAAAATGGCGTGGCGCATCTGGACGGCAACGGGGTGCTGCACCTTACCGTATCCACGCAGGCCCCCTTCCGTGATCGGTTCGAAATGGGCCATGCCCTCGGGCTGCCCCCGTGGAACATCCGCATCCGCAACCCGTTCCTGGGCGGTGGCTTCGGCGGCAAGGACGGGGCCACCGTGCAGTGCCTGCTGGGGCTTGCCGCGCTGCGCCTGCCGGGCCGCACCATCAAGATGTGGTGGGACCGGGAGGAAAACCTGCTGGCAGGCTACAAGCGCCATGCAGCGCGCATGCACTACACGCTGGGCGCCATGCGCGACGGCACCCTGAAGGCCGTGGCGTGCAGGCTGCACTACGATACGGGCGCCTACGCCCACCTTGGTGGCGAGATCATGGAACTGGGCATGGAGCACGCCGCAGGGCCTTACCGGGTGGGGCACATGGACTGCAAGGGGTGGTGCGTCTACACCAACAATCCCGTTGCAGGGGCCTTCCGGGGGTTCGGCGTGGCGCAGGTGAGCCTGGCCTTCGAGGGCATGATGGACCGGCTGGCCGACCGGCTGGGCATGGACCGGCTGGAACTGCGCCAGCGCAACGCGCTGCGCCGGGGCGACCGCAACTGCGCGGGCGTCACCCTGACGACTTCCACGGGCCTCGGAGAATGCCTGCGTCGTGTGGCGGAACATGAATTCTGGACCGGGCGCGAGGCGTGGAAACGGGCCGCTCCGCCCTTCGCACGGCGCGGGGTGGGCGTTGCCGCCGTGTTCAACGGCATGGGGTACGGCAGGGGCCTTGCGGACAGCGCCATCGCCAAGATCGAACTGACGCCCGAAGGGCGCTTCGTCATCCACAGCGGCGTCACCGACATGGGGCAAGGCAATGCCTCCACCTATGCCCAGATCGCGGGCGAGGTGCTGTGCCAGGATGCGGACCGCCTGACGGTGCTGCAACCCGACACGGAAACCGCGCACCCGTCCGGGTCTGCATCGGCGGGGCGTACCACCTACACCTTCGGCAAGGCGCTCATCGCGGCCTGCGAGCGCATGGCGGAAAAGCTGTTCCGTCGCGCTGCGCTGGTGCTGCTGGCGGATACCCCGGAAGGCTTCACGCTGGTTCCCGGTGCGGTGCGCCATCTGCCCACCGGGCGCGACGTACCGCTGACCATGCTGGGCACCATGCTGCCGCGCGACGACCGCATCTGCGTGGGCGAGTACATGATGCCCGTATCGCGCGAGGTACCCGACACCGGGAAGGACTTCGTCATCGGTTTTCCGCACCTCATATTTCCATACGCCGCCCACCTCGTGCGCATCGAACTGGATGAGCTGACCGGGGCCATCCGGGTGTGCGATTATCTGGCCGCCACCGACGGGGGCCGGGTGCTCAATCCGGTGAACTTCCATCAGCAGATCGAAGGCGGCGTGGCGCAAGGGCTCGGCTTTGCCCTGATGGAAGATTTCGCCACGCACGATGGGCACATCCGCACCCGTGACCTGTCCACCTATCTCATTCCCACCAGTCTCGACCTGCCTGACACCGTTTCCGTGGCCGTGGACACGGTGGAGCAGTCCGGCCCGTTCGGCATGAAGGGCGTGGGCGAGGTGGGGCTGAACGGCCCGCTGCCCGCCGTGGCATCCGCCGTGGCCGATGCCACGGGCGCGCACCCCAACCGGGGTCCGCTGGACGCGGAAACGGTCTTGCATCTTTTGGCCAGGGGGGCACGGGCATGATCATTCGATTCCGCCTCAACGGCACGGACACCCGGCTTGAAGTCGCAGGTGACGAGAGGGTCGTGGATCTCATCCGCGAACGGCTCGGACTGACGGGCACCAAGGAGGGATGCGGCAGCGGGGAATGCGGCGCCTGCTCCGTGCTGGTGGATGGCGAAGCGCGCCTGTCCTGCCTCATGCTGGCGGCCCAACTGGACGGCCGCAGCCTGACCACCATAGAGGGGCTGGGCACGCCGGACGCGCCCCACCCCCTGCAACGCGCATTTGCCGAACATGGCGCCGTGCAGTGCGGTTTCTGCTCACCGGGCATGGTGGTGGCCGCAGCCGACCTGCTGGCCCGCAATCCCCATGCCTCGCGCGAGGAAATCCGGGAGGGGCTTTCCGGCAACCTGTGCCGGTGCACCGGCTATGGCCGCATCGTGGACGCCGTGGAAAAGGTGAAGCCATGATCGTGCATCTTCCCCGTTCCCTGGGCGAGTTGTGGAACCTGCTGGCCGAAGCCCCCGGCGCGCGCGTCATGGCGGGCGGCACGGACCTGCTGGTACGGTTGCGGGCCGGACTCGACCGGACGGGCACAACAGAGAGGACAGGCAAGGCCGATGCCGCCACGGCGCTGTGTTGCCTGGAACGCATTCCCGAACTGCGCGGGGTGGACTGCGACAAGGGACAACTGCGCATCGGCGCGGCCACCCCGCTGACCACCATTCTCGAAAATCAGGATGTGGCAACGCGCCTGCCCATGCTGCACGCCGCCTGCCGCTGCCTGGGCTCGCCGCTGATCCGCCATCAGGCCACGCTGGGCGGCAACATCTGCACGGCATCGCCCGCGGGCGACACCCTGCCCGCCCTGTACGCGCTGGGGGCAGAGGTGGAACTGGCCACGTCCAACGGCACTCGCCGCCTGCCGATGGACGGATTCATCACCGGCCCGGGCCGCACCCTGCTGCAACCGGCGGAACTGCTGACGGCGGTACACATTCCCCTGCCCGCGCCGAACGCGCTGCAACACTACGAGAAAGTGGGCAAGCGCCGCGCGCTGGCCATCAGCGTGGCCAGCCTTGCGGCCCTGCTGCGGCTGGAAGGCCAACGCATAACCGAAGCCCGGCTGGCACTGGGCAGTGTGGCCCCCACGGTGGTGCGCTGCACGCAGGTCGAACACTGGCTTGCGGGTCGGCCGCTGGACGCGGAAACTCTGCACCACGCTGCGGGCATGGTGCGCGAGGTGGTGCGCCCCATCACTGACGTGCGGGCCACGGCCGCATACCGCCGTATCGTGGCAGGCAACCTGTTGCTGCGCCTGGGGGGGCACCAGTGATGCCCCGTCTGGCTGCCGCGTTCCTTCTTGTCCTTGTGCTGGCCACCACGTGTCAGGCGGCCCCCGCCCGGCTTGTGCTGCATTGGCTGCCGCAGGCCCAGTTCGCCGGGTATCTGGTCGCCGAGGAAAAGGGATTCTACGCCAAACGCGGCGTGGACCTGACCATCGTCCCGGGTGGACCGGACGTGAACTCCACGCACCATCTGGCCGAGGGCAAGGCCGAATTCGCCACCATGTTCCTTTCCACGGCCATTGCCCGCAGCCCGGAAACCGATCTTGTCCACATCGGACAGGTAGTGCATCAGTCCGCCCTCATGCTGGTGACGCGCAAGGCGTCGGACATCCGCACGCTGCAAGACCTCAACGGCCGCCGGGTGGGCATGTGGGGCAAGGATTTCCAGATCCAGCCCAAGGCGCTGTTCCAGAGACTGGGCATCCGGGTGCAGGTGGTGGAACAGGCTCCGTCCATGGACCTGTTCATGCGCAGCGGGCTCGATGCCGTATCCGCCATGTGGTACAACGAGTACCATACCCTGATGTCCTACGGACTCGACCCGGACGACATGGTCACCTTCTTCTTCCGCGACCTTGACCTGAACTTTCCCGAAGACGGCCTGTACTGCCTGCGCGCAACCTGGCAGCGCGACCCGGCCACGGCGCGCGCCGTGGTCGAAGGCAGCATGGAGGGCTGGGCCTATGCCTTCGCCCACCCGGAAGAAGCGCTGGATATGGTGATCCGCCGCATGAAGGAATACCGGGTAAAGGCCAACCGGGCACACCAGCGCTGGATGCTGGCCCGCATGCGCGACATCATCCTGGCCGGGGAACCCCGTCCCGATCCGGAGCTGACCCGCTCGGACTACGAACGTACGGCGGCAGTACTGGTGGAACAGGGCTTTGCCGCCACCGCTCCCGGCTATGCCGATTTCGTGATGGACGCACGGCCAGACGCGGCGAAAACCGATCCCCTCCCTGGCACCGGTGGCCACCCATGAAGCGCGCAGGCATCGCCACCCGACTGGCCGCGCTGATACTGGCCAGCACTGCCGTCATTCTCTCACTGGTGGTGGGGTATTCATTCATGGTGTCGCGCGAGGGGATGTTGGACCTTGCCCGGCAGAATGGCGCGCTGGTCGCGGAAGCAACGGTACACCGCATCGACGCCCAGTTGCGGGCCACGGCGAAGGTCACCGACACCGTGGCCGCCACGTTGCAGGACGCACCCATGGACGAGGATTTCCTGCGCGATCTTGCCCGCCGCACCCTGTTCACCAACCCCGGCATCTACGGCACGGGCATAGCCTTCGAGCCGCAGGCCTTCGAGCGGGGGCGGCATTTCTTCGCCCCCTATGCCTACCGCAAGGATTTCGCCATCACGTCCACCACCCTGGGCAGCGCGGACTACAACTACTTTGCCATGGACTGGTACCAACTGGCCCGCGAAATGCGGCGGCCGGTGTGGACCGAACCCTACTACGACGAGGGCGGCGGCAACGCCCTGATGGTGGCCTATTCCGCCCCGTTCTCCAGACGGACCGCGCACGGATTGCAACGCGCTGGCGTCGTCACCGCCAACATCGACCTCGTCTGGATGCAGCGCATGATTTCGGAAGTCCGCGTGGCCCGGACGGGCTACGTCTTCGTGCTGTCGCGATACGGCACCTACGTCGCCCATCCCAACCCCGACATGATCATGAACGAGACCATCTTCACCCGCGCGGAGAATCTGGGCATCGCCTCGCTGCGGGACCTGGGGCGGGAGATGGTGGCCGGTATGGGCGGGTTCATGGAATTTTCGGACCTGCCGGGCATCGGGGCGGCCTACGTATCCTACATGCCGCTGCCCGATCAGGGGTGGTCCGTGGGCGTGGTGCTGCCAAGGGACGAAGTACTGGCCGGGGCCAACCGCGCCACCCGCATCATGACCGGCATCGGCGTGGGCGGCTTCTTCCTGCTGGCCGTGGTCATCCTGCTGGTGTCGGGCACCATAACCCGGCCCCTGCGCCTGCTCACGCGGGCGGCGGCAGGTGTTGCGCGGGGCGATCTGGACCATCGCCTGCCCGCCATCCCCACCGGCGACGAGGTAGGCGATCTGGCCGCATCCTTCGGGCGCATGCAGGCCTCGCTCAAGGAGCACATCGCCACGCTTACCGCCACCACGGCGGCCAAGGAACGCATCCAGTCCGAACTGCGCATCGCCCACGACATCCAGATGAGTATCCTGCCCAAGACGTTCCCGCCCTTTCCGGAACGGACGGAACTGGACGTGCATGCCACCATTCTGCCCGCGCGCGAGGTAGGCGGAGACCTGTACGACTTCTTCTTCGTCACGCCCCACCAGTTCTGCTTCCTTGCGGGGGACGTGTCCGGCAAGGGGGTGCCCGCCGCCTTCTTCATGGCAGTGACCAAGACCCTGATCAAGGTGGTGGCCGAGCGGGAGCTGACACCCGGCGACATTCTGGCAAAGGTCAACGACGACCTCGCGGCGGACAACGAGTCGTGCATGTTCGTCACGCTGTTTCTGGCGGTGCTGGATACCCGCACCGGCGAACTGCGCTACGCCAATGCCGGGCACAACCCGCCACTGGTGCTGCGCCGTCACGGCGGGCCGGAGTGGACGCAGGGGATGGAAGAGCCGATGGCCGGGGCAATGCCGGGGATGGAATATTCCACCGGCACGCTCACGCTTCACCCCGGCGATGCCGTTTTCGTGTTCACCGACGGCGTGACCGAGGCCATGGATACCACGGGAGCCCTGTATTCCGAGGAACGGCTGTTCGATACGCTCGCCACCTGCCACGGGGCCGCTGCCGCCGAGATGACCCGTACCGTTTCCGACGCAGTGTCCGCCTGGGCCGAAGGGGCCGAACAATCCGACGACATCACCATGCTGGCCGTGCGCTACCTTGGCCCGGACGGCACGAAACAGGAAGGATGAACCATGGAAATCGCAACGCGGATCGCAGGCTCTGCCGCCATCCTCTCCGTGAACGGGCGCATGGACGCCGTTACCGCTCCCGAATTCGAGAAAGCCTGCTTGGCGCTGCTGGAGCAGGGCCACGCCACGCAGGTGGCGGACCTTGCAGCCCTCGAATACATCAGCTCCGCAGGGCTGCGCAGCATCCTTTCCTCCGCCAAGAAGCTGAAGGCGGCGGGCGGCGGGCTGGCCTTCTGCGGGCTGACCGGCATGGTGGACGAGGTGTTCCGGGTTTCCGGCTTCATGAAGATGTTCCGCGTCCACCCCACGGTGGATGCGGCGCTGGAGGGATAATGGCCGCCCCCGTCTCGTTGCGCATCCCCGCCACGATGGAAAGCCTGGAACGGGCCCGCCTGTTCGTGCACAAGCAGGCCGCCTTGCTGGGCGTTGCTCCGGAACTGGCCGCCCGCCTGGATCTGGTAGTGGAGGAACTGCTGGTGAATGTGGGGAGCTACGCATACCCGGACGGGGGCGGTGATCTGGAGGTGGACTGCGTGTCCGACGAGGACACGGGCCGCTTCTGCCTGATCCTGCGCGACTGGGGCGTGCCCTTCGACCCGCTGGCACGGGAAACCCCCGACATCGAAGCCGGCATCGATGACCGGGACCCCGGCGGGCTCGGCATCTTCCTCGTCCGCGAGATGGCCGACCACTGCGCCTACCGCCGCACGGGCGACACCAACGAATTCATGGCCTGCTTCGCCACCACGTGAGGAAACATGCATCACGATTCCATTCATCTGCGCCTGTACGCCGACATGGCCTGGCTGCCGCTTGCACAGGGCGTGGCCGAACAGGGTGCCGCCGTCTTCGGGCTGGATCACGGCAAGACGCTGCGCCTGACCATGGCCGTGGAAGAGTTGCTGGCCTACCTTGCCGGGCAGTCCCCCGGTGACATGCTGGAAATCACCATCACCCGCCGGGCCTGCCACATACTCACCGAATTTGCCTTCGCTGCGCGCGATGCAGACCTGTGGGCCATGAACATCACGGCCTGCGGCATATCCTGCAGCGAAGAAAGCATGCAGGCCATGGGACTGCTGCTGGCCGCCCGCATGTGCGACGGGTTCGAGGTGCGCCGCCATGGCGGCCAGGTGGTGCTGAGCCTGCGCATGAACCGCTCGTACCCGGGGCTGGATGGCGAGCCCGTGGAGCACGTTGCCGCCCGTGGCGCGTTGCAGGTACGGACGGCGGACGATCCGGCGCGCATCAAGGAGGCCTGCCGACTTGCCTGCGGCCTGTACCCGCCCGCCCTTGTGCCCCCCTCGTTCGCCACGCCGGGCATGGTGGTGGACCAACTGCGCGCGGGCGACCTGCACGCCGCGCTGGCCGAGGACGCCGGGGGCGCCGTGCGCGGCTTCATCGTATGGATGCAGCGGTCCGAAGCCAGTGTCAGTTTTTGCGGCCCCTACGTCTTTGCCCGGGACGACGCACAGACGGCACGTGCCCTGACCGACCACCTTGTGGCTCAGGTGGCCCGCACAACCGCAAACGGCATCATCAGCGACCTGGCCACGGCAGACCTGCCCCCCGGAGAATTCGAGGCGTTGGGGGAACTACCCTTCACCGGCAACGACGACGTGCCCGCCCCGCTACCGGTATGGTACCGCGGCCTGCGCGAGGACAACGGCGTTACCGTATGGGCGCATGCCGGGTTGCGGCCTTTTCTGGAGCAGGCCTATGAACGACTGTTCCTGATGCGCGACATCCGGCCCACCCAGCCGGCGGGTGAACACCGCGACGCGCGCTCCGTCTTCGCAACGTCGCTCCGGCCACAGGCCAGCGTTGCCCTGATCACCCCCATGCTGGACGGCGCCGATGCGGGCGAGAACATCCGGCTGCACGCCGGAATGCTGCGCGCCGAAGGCTACCGCAACATCCTGCTGCATCTCGACCTGTCTGCGGGCTGGCAGGCCGACCTGCCCCCGCTGCTGGAAGAGACCGGATTCGCCCCTGTCATGGTTCTGCCCTTCGCCAGCCGCGCAGACGTGGTGGTGTACCAGCATGTGCGCGTTTGAACGACTGGTGCCGGAACACGTCCGGCGCTTCGAGGCATACACCCCCAGCAGGCCCGACCATGAGCTGATGCGCATGTACCGGGTGGACCACCTGCACCGGCTGAACAACAACGAGAACCCGCTGGGGCCGCCGCCGGAAGCGGCGCGCATCGTGCGCGGCTTTCCGCCGGAGCGGGTGCCCATCTATCCCAACGGCGATGCATGGGACCTGCGCCGCATCCTTGCCGGCCGGTTCGGGCTTGCGCCGGAACAATTCGTGGTGGGCAACGGTTCCTGCGAGCTCATTTCCAGCGTGATCAAGGCGTTCTGCACCACGGGCGACAACATCGTCACGGCGGACAAGACCTTTGCGGTGTACGAATGGGTGGCGGAATTCTCCGGCGTGGAGGCACGGCTGATTCCGTTGCGCGACTTCGGGTTCGATGCCGAGGGCATGCTGGCCGCCCGCGATGCGCGCACCAAGATCCTCTTCGTCTGCAACCCCAACAACCCTACCGGCACATGGTGGGACGCCGCCACGCTGACCCGTTTCCTCGACCGGGTGAACGGCGAGCAGATCGTGGTGCTGGACGAAGCCTACGCCGAATACGTGGACCGGCACGACTTTCCCCATGGCATCAGCCTGCTGGACAGGTATCCGAACCTCGTGATCTTCCGCACCTTCTCCAAGATGTACGCACTGGCCGGGCTGCGCATCGGCTACCTGTGCGGCACGCAGGAAGTGGTGGACATCATCCGCCGCACCCACGTTGTCTACTCGGTCAACTCCCTTGCCCAACAGGCTGCCGCAGCCGCGCTGCATGACGATGCCGCGTTCATTCGGCAGACGCGCGAAATGGTACGCGAGGGCAAAGGCCTGTTGCGCGAACTGTGCGACGGCCTGGGGCTGGATATGCAGTACGGCGAGGGCAACTACGTGATGATCAGGGTGCCGGAAGCAGACACCCTGATCTACCGAAAGCTGATGGCCCGGGGGGTAATGATCCGCACCATGACCGGGTTCCGATTTCCCGGCTGGATACGGGTCAGCGTGGTGCAAACCCCTGTGATGGAAGAGTTCTGCCATGCCTTGCGGGCAGTAGTGGGGGGCCGAAGGTAGGCCCCCCCCCACCCCGAGGCAACCATCGGGCACAGGTCCCCTGCGCTTCCGGTTGGGGACATCGATCCACTCCATCTCCACCCACCTGCGATCGACAAACCTGTCCACCTCGCCTTCGGGCACGCGCAGGCCGCTGCGCAGCCCGAGGCGTACCGCCGCGACTTCACCAGCACGGGTCAGGTTGTAGACGTGCCTGCGGGTGCATCGTCATTTTCCGCGCGTACTCGGACGGGGTGCCGTGGAGCAGGTGGAAGGCGCCGGGGCCTTCCGGTGCCATGGCCAGCCGGGCTGGCAGGCCGTGCTTGAAGCACGCGGAGTCCACCTTCAGCAGGCGCAACCAGCCGGGGATGCGCCTCCGGGAGCCGAGGAAGCATTCCTGCGGGGCGTAGGCCAGCGGAACCGGCTGGCTGCCCTTGCCCTGCGCGAGAAAATACGCCCCTTGCTGGCCGCGCAGAAGGCGTAGACCTCGCGGGTGCGCTGGCCCATGCGCCGGGCATGCTCGCTGCCAATCGAGGAGGGAAAAGAACGAAAAGGCCCGGTCACATCTGCTGCGAAAGGCGGCGCGCCCGGGGTCTCAACGCCGGGCTGGACCGGGCCATCCGCCTGCGGTTCCGCCAGTTCCGATACGTCTACCTCCCGAAGCAGCCGTGGCGAAAACGCCTGCGACTGCCGGTCCAGGTTCACCCGAAGCCGCAATCATCCGCCTGACAAAAGAAGTCCCCGGAACCAATTCCGGGGGCTTCGTGCAGACTGGGAGGTGTGGCAAGCGTTCGAGCAGAAGTAGCAGCCATTGCACTGCGAGTAGTGCTTTTTGGCCTCTTTGACCGCATCCTGGCAGTTCGTGACGTTTCCGAGATACAAGGCATTGGCCCCCTGCGGCATGTACGAACAGCCGTCCTTATGCACCTCGTGGTCCCCGTTGCTCTGCACGTTCTTGTTCACATACTAGGCGAACATGGGCTCCTCTCCGGTTAAGGTTTGGAGCCAGCTACCACATGCACTTACATCTTTATATCTTTGGCTGGGCATTCCCTTCCCTTTTCAATGGGCAACCCGAACGCCCTCGGCACACCTGGCCTGAGATAATCGGACAAGCCAAGTTCCCCAAGGATAGTGCGGCCCGCCAAGTCCCATTCAGCAGTTCTTGGCTCCGTCTGGATATCTGCCGCATCAGGGCAAGATGCAGCGACAACTCATCCGACTCGGAGAATGGAGGGGCTTGCCTTTCGCCGTATCCAAGGCCGGATTCTGACCATGAAACGTTCCACTCGCCGCAACGCGGGAAAGAACTGTGGGAGCATTCGGTATCGGAACATGGAGACGTAGGTTGGCACCCGCAAACGGGAAGGGATGTGCCGTCCTGCCCCGACGACGCTGACGAGGCCCACTTAGAAATCCGTATTATCCACGCGCAATGGATGAAAACGCCAAAGAGGCAGGGCATGGCTGCCCTGCCTCTCCTGGTGAGGTTCCTGGAGTAAACGCCCCTCCTGCGGGAGGAGGTTCCGCAGAAGGAACAGGGTTCCGCTCTGGCGGGGAAGGAGCGAGGCCGCGGGCGGAACCGTGCGGTTTACTTTTGTACCGGGATGACCTCGTTCAGGCAGCGGATGGCGTTCAGGGTGCGGGGGTATCCGACGTACGGCAGGAGCTGGGTCACCACATGCATCAACGTAGCCTTGTCGGTGCCCACGTTCAGGTTGCCCTGGATATGCCCCTTCAGCTGCGGCTCGACGCCCCCCAGTGCCACCAGCAGGGCAAACGTCAGCAGTTCCCGGGTTTTGATGTCGAGACCGTTCCGCGTATAGTAATCGCCGAAGCAGTTCGCCGACAGGAACTGCTGGATATGCATCTGGTCGGGGGGCGACTCCCGGTACATCCTTTCGATGCGCTCGCCGAAAATGGACTTCTGGAGCGCAAGGCCCTTTTCGTGCCGCGTTTCCGACGACGTCGTGGACTGTGGCTCAAGGGGAAGCGCCACCCCGCGCGCCGAAAGCACCTTGTTGGTGGCCGAGATGAAGTCGAAGGCCTGGCCCATGCCCACGTACGGCACCGCCTGGTAGACCACTTCCTTCGCTTCGACCGGCGTTACGCCGGCATTGAGCGCCGCCTCCAGCAGTATCCTGTACTCGTTCAGGGATTGCATGGCGATGAGCGAGGCCAGGATGGCCATGCTTCTCGTTCTGGCGTCCAGCGCTCCGTGCCGCAACACCTCGTCAAAGGCGAAGTTGCCGAATATCTCCACCAGCTCCGGATCAGTGGATGACAGCGGTGACGAGTAGCCAGGCAGAAGTGCCTCATGGTTCCGGACGGCTGCATCGCTCAGGCGTGGCGGCACCGCCTGCCCGGATTGGTAGCTGTGATATTCTTCATCCGTGACCGGTTGTAGCCACTGCACTGGCCCGTCCTGAGGATTGGTGCTGATGGCAAGATGCGCGAACCAACTGTCCGGCGTGGCGCCATGCCAGTGCTCCACTCCGGGTGCGATCTTGACGACGTCGCCGGGGCGCAGCAGCCGGATGGGCGTTCCTTTTGCCTGATAGTACCCCTGGCCCCTCGTCACGAGCAGTAGCTGTCCACCGGGATGCTTGTGCCAACTGTTGCGGCAGCCGGGCTCGAAGGTGACGTTGCCAATGGGGCTGTTGAAGGTCTTGTCTTCATCCACCAGCATGCTGAGCCAGACCCTGCCGGTGAAGTGCGGGCTTTTCAATTCGCTTCCTTTCGGGAACACTCCAACCGGGCTGTCCACGCGCACCTCTCCTGCGGCGTTCGCCTCCGCCGGGCCACATGCGAGAAAAAACATCGCGGCCACGGCCGCCAGAATCGACATCATCATCCCTGTCATACCTCCTGCTGGGCCTGTCACGGGCTAAACGGCGACCAGTTCGTATGTGCCGCTGCCCATGCCCATGATTTTCATGTATTCGAGTTGGCGCAGGCCGCTACGGCTTTCGATGCGCTCCACCAACGTCTGCCTTTGCGGTGCGGGCAGCGCGTACACCATGTCGATGGAGGCCTGATCCACGGCAAGGATATCCGTCGAAGCGAGAATGCCGATGTCCGGAGTGACCACCGGGGCGGCGGTCACTCCCGCGCAATCGCAATCCACGGACATGTTCCGCAGTACGTTGATGTAGGTGATGCGCGGGCCGAAGTGGTCGACAATGGCCTTGCCCCCCTCCACCATGCGCTCCATGAAGTTCGGGCCGCCGGGCCACTGTTCCTGACCTTCGCGATGCAACTGCGCCTTCCCCACCTTGCCGGAGGCGCAGCCGATGGAAATGTTCTTCAGGGAACCGCCGAATCCGCCCATGGTATGCCCCTTGAAATGGGTAAGCACCAGCATTGAATCGTAATTCATGATGTTTCTGCCCACGGCCAGATCCTTGAACCACTTGCCGCCAACAACAGGCAGATGCACGTCGCCATCCGCGTCCATGATGTCCACGGGGCTGAAGTCCCACCCGTTCGTAGCCAGGGTTTGCCGGTGCCCTTCGGTGGTTTGCCGGGGGCTGGGGTACAGCACGTTGCACTCCACGATGGTGGGGCTGGGCACGTCGGGCAGCAGGGCCCTGACCCATTCGCGCGGTATGATGTTCGGCCCGTTGGGCTCACCGGTATGCAGTTTGACCGCCACCTTGCCCGTCATGCCGTGGTTGACCCTGGCGTAGATGTTCCGCAGTCCTTCGGCGCTCAGATCCTTGGTGAAGAAGACCGGCGATGTGCTTTCGGGTGCGGCAAAGGCCACCCCCGTTGCGGCTGCGCCCGACAGGGCCAGGGCCCCCACGGCCAGAGTGCTGCCTTTCAGGAAAGTACGGCGCGAGATATGTCCGGACATGGGCTTCTCCTTGTGCTAACGGGCAACATGGCTCCATTGCCTTGCAGGATAGGCCACGGGCATCCGGGGGAGTAGACATGTTCCTGCCTATTCCTTGCCTGATCCTCCCTTGCGGGCTCCAGGGAAGTCTTTCCCCATCCTCTTCAGCCATCGCTGTCACAGTTGTTGCTTCGCCCACAACAGGCGGCGGTCGACCCCTGGCGCGGGCGGCAAGGCGGTGCTTTCGGCCCGACGCACGAGGCCCCCGGACTTAATGGATGAATCCGGGGGCCAGCAGGGGGTCATGCGTTGCGGGAGTATCAATCAGATTCGCCTGTGTTCAAGGTTGCCCTCCACGTGGATCGCGGCCAAGGGGCGGGCGGGGCAAACGTATTCACACGCGCCGCAACCGTTGCACCGCTCGGCATCCACCACGGGCTTTTTGGGTTCGTCGTCCTTCCCCACGAGCGTGATGGCCCGAGGCGGGCAGTTCCGCGCGCACGCCGTGCAGGCCACCTTGTCCGTGGTCGCGATGCACCGGTCAAGGTTCACCACGGCCCGCCCAATCTGCGTGGCCGTCTTCTCTGCCGCACTGATGGGACGAATGGCCCCAGTGGGGCAGACGGTCGAACATTGCACGCAATTCACTCGGCAATAGCCGCGTTCGAAGGCCAGAGTGGGTTGCAGCATGCCGCTGCCTATGTCGAAAGCCTTCAGAACCTGATTGGGACAGGCGGAAACGCAAAGCTGACACCCGGTGCACCGCGCCGAGAAGGCACGCAGGGATCGCGACCCCGGCGGGGTTATGGGGGTCTGGCGTTCTGGCCCCTGCTTGCGGACCAGGGCCGGGACGCTCTTGTCACGGCTTCTGGCCAGAGCCGGAACGGGCGCGGCAAGGCCGATCGCCGCCGCAAGCATGCTGCGGCGGACGGGGTCTGGCTGTGTGGCCCTTGTGGGCCTGTCGGTCGGCTTCCTCCGTGTCGGCACATAGCTGATGGCCGAGTGGCGGCATGCGCCAATACAATTGAAGCAACTGACGCAACGGCTGCCGTCGATGGTTCCCGAGGTGGCATCGATGCACGAGGCCTTGCATCTCCGGGCGCACAGCCCGCAGTTTGCGCACTTCGCCATATCCAGGCGGGGCCTGATCAGGGCAAGGGGGCTCAAAAGGCCAAGAACGGTGCCCACCGGGCATAGGGTGTTGCACCAGGTACGCCCTAAGCGCCATGCAAGCACCCCGATGACGGCGAGGGTGGCGGTTGCCGCCGTCAGCGCGGCCATCCCCTTCTGCCATACCGGGGTGGGAGCCACATCGTAGTTGCCTGCCCGCTCGGAAGCCCAGGCCAGCGCGTTACTGCCCGTTGCCCAGATGGGGGCCAGAAGGTCCGTGGCGATGCGCCCGAAAGCGCTATATGGCTCAAGGATTGCGAAAACCAGCGGCACACCAGCCAGCAGGGCCAGCACGAAAGTTCCCAACACAAACAGCCGCAACCCTGTCCGTGGGGGCGCGTACCTGAAGCGGTATTTCTTGCCCCGCGCGGCAATGACATCCTGCAACACTCCAAGCGGGCAGAGCACGGAACAGTATACGCGTCCGAATACCAGCGTAAGGGCAAGCAGTCCGGCCACCACCCCCAGGCTGCCAGCAAGCAAGGCCGGGACAAGTTGCATCCGGGCCAGCACGGCAAGCGAAGGTGAAAGCTCTCCGCTAACATCAACGAACAGAAGGCATATTCCGGCAAGACACAGCGTGGCCAGAATCACTCGTATGGTCCTAAGCATGGCTTACCCTTGCCGTATCCTGAGGTTTTCGACGAATTTTCCCAGGCGGGCCATTTCTTCCGGAATGGGGATCATCTGCGGACAGTGCTCCACGCATTTGTTGCACCCGGTGCACCGGGCGGCCTGACGCAATTCCGGCACCGCCCGCCCGTACTCCACAAGGAAGGCGCGGCGGGCCCGCTCATACTCCGGATCGCGCTGCCCTTTGGGTACCTGTTCGTCGTCGAGGCAGCGGTTGTAGTGCGCGAACACGGCGGGAATATCCACGCCATACGGGCAGGGCATGCAGTAGCCACAGGTGGTGCAACGGATATTCGACTGCGTTAGGAAGACATCCAGCGCCTTCTTCAATACCAGGAGTTCCTGCTCGGAAAGCGGCTCCAGCGGCGCGAAGGTGCGCAGATTGTCCTGCAGGTGTTCCATGTAGGTCATGCCGCTGAGAACACTGAGCACGTTGGGCAGGCCCGCAGCATAGCGGAGGGCCCAGGACGCCCCGGTGGCCTGCGGGCGCTCGGCCTGAAGAACGGCCAGGGCCTTCTTGTTCAAGCGCGCCAGCCGCCCCCCCAGCAAGGGTTCCATGACCACCAGCGGCAAACCGCTGGCCAGCATCTTCTCGTATGTCCACTGGATGGGCGCGGGATTCTTGGAGACGAACCGCGCGATGTTGGGCGGCGGGTCGTATTTGTGGAGCAGGTCGTGGTAATTCAACTGTACCTGGGCGAAATCCCATTGCACGGGACGACTCAGGATATACTCCAGCATTTCCTTGTCGCCGTGGAACGACCACCCCAGGTTGCGTATGCGCCCCTGCTTCTTCTGCTCCAGAAGGTAGTCGAGCACTTTTTCTTCTTCGTAGACCTTCTTGTAGTTGTCGACGCTCTGAAGATTGTGCAGCAGATAGTAGTCGAAGTATTCAACTTGGCACCTGCCGAGCTGCGTCTCGAACATCTCCTTGGCCTGCGCCAGGGTGGGGTTAAGCCTGCCCGGCATCTTGGTGGCCAGGTAGAAACGCTCACGGGGGTGCCGCTTCAGGGCTTTGCCGATCATGACTTCGGACATGCCCCGGTGGTAGGTGTAGGCCGTGTCGAAATAGTTGACCCCGTGCGCCAGAGCATAATCCACCAAGCCGAACGCGACGGCTTCATCTATTTCCGTGCCGCTCGGGCCGGATGCATCTGGTAGCATGGGAAAGCGCATGCACCCGAACCCCAGAAGGGACACCTTGTCACCGCTTCCGGGATGTACACGACAGGTCATCCTGTCGGTGGGGGGCTCCGGCAACAGAGCTTCGAAACTGGGCAACAGCCTGAGTTTGTCGAGGCTGTACAGCACGGCCCCGCCTGTTACTCCCGCCCCTGCGGCCTTCAGCAGCGTGCGCCGGGAAACGCCCGGAGCGCGCTCCTTCTGCTTGGCGGCTTTGTTTTCACCATCGACTTTTTTCTTCTGCATCGGCGCCTCTCTCGGACTGGTATGCTCGTCGTCCGTTTCCTCGACTTCATTTGAATGCGGGATGGACTCTTCGTCGGAACCATTGGAAGCCTTGCGACATGTGGACTGCCGGATGCAGCATCCACGTTCGAAGTGGATACGGCGGGATGAAATGGGTGCGTACCCTTCCCCTGCGCCCCGCCGATCAGACGTGAAGGTTCCGCGTGAAGAACTCCGACAGATTTGCAACTGCGGGAGTGACGAATTGGGGCTTGTCGTACATGTCGATGTGCGTCGCGCCATCAACGATGAAAAGTTCCCTGGGGTCTTTGGCCTTTTGGTACGCTTCTTCACTCCAGAACAGGGTGACCGCCTTTGAGCCTGCCATGAGCAGGATCGGGCACGGCGAAATCGTCTCGACCTGTGCCGAAGGGGAAGAAGGCCATCTGCTGGGCCAGACTGGAAAAAATGTACCTGTTGGGTGAATTCGGATGCTGGGCGCGTTTCGTCCGGCAGTATTCGTACCCTTCACGGTAGAGGTCGGACGTGGTTTCAGTGAACTGCGCGTCCGAGTCGGGGACCACCGGCATGTAGCGTACGGCTTCTCCCCGCGCCTCTCGGGTACGTTGCGCCCCGATCTCTCCCAGTCGTTTCATGCGATCTTCATATGAGATGGAACCCATGCCCTCTCGACGCGCGGCCCCCAGATCGAACATGCTGACTGTGGCGACAGCCCTGACCCTGAGTTCCGTCTGCGCCGAACTGATGGCGTAGCCTCCGCCTGCACAGATGCCCAGCGATCCGATGTTGTCCGGTTCGACCTGGGATGGTTGCTCAGGAAGTCTATCGCGGAACTGATGCCCCCGAGGCGAGCGGCGGGAACTTCCATCAGCCGGGGCTCGCCACCGCTCTCCCCCTGGTACGAGGCGTCATACGCAAGGGTGACGAAGCCCTGTTCGGCAAGCTTGAGGGCATACAACCCGGAGGTCTGTTCCTTGACCCCGCCGAAGGGATGGGTGACGACGATGGCTGGGTACTTCTTGCCTGCGTCGAAGCCCGCAGGCTTGAACAGGTTGCCAACTACCTTCGTCCCCAGGTTTCTGTTCGGAAACGTGACGCGTCCATCCCGATGCTTCCGTTGGAATATCCGACCACCATCGGCGCCGTGGGCGTCGGTTGAAGTTCCATGGTCGCGGCCAACGCGTTCGCAGGGACACCCAGTCCGCTGCCCACGGCCACAGCGCCGGTCAGGGCACACAGGGATGCCTTGATGAACGCGCGCCTCTGCATGTCATGCTTGTTGTCGGTATCCATTTTACCTCCGGGGCCTGCCGTTCGCGGGTGTGTTGGCGCTCGGCTGGCTGCGCGGCCCCGTGGGGGCGCGAAAGACGTTCACGGAGTTCCGCGAAGTGGTCGCGATGGCCTCAGGCGGCTGCCATCTTGTCCTCCAGCGCATTCACCAACGAGCGAGGAGCGAGCCCCTCGGCCACGGGCGTCCCTTCAAGGAAATGCGACGGCGGAGACGCCGCTTAAATTCCGCTGCCCAGCGCATGGGCGTGGGACATGGCCCGGCTTCCGACGATATCTCCCTTCTTCCACGCGCCAACGCCAAGAACCACGCCTTGCTCCTCCACCTCATCAAGACAGTAGAGAAAGCCACGAAATTCCTCGATGGTGCGCGCCATCATCATCTCGTCGCCATCAGCTGCGCTGACGATGAAGTAAAAGTCCTTGCCCCTGATCTCGGTGTACTTGGCCACGGTCCTGTCGATGAGGGTCTTCAACTGGCCGTTCATGGTGTAGAAATAGACCGGGGTGGCCAAGACGATCACATTTGCGGCGATCATCGAATCGAGAATGCCCGCCATGTCGTCCTTCAGGATGCATTCTCCGTCGTGTTGGCGGCAATGCTCGCACCCCAGACAATGGCCGATCTTCCTGTCGCGCAAATAGACCGTCTCCACCTCGTGCCCCGCGCCGTGCGCGCCCTGCATGAACTGTTCGCACAGCAGGTCGGAATTTCCGCCCTTGCGGGGGCTGGACGCCAGAATCAGCACCTTCTTCATTGCATACCTCCAGAATTGGCCAGAACGGCTATTTCTGAATTCCCGTCGCACGCAGCCATGCGGCGACCTCGTCTTTCGCGGAGGCAGCCCGGCTGCCCCGGACGGCAAGCCCTTCGACCACCGTCGAATTGGGGCACAGCGCCCTGACATCCCCCATGCTTCTGCCCAAGGCGCTTCCTTCGTGGGTGATGAACGGGGCAACGATCTTGCCCGACAGGTCGTGCTCGGACAGGAAGGTCATCACCGGCGGCGCGATGGTGCCCCACCAGTTCGGTGAACCGATGAACACCACGTCATACGGTGCGATGTTTTCGACCTTGCCGCGCAACGGAGGCTTGTATCCCGCTTCGAGTTCCTTCTTGGCCTGCACCGTCGTCGCCTTGTACTCGTCGGGATACGGGACGACAGTCTGAATCTCGAAGTTCTCCCCGCCGACAAGGGACTGGATGTGCGCGGCGATGGCGCGGGTATTGCCGGTTCTGGAGTAGTAGGCGATCAATATTCTTGGCATGCTGCCCCCTTTGCCTTCCTCTCCCGCCACAGTGTTTGCCGCCAGGGAGGAAAGCGCCGCAGGAAAATGGCTGGCGAACAGTCCCGCGGCGACGAACTTCAGGGTACGGCGCCGTTGCTCGCGGGCAACCCGGTCTATGACGTGCTGGTCTTTCATTGCGGCTCCTTTGTGCGCAATCGCGTTTTTTTCACTGGAAGATATACCCACGGCTTCGGCCGCCCTCCAGATACGATCCTGCCTGCTTGTTGCCTATTCCTCTTTTCACCGGAATGGACTGGAATTCCGGGAGTCCATCCGCAAGCGCCGTTGCGGGCGCAAGCGAAGGATTCCGGCAGGCTGCCCCCAGAAGAATTTTTGCGAAAAGGAGCCAACCCGTGCGCACTCCTTACTTCCACGAGGCGTCACGGCGAAACGCGCCGCACGATCCGGGCCGCCTGACATGCCGCGCGCATGACGGGGCGGAAATGGGGGGGGGCGGATGATGCAGGCGGGGACGGGGCGCGAAGCCCAGGACGTGTGACGGGATGCCATCTGCCCCGGAATTGGGCTTTCTGGCGGGGCAGACAGGGTGTGCGGGGAGCCGGGCAGGCGGGCGGGTATCCGGTGTATCGACATGCCCCGCCAAGCATCATGATGCAAGGGGGGGGCATTCCCCCCCTCGATGCATTCGCTACGTATGGCTAGACATCACGGGCGGTGATGCTCTCCGCCGTGGCGCTCAGCAGCCTCGGGTCTGCTGTTTGCCACCGCAGCCCCTTGATGTCGCGCAGGGGCGGCGCACCGAAGAGGCGGCTGTATTCACGATTGAACTGGGAATTGCTCTCGTAGCCGACCTTGAACGCCGCCGATGCGGCATCCAGATGCTCCGCGAACATCATTCGCCGCGCTTCGTGGAGCCTCAGCCGCTTCTGGAACTGCAACGGACTCATGGCCGTCAGTTCCCGGAAATGGCGATGAAAGGCCGAGGTGCTCATCCGGGCGTACCCCGCCAGATCCTCGACGCGCAACGGCCGGGTGTAGTTTTCCTTCAGCCATTCGATGGCCAGCGCAAGGGTGTTGCTCTGGGTGCCTATGGCCCCGAGTTGCCTCAGGCGGGGCCCCTGATCACCGACAAGCAGGCGGTAGACGATCTCCTTCTGGATCAGGGGGGCAAGAATCGGAATGTCCTCCGGCACGTCCAGAAGCGCCAGCATCCGCTGAAACGCACTGAGCATGCTTTCATTGACCCGGCTCACGGCCATGCCCCGGCTGGTCTGTTGCACCCGGGGCATGGGCAGCTTGCTGTCCACCAGAAGCTGCGAAATCATCCGGGGGTCAAGCTTCAGCATCAGTCCAAGATAGGGTTTTTCCGGGCTTGCCTCGATAACCTGGGCAACTATGGGCAGATCCACCGAAGCGATCAGATAGTGGTCCGCGTCATAGGTGTACAATTCCTCCCCCAGCAGGACACGCTTGGCCCCTTGGGCCACTAGGCACAGACTGGGTTCGTGCATGTAGCTGGTCTGTTCGGTAGGGGCCTCCCAGCGCCCCAGTGAAAGGGCCGGGATGGGGGTGATGACGCGATGCGCCTTTGCGGTGAGCCGCCCGATGGTCTCCGCCAGCGACTGGCGCAAGGCGGTCATGTCCTCGGAAGCTGCCGGAACGGATTCGCTGGTGAGTTCATGCTCTGCCATGGGGGTTCCTCCTTGTTCTGGCTGAATTCTAGCACAAGCCTGCGCGAGGGAATACGGCGCCGCGTTCAACCGCATGCCGGGCATGCCGCCATCTCCTGTGGGCTTCACGATGCGTTCACGCACCGCTTTCCGCCACATGGTGGAGTGTCCACCTGTTGTTGAAGTACCTGGCCACCTACAAGATGGCCTTGGCGATCCAGTCCGGGAACATGGCCATGCCCGGCAGTACCTCAAACATCGCCAGGGTCCCCGCGCCGACGATGGCGGTGATGGCCGCCGTTCCGAACGTGCATGCCGCCAACTCGGTCCGATTCCTATCCTGACATGCGGCCATCGGCCTGCTTCGTGGTTTTCCACCAAGCGTCGAACAGTTGCGACTCGTTGTCCATGTCGACCACTTCACCGATGCGCGGGGTCAGCAGCCTGAAAGGCTTCTCCGCGCTTGCAGCGGCAATCCTTTCATAGGGGGCATCCCAGGCATGGTTGGATATGCAGAACCGCCCGGAGTGGACCGGCAGCAGAGCCCGCGCGCGAAGGTCCATCGCCCCCTGAACCGCTTCTTCCGGCATCATGTGGATGTTTTTCCAGTTCGGGTCGTATTGCCCATTTTCCATGATGGCCAGGTCCACCGTGCCGAATCTCTCGCCAATCTGCGCAAAATGAGGGCCGTACCCACTATCGCCACTGTAGAACACCCTGCGCCCGGCCGTTTCGATCATGAAGCCTGCCCAGAGTGTCTTGTTGCGGCTGATCCAGCGGCCCGAAAAGTGCCGCGCCGGCAAAACGTGGACGAGCAGGTTCCGCCCGGCCTGTACACTTTCGTACCAGTCGGCCTCGTGGATGATGGCCGGATCGAATCCCCATTCCTCCAGGATGGCACCGACGCCCAGCGGGCAGACGACGGCCTTCACCTTGGGGCGCAGGGCGGTCAGCGTCGCATGGTCCAGATGGTCCCAATGGTCGTGGGAAATGATAAGGCAGTCGATCTCCGGCATCGCGTGGGCTGCGTAGGGGTAATCTCCGCCAAAGGCCCTGTTCATGAAAAAGAACGGAGCCGCATAGGAGCCGAACACGGGGTCGATCAGAACGGTGTGGTCGCCGGTGCGCAGGAAAAGCGACGAGTGCCCCAACCAGACCGCGGCCTCGTCACGCCCCGCCAATGCCCTTAAATCCGTGCCGACCATGGGCAGGGGATGGTCCGGCTTCAGCCGGTCCTTGGGCACGAACAGGAAGTCCCACATGGAGGACACCTTTCCCCCTTCGCCGGTGAAGAGTTCTGTGGGCAGTTGGTTGTGAAACTCGCCGCCTGCATGGTTCGGCGAAGTCCTGATGCGTTCCAGCCGTTGCCCATCAGGAAGCGGGCCGATCTTGGGCTGGAGCGCGCAGGACCCCGCCGCCGCGCATGACAGGCCCACCAGCGTCAGCATCCTTCGCCGCGTCAGTTTCATACTGTTCCACGTCATCGTGTGTTCATCCCTGTTGCCGCGCAGTGGCCTGGCGGCTTTTTCCCATGCGTGCTGCTATTCGAAGTCGCACGCCGCCGAAACCGCGCTCCACGCCGCGTATTCCGCGCGGCGTTCCGCGAGATGCTTGTCGATGGTGCTCACTGCGGCCTTGCCCGCCAGCAGCCGCAAGGGAGGATTCGGGGAGGTCACGGCCTGCATCACGGCCTTGGCGAACCTGGCCGGGTCGCCGGGCTGCTTGCCGTGCTGGGAGACCATGAGATTGTACAAGGCGGCGCGCTGCTCCCGGTAGTCGTCGATCTCCAGATCGGAGAAGGCGAATGAGGTCGCCGTGTTGAAGAAGTCGGTGCGGAAGGCTCCCGGCTCGATGATCATGCAGCGGATGCCGTATGGCGCGAGATCAACGTGCATTCCCTCCAGCCAGCCTTCGAGGGCGAACTTGGAGGCGCTGTAGACGGAGCCGCCCCCCACGGCGCGAACGCCTGAGGTGGAGCTGACTCCGATGATCAACCCCGACCGCTGGCTTCGCATGATCGGCAGGACCTCGCGGGTCAGCTTCATGGCGCCGAAGAGGTTGGTCTCCATCTGCTTGCGGATGAGCGTCTCGGACATTTCCTCGAAGTATCCGATGAGTCCGTACCCCGCGACATGGGCCAGAACGTCGATGCGCCCGAAGCGCTCCATTGCGGCCGCCACCGCGGCGCGAACCTGCGCGTCATCCGTGACGTCGAGCTTCACGGGAAGCAGGTCGGGAGACTCGCCGAGGGCCTGGATGACGGATTCGGGATTGCGCGCGGCCGCAACAACCTTGTTGCCCAAGGCAAGGGCTTCACGGGCGGTGGCTGCGCCAAGCCCCTTGTTGGCTGCGGTGATGAACCAGACCTTTTGTGTGTCGTTGCTCATTTTCTATTCCTCTCGCTTTTGACGTTGCGTTGATAAAAACTATCCACGGAGCAAAAGGAAAGGTAGACACGATCCTGCCCGATTCTTGCCTGATTCTACCTGCGACGATGCCTCCTGACAGCGACCAAGGGGAACCTGCGAAACCAGAGGCCGCAGGGGGGCGGGTCCTGTTTTTCTGCAATTCTCCGAGAGTGATCGGGGCGCGCGTGCCCCCCACTCCAGAGCCGCACGAGAAAACGAAAAGGCACAGAGCAAAAGCCAACCTGCTGCCAATCATGCGAGTGTGTGTGGCACGACCACCCCAGGAAACGAAACGGGGCAGCGTGGTTATCACGCCGCCCCACCAGAATTGCCTAATCCAGACTCTTGCGGAAGCACTGCCAGACCACCTCCTGCCGCTCATCGCCCCCCCGCCTTCCAACTCGGCGCCTCCCTTTCCTGAACGCCGGGAATGGGAATCTGCCGCGGGCATTTTTCAAGCCCCCCCCCCCGCAGGCGATGCACTGCGGGACAAAGCCTGGTTCGTCACCGGTCACCGTACCGATCGTGAAGGAGAACAGAGGGGCTTCGCTGTCTTGCCCTTCCCCCAACGCTTGCCGCGCATCAGCTACCGGCATGTCTACCGAAGAACCGGCTGGCGTATTTGCTTGCCTTTCCCTGCACTGCAAGAAACGCAGCCGCCGTGAACAACAGCATTATCCAGGTCATAGTCCACGGCGTCCCGTTGCTGAACAGGGCAAGCAGCACGGACGAGACGATGCCGCTCCCGTATTGCAGCGCGCCGATCAACGCGGAAGCCGAACCTGCGATATGGGGAACCTCGTCCAGGGCTGCCGCCGTTGACACAGCGGCGACGATTCCGTTCATCGAGAAGAATATGAAGACCATCCCGACGATTATATACATGCCGAAAAGTTCTTCCCTGACAAATACAGCCATGGCAATCATGGCTAACAATGATACTGTTGTCGCAATCTGCAACAACATGCGCAGGGAAAACCTGTAGACAAGATGCCTGTTGAAGAAGCTGATGATCATGACTCCGATGATGTTGACCGCGAACAGCCATCCGTAGTGCTGCGGGTCTACCCCGAAATGGGTGATGTACACTCGCGGCGATCCGGCGATGAATGCATACGCGGCAACGTAATAGAATGTCACGCAAAGGGTGAACCGCATGAACACCTTATGCCGCAACAGGAAATAATAATTCGTGAAGGCGCTCCCTATCGAAGCGGGCGTTCTCTTTTCGGCGGGCAGAGTCTCCGGCAACCAGAACAGCGAGACGAACATCAGCAACCCGATCACCGTCAGCAGCCAGAATATGCTGTGCCAACTGCTGACCCGAATGATTTGCCCCCCCATGAGCGGACCGATGATCGGCGCTATGGCCATGATGATCATCAGGGTCGACAGCATTTGCGCCGCCTGGGTACGGGAGTACAAATCCCGAATCATCGCCCGAGCCAGCATGGGGCCGGTGCATGCGCCAAAAGCCTGCACGATGCGCCAGAAGACGATCTGCGTGATCGTTTGCGACATGGCGCAACCTGCGCTTCCTATCGCAAAAATCAACATGCCGATGAAAAGCGGAGCCTTACGGCCCTTGCTGTCACTGATCGGCCCCCAGAGAAGTTGGGCGAAGGTGAACCCCACCAGAAAACCGGTGATAGTGAATTCTGTGTCGCCGTGGAGTTCCTTGGCCATTGTCGGCATTGCCGGAAGGTAAATGTCGGTCGATAGCGATGTGAATGCCATCAACGCACCAAGAATGGTCAGAAACAGCGCGCCAGCGACGATTTGTGCGTCATTTTCCGAGGGCTTGAGAGTATCCATAACGTGCTTGCTTCTGTCCGTTGGTTTGAAGTCACTATGCGCCGTCGACGTTGTCGACGCTGTCGGCCATCCCGAACTCCATGGGCGCTCCCACCCGCCTCCGGGTGAACCTTCCGACAACATCCGGCAGGCGGGCGGCTCCATTGCCGGGTGTCGTCGACCATGGCCCCGGTCCGGGTCACGTCTACAGTTCCTGATCCGTGGGCCGGAAGAGTATCTCGTTGATGTCCACGTCATCCGGCTGGCTCATGGCGAACACGACCATGCGCGCGAAGGTCTCGGCCGGAATGGCATACTCGGCATAGAACTGGCGGATGCCCTCGGCTACGTCCGGCTCAGTCACGCTATGCATCAACTCAGAGGAAACCGCGCCCGGCGAAAGCACCGTGGTGCGGATGCCATACGGCTTCACCTCCATGCGTAGCCCCTCGGAGATGACCCGCACGGCGGTCTTGGTGGCCGAATATACCGCAGAGCCAGGGTGGACCTTGTGCCCGGCCACGGAAGAGACGTTGATGATGTGCCCAGACTTCTGGCGCTGCATGTGCGGCAGCGCGGCAGCGATGCCGTAAAGCACACCCTTGAGGTTCACGTCGATCATGCGGTCCCAGTCGTCGAGTTTGAGGCGTTCCAGTGGCGAGTGCGGCATGAGCCCGGCGTTGTTGAGCATGACGTCGACGCGGCCGAAGATGCGTACGGCCTCGTCCACCAGCGCCTTCACCTGTGCGGCGTCGGTGACGTCCGTGGCCAGGGCCAGGGCCTTGCCTCCGCTGGCGGTCAACGCATCCACAAGGGCCTGCAGGCGATCCACACGCCGCGCGCCCAGCACGACGGTCGCCCCCTGGACGGAGAGGGAGCGCGCCGTGGCTTCGCCAAGCCCGCTGCTCGCGCCGGTGATGACCACAACCTTTCCTGCGATGTTGCTGTTCATGGTGGTGTCTCCTCTCTTACGTATTTAGTTGCCAGTACGCTTGGCGAAGTCCGAGTCCGCCGGATAGCGGTCCCCGGCGATCTCAATCCTGGCCAGCGCGGCGTTCAGTTCACGCAGATCGCTCTCGGTCAGCACGATGTCCGCGCCTCCCTGGTTCTCCTCCACGCGGGCCATCTTGGTGGTGCCGGGGATGGGCACGATCCAGGGCTTCTGAGCCAACACCCAGGCCAATGCGACCTGCGCTGGGGTGGCCTGCTTGGCCGCCGCCACGGACTTCACCAGTGCGACAAGCGCCTGGTTGGCGTCGAGGTTCTCGGGAGAAAATCGGGGCACGATGCTGCGGAAGTCGTCGCCGCCAAAGGTCGCGGTCTTGTCGAAGCGCCCCGCGAGAAAGCCCTTGCCCAGCGGACTGAAGGGCACGAAGCCGATGCCGAGTTCCTCCAGAGCGGGCAGTAACGTCGCCTCTGGCTGGCGCCACATCATGGAGTATTCGCTCTGAATGGCGGTGAGCGGCAGTACGGCATGTGCCCGACGGATGGTCTGCACCCCGGCCTCGGAAAGGCCCCAGTGCTTCACCTTGCCCTGACGCATCAATTCGCCCACCACGTCGGCCACTTCCTCAATGGGCACGGCAGGATCCACGCGGTGTTGGTAGTAGAGGTCGATGGCCTCCACCCCCAGGCGTTTCAGCGAGCCCTCCACAGATTGCCGGATACGCTCGGGCTTGCTGTCCAGGGTCTGCTTGCCATCCACGTTGTACACGCCGAACTTGCTGGCGATGACCACCTTGCCCTTGAAGGACGCCAGCGCCTCGCCCACAAGGCTTTCGTTATCCCCGTATACCTCCGCAGTGTCGAAGAAGGTCACACCCTTCTCCACGGCCCGGCGGATAAGCGCGATCATCTCGCGCCTGTCAGCCGCCGGGCCATAGCCGTGGCTCATGCCCATGCAGCCAAGGCCGATAGCCGAGACCTCCAGACCGTTCGTTCCCAGTATTCTCTTTTCCATCTGCTTGCTCCTTGTTCGGGCCTTTCGGCGGACAGCGCGTTGAAGCAGCGCACGTGTGAAAGCTAACCACGGCAGGCGCTGAGGATAGACATGATCCGAGCGTATTCTTGCCTGATTCTCCTGTTCAAGAGGCTACGGGGGGCTCGGACTCCAAATCCAGCCTGTACTGGGGCGCGGGGAATGGAGCCGGGGCCGAGGCGATGGCCTGGCCCAGCCAGCAGATGGTCTTGCCCAGGTGCTCCATGTTCCGCATTCCCTCCGCGTCTTCCAGCACCTGCCCCCTGTCGCGCCCGACCCCGAGGTTCCAGTAGGTAGAGCCGGGAACGACCATGGAAGACAACAGGAACATGTGGTTGATTGTGTCGAAGACATGGGTTCCGCCACCACGCCTGACCGCCACCACTGCGGCACCGATCTTCCCGCTGAGCAGCCCGCCGTTGGCCAGGCCCACGAACCCGACCCGGTCGATGAAGGCCTTCAGTTCGGGGGTGACGTCCGCGAAGTAGGTCGGAGACCCGAGAATGAGGGCATCGGCCGAGTATATCCGCTCCAGATGGTCGTTCAAGCCGTCCTTGCCGATGCTGCACCGCCTGTCGCGATTTTCGAAACACTTGAAGCAGGCAATGCAGCCCCTGACGGGTTTGCCGCCAACCTGAATGTAGTCGGTGCTCCACCCGGCGACCTGCAGTTGTTCAAGCACCTTTTCAAGCATTATTTGCGTGTTGCCCCCCCGGCGGGGGCTTCCGTTTATGGCTACTGCCTTCATGTCGATACTCTCCCTGTTGGTGGGGCAATCGGACGGATTCTCCCGATTGCCAGATGACACCCTAATTACTGGCGGCAACAGTGAGAGGGATAGACGCAATTCTACCTGATTCTTGCCTGTTTCTCTTCGAGGGGTGGGTTAACGGAATGGAGGCTGCATTCTCCGCCCACGCGTTATCCATTAAAATTCAAATATATATTACATACTTGGATTGACTTATATTTTGCCCCAAACTGCCCCAAAGCCCTGTGTGTCAGGGCTTTTCTCTTTCCAAGGAGACGCCATGGACAGCCTTCAGTACACCTCTCCTGAGGTCACGGACCTCGCCAAGGCCCTCATTGCCGTGCAGCACACCCTGCAACCGGCCATCAAGGACCGTGAGAACCCGTTCGCCAAGTCCCGCTATGCCACCCTCAACTCCGTCATGGACTCCTGCCGCGATGCGCTGCTGGCCAACGGCATCTGGGTAACTCAGTGCCCGGTCCCGGCAGAGGCTGGGCGCCTCGGCCTTGTCACCAAGCTCACGCACGCGGAATCCGGCCAATGGCAGTCGTCGCTACTGGTCATGCCCCTGCCCAAGGCCGACCCGCAGGGTTACGGCAGCGCCATGACCTATGCCCGCAGGTATGCGCTTTCGGCTATGCTCGGCATGGTGACGGAAGACGATGACGACGGCGAGGCAGCATCCCGAGACAGGCCCGCACGACAGAGAACGCCTCGCCAGCCTCGGAATCCGCAGCCTTCGGTCGTCTCAGCCCAACAAGCCACGCCCGCAGCCCCTCCACCTCAGCCCAAGCCTGCTGAAAAAACACATCCAGCCTTGGCGTCACTGCCACGGCTGGATGGGGTAAACTACTCGACGGCCACCGCCCAGGATGGCCGTCTTTGCATTCTGGCATCGGGCAACACGTCTGCCCGCAAGCAACTGCTCTCGGCTGCCGGGTTCAAATGGAACGCCGAGCGCAAGGTCTGGTGGCGGTACGCCGAGACCGCCTGATCCACACACCACGCCAACGGCGGGGATTCCCCCGCCATGGGGGAACCTCGTTCACTCGATGGAGTCCCCCATGACAGACACCCCGCAATCCCCCATGCCTCCGGCACTGCCGGACCCTCTCTCCCTCCTCGCCGAATCCCTGCTGGCACGCGAAGTCCACACCACGCTGACTCAACTGGGCGACCGCAACACCTACGTCGGCATGTCCGACATCGGCGCCGCAACGGAATGCCTGCGCTCGGCGGCTGCCCGCAAACTGGCGTCGCCGGGCACGCAGCCCCACACCACCCCGCCTCCGCATGTCGGTTCCATCCTGAAACGCCATCTCCCACTGCATCGGGGCCACTGGCAGGAAGCCGGGATCACCGACTCGCTCACCAAAAGCGGCCACCGCGTCATCCCACAACTGGAAATCAGCGCCTCCTTCCACGGCGTGCCCATCAAGGCCCACCTCGACATCACCCTCATCCACGAAACCCCGACCCCCGTCATCCGGGTGCTGGAGCTGAAGAGCAACGGGCACCTGCCCGAAACCCTCTACACCTCCAACGAGGTGCAACTCTACGGGCAGATCGGCCTGCTGGAGAGTACTTGGCATCGCCCCTGCTGCTCGCTTCGGGACGAAGACGACCAGCCGATCTTCACCCGCAAGACCTTCCCGGAGGCAGCCCGTCTGCTTTTCGGTATCGACTTGCCGGACACTTCGGAAAGCGTGGCCATCGAAGGCTGGGTGCTCTCCATCTCCATGGCCGACGCCAAGGCCTTCGGACCATACACACCTAACCGGACCATGCTCGGCATCTGCTGCAACACTGCCGCCGACCTGTGGCAGGCAGTCAACGCCGTCAAGGCGGGGCAGTTGGCGCTTGACGACCTCCCGTATTGCCGGGGGTTTCATCCCCTGTGTGACTGGTGCGACGCCAACCCCACCTGTCCCAAGTTCCGTCCCATCCGGGTTGACGGCATGCCAGTGGACCTCGGTCCCGCCCATGCGGCGGACCTCGACCATCTCGCCAGCCTGAATGAACGCAAACTCGCCATCGAGGGCGATATCGCAGCGATTGAAGGGCGCATCCGCACCGCCTTCCAGCGCATCGCGGCGGTAAGCGACAGCATGGCCCGGGACTGGATAACCGCGGGCAGGCACCGCTTCCGGGTGGCATCCATGCCCGGCAGACAGACCATCGACCAGGCGGCCCTGCAGGAGGAACTGGAGGCCCTGACCGGCGATCCCCAAACGGCGACAGACATCCTGGACCGATTCCGCATTCTGGAACGACTCCGACCTACACAGCACCCACGAGGAGCACACACTCATGAAAGCGACATCCGCCATGCGTATCTTCCCCTTCTCCCGCAGCATCCACCTCGTCCGGGATATCCACACCAACGGCGTCCGCCACCACTGGAAGGCGGAAGCGGAACTCTACCTCCTCAAGGTCAGCACCTGGACCGGGGATGACGAGGAACCCCATCCCTCGCGGGTCACGGTCCATACCATCGGGTGGGGCCGGTGCATCGACGAGGACCCGGTACAGGAGATGTGGCGACAGGCCGCGGAGAAGATCGAAAAAGACCACTATCACTTCCACAACGGAATCTAGGACGCCCCTCCCCCGAGGGGCGTTCCGCTTTTACGGAGCACGCACATGAACGACACCATCCTGAACTGCCTCATGGCCATCAACCTCGACGTGAACATCTGGACCGCCCGGCGCAAGCTGACCCCGGCTGACTTCGGCGGCGCGGACCTGCCGCCGGAGGAGCTTGCCTCGCTCGGCAGCAAGCGCATCTGCGATCCCGAGGAACTGAAGATATTCGGCACGCTGAAGGCGCGCGCGGTGAACCTGCTCGACCGCCACGGCGTGCGCTTTCTTGGCGGTTGGGGCATTCCGGAGGAAAAAGCCCCCGTTCTTGTGGAAGAACTCGACCGCATTCGGGGCGAATTCCTGGCAGCCAGGGATACCTTCCTCACCCGGTACGATGACGCCGTTCGGGACTGGATAGCCCGGCACGGCGAGTGGGAACGCATCATCGCCGACTCCACGGTCAGCGCGGACTACGTGCGCAGCCGCATGGGCTTCCGTTGGCAGGTCTACCGCATCGTGCCGCCTGCTTCAGGCGATGCGGAGCCGGTGGCCCAGGGGCTTGCGGAAGAGGTGCGAGGGCTTGGTCGGACCCTGTTTGACGAGGTGGCCAAGGCCGCCACCGAGGCCTGGCACAAGTGCTACGCGGGCCGCAGCGAAGTGACCCACAAGGCGCTGTCCCCCTTGCGGACCATCCACCAGAAGCTGGCCGAGCTGACCTTCGTGGAACCGAGGGTGGCCCCGGTGGCCGACCTCATCGATACGGCCTTCGCCAATCTGCCCAAGCGGGGCAGGATACAGGGGGCGCACCTGCTCATGCTGCAGGGGCTGGTGGCCCTGCTGCGCGATCCGTCCGCGCTCATGGAGCATGGACAACGGATCATGGAGGGGCATCGCCCGTCCGATCTGCTGGATGCTCTGCTGCGGCAGGATGGGAGCACGGAGAATGGACGGATAGCGTCCGCAGACGAACCCGAAGGAGGAGAGGACGACATGCCCGACCTTGGGGACGACCTTGCGCAGGATGGCATCCCCCGCGAGATCATGCCCGACCTGCAACCCGTCCTGCCCAATTGCGGCTTGTGGTAGGTGGCTGGACAGGCCACGCCAACCCGTTTACCTATCGAAACGGTTAACTTGATTTCAAGCTACTTGCGAGCACGCCATGACAACCCCTTCGCCCACACCGCCCATCGACATCGCCCAACTCGACGCCCTCAAGGCGCGGCTCGACCGGCATCGTCCGCTGCCGCCCGACATGGTGGCCGACCTGCGGGCGGACATGGTGCTGCGGTATACCTTCCATTCCAACGCCATTGAGGGGAACACGCTGACCCTCATGGAGACCAAGGTGGTGCTGGAAGATGGAGTGACCATCGGCGGCAAGTCCATGCGCGAGCATCTTGAAGCCATCAACCACAGGGAAGCCATCGGCTTTCTGGAAGAGGTGGTGCGAGACGGACGCGGGTTGGACGAACGCACCCTGAAGGACTTGCACCAACTGGTGCTTCGGGGCATTGCCGATGACGCGGGCCGCTACCGGACCCGCAACGTCATCATCTCCGGCGCGGGGCACACCCCGCCCGATGCCCTGCATGTGCAGGAACGCATGGACACCTTTTTCGGGTGGTACGCGGATGCGGCGACGCGCCTGCACCCCGTGGAACTGGCCGCGCGCGTCCATGCCGACTTCGTGGTGATCCACCCGTTCACGGACGGCAACGGGCGCACCGCCCGGCTGCTGATGAACCTTGAACTGATGCGGGCCGGATACCCCACGGTGATCATCCCGGTGGAACAGCGGGCCGCGTACTACGAGAACCTCGACGCCATCGGGGTGCGCGGCGACTACGCCTCCTTCCTTAGGCAGATCGGCGCGCTGGTGGCAGCCAGCTTCGAACCGTACTGGCGGCTGCTCGGCACCGCCGCCTGATCATCCGATACACACCAGCCACGAAAGGCCCCGGAGCACCACGCTTCGGGGCCTTTTCGCATCCGGAGGACAACATGCTGGATACACGCGCCGTGATGCGCTCGCTGCCGCTGGTGGCGAGCGTGCTCGGCAGGAAATACGGCGTCACCGTGACCATCGGGGGCACGGAGGCCTACACGGACGGTAGCGCGATCCATCTCCCCGCCTTGCCGGTGGACGTGCCCGATACCTTCCTCGCACTAGCCCGTGGCTACATCGACCATGAGGCCGCCCACCTGCGGGATACCGACTTTGCTGCGCTGAAGGCCGCGAACCTTACCCCGCTTGAGCACCATGTCTGGAACATCATCGAGGACTGGAGGGTGGAGAACCGGCTGGTTGCCTCGTTCCCCGGCTGCCGGGGAAATTTCGACTGGCTCATTGGCCACTTTTTCGGCGGCAAGGCGACCAAGACAGCGGACGATCCCGCAGCCCTGTTCCTGAACTGGCTGCTGCTTACGGTTCGGGCGTGGGACGTCCCGGCCATCGGGAAACGGCGCGACACCATCGCGGCACATCTCGATAAACTCTGCCCGGGCCTGCTTACCCGCATCGCCTGCGTGGTGGAAGCGGTACGTACCTCGTGCGCATCAACAGCCGAGGCCATTGTCCATGCGCGGGCCATCGTCGCGGAACTAGGCAAGGCCACGCAAACGCCGCCACCCGCGTCAGGTAGGAATCTGGACGCCAATCAAACTGGGAACGCCCCGGAGGGTGGGTCTGGCAATGGCAACCAGCCCACGGCATCACCGTGGGAACGGATACGGACCCTGCTGCATGCCCAAGGGGACGAACTTCCGCAGGAATTCGGTGCAATCCTTGGTGAGGCCCTGAAACGTGAGGCACCCGCAAGCGATAGACTGCCCGTGAACGTGGCTACCGTCACTCACAAGGTAAGCTGGGACCTGCACCCTGACGATATCGCCGAGGCCAAACGGGCATCGACGGCCCTGCGGACGCGGCTTCATGGCCTGTTGCAGGCTGCGACCATCAGCCGGACCCACGGGGCACGGAGCGGGAGACTCGACCCGCGCAGGCTCCACCGCATCGCCACGGATGACGCCCGCGTCTTCATGCGCAAGGGAACGCGCGTCGGCATCAACACCGCCGTGCATCTGCTTCTCGACTGCTCCGGGTCCATGACTACGAGCATCCGGCTGGCCAGCACGGCCTGTCATGCCGTGGCCTCGGCCCTTGAGACCATCGGCATCAACGTGGCCATCACCGCTTTTCCGGCCAGCCATGACCCGGCGTCAACGGAACAGAAAACAGTGGGCCGCCTGGTGCGGCACGGACAGCGGGTACATTCGAGGCTCCTGATGTCTGCCGTGGGGACCACCCCACTGACCGAGTCCCTGTGGTGGGTGATGCAGGAAATGCTACCCCTGCGTGAGGCCCGCAAGCTCATCCTGCTGCTGACCGATGGCGATCCCGATACGCCAACATGTGCCCTGGAAGCCATCCGGCACGCCGAACGGCTGGGGTTCGAGGTCTACGCCATCGGCATCGGCGCGGTGAACATCCTGCAGCACCTGCCGGGACGGCACCGGACGATCAACACCATGACCGAACTTGTCCCGGCGATGTTCGGCCTGCTCCAAGGCGCGCTGGTCGGCAGGCGCGCGACATGAAGCAAACACAAACAACACCGGCAACGAGAAACGGGGAGGCACCACGCCTCCCCGTTCTTTTTCAACACCCCGACAAGGAGGTCGTATGCGCTGGATGTACTTGTGCCGGTTCTGGCCGTGGAAGAGGTGCCTTCTGCCGCCTGCGGAATGCGTGCTCTTCGCGGACTGCCCGAAGGTCCGCATCCCAAGGAGGATAAAGATATGAACTGGGGATCAATCATCGCCATAGCCATCGCGGTACTTAACGTCGTCAAGGAGAGCATCGATGACTGACCACGAATCCAGGAACAAGGGAATGAACAGGGCTTGGGTGTTTCTTGGCGGCTGCCTGGCCGGTGTAGCTGGCGTGTTCGTGGCGGCCATCATGTCAGACACACCGGCAAGTATGGAAGGTAGCAAGGAGCGCGAAGAGGAAGCGCAACTGGCGCTGCCGGAGGGTGAGGCAGAAGGAAGCTAGGACAACCGGCAGGGGGGCTGCGGCCCCCCCTATGCCACAAACATGCTTTGCGGGCACTGCCGTGGAACCGCCAACAACTTTGCCTGGAACCTACCCTTCACGACGGAGTTGCAGCAACTGACGCCCCTTGTCCGTCAGTCGATACCGCTGCAAGCGGCTATTGGGCTTGTCGGGAACGGTCATCTCGATGAACCCATCCGCCAGGGCCGGTTTGAGATAGCGCTCCCGGAAAGACTTGCGGCCTTGCAGACCAAGTGCATCCTGCAACGCCTCACGGGGCATTTCGCCATGCATGGCCTGCAATAGCTGTTCGACTTGGGGGGTGACTTGAGGGGCGACTTGGGGGGCATCTGGAGCAACGGACGCGCTCACGGCATCGAAAATCATCGTGAGCATGAACTCGATGAAGGGGGCACTGTCCGTCTGCCGCGTACTTTCCTGCCACGCCTCATAGTACTCGGCCTGATGCGGGAAGATCAGGTTCTCCACCGGGAGATCGGCGAACAACCCACTCCAACGGGCCAGAATGAGGCTCTGCCACAACCGCCCCATGCGGCCATTCCCGTCGGCGAAGGGATGGATGAATTCGAATTCGTAGTGGAACACGGAACTTGCGACCAACGGGTGGGCATCGCTGGTCGCCAACCAGTGAAACAGATCGCCCATAAGCGCGGGCAACCGGTCCGCCGGAGAAGCCAGGTAGATAACGTGGGAACCTTCCGGCACGCCGACGCCACCCCGGCGGTAGCTGCCTGCCTCGTCGATCAGGCCGGACATCAGGATGCCGTGCGCTTCCAGCAGGTCCTTTTCGACGACTAGATTCCAGTCATCAACTCGTACGCGGCAAGGGCATTGCGCACTTCCTGAACCTCACGGGGAGGCGCGATGACCCGTTTCCCGTCGAGGATGGCGGTGATCTGCGCTTCGCTGAGTTGGTTGCCTTCTATGGCGAGCGACCCGCGTATCGTGCGGATACGGTTGATACGCCGCAATCGGAGTGTCGCCGCCTGTTCGCGGAGAATGGTCAACCGCCCCACGGCTTCGCTGATCCGGCCGACAAGGGTTCACTACCCAAGGTGTATGCAGTGGGGGCGCGTTGGCAAGACGAAACGAAGGGCCGTGCGCCCTTGAATGCATGAAAGCGGGAACCCAACGAGATATCATGAAGGCTCTCCGCTCTCGTCGGGCGACACAACCAACGGCCGTCGGCACGAGGGTGCAACCCCGTTCACGCATGACCGGCCGATACACGAACCTCGACGCGGTGCTCGGCCCCGTCATCAACGAGAAGGATGCTGTTTCCTTCCTGGTCGGTACCATCCACGCGCAGGCGCACGCCGCTTCCTTCGTCCGAAGACCGCAGAACCTCCAGATGGTACACCGCACCGTGATATCGATAATGCAGGGTGAAACCGGCCCATCCTTCGGGCAGACAGGGCGAAACCCGCAACCTGCCGTTTTCCAGACTGATGCCCAGCAACGATTCCACGATCAGCCGGTACATCCACGCTGCGGAGCCCGTGTACCACGTCCAGCCGCCGCGCCCCACGTGCTGGGGGGCCGCATAGACATCCGCAGCAACCACGTAGGGTTCCACCTTGTAGACGGCGGTGGCTTCGCCGGACAGGGCATGGTTCACCGGGTTGATGATGGTGAAAAGCTCCCACGCGCGGCGGCCGTCCCCCATGTGGGCAAAGGCCATGGCCGCCCAGATGGCGGCGTGCGTGTACTGCCCGCCGTTTTCGCGCACACCGGGGGCGTAGCCCTTGATGTAGCCGGGGTTTTGCGCGGATGTATCGAACGGCGGATCCAGAAGCTGGACCAGCCCCTGCGTGCGCCGGACAAGGTGCTCATCCACGGCACCCATGGCCATGCTCGCCCGCTCCTTGTCCGCCGCCCCGGAAAGGACAGCCCAACTCTGCGCGATGGAATCTATCCTGCCCTCGGCATTGCCCGCCGAACCGAGCGGCGTGCCATCGTCGAAATAGGCGCGGCGGTACCACGCCCCGTCCCAGCCGTGCCGTTCGATATTGGTGCGCAGGGTGTCTGCCTCGTTCAGGCAACGTCCGGCAAAGGAAACGTCGCCTCGCGCTGCGGCAACCTCTGCAAAGCGCGTCAGCACCTCGTGCAGAAAGAAACCGAGCCACACGCTTTCCCCCTTGCCTTGTTCGCCCACGCGGTCCATGCCGTCGTTCCAGTCGCCGGAACCCATGAGCGGCAGGCCGCGCTCCCCGAACGCAAGGCCGTGCATGATGGCCCGGACGCAGTGTTCGTACAGGCTGCCTGTCTCGTCGGAACGCCGTGGCTGGTCGTAATAGGAATCCTCGTCCGGTTTCACCGGGCGACCTTGCAGAAAGTGGACGTATTCATCCAGAACGCCCGTGTCCCCGGTGGTCAGCACGTAGCGGCACGTCGCAAGCGGCAGCCAGAGGTAATCGTCCGAACAGCGGGTGCGCACGCCACGCTCCATGGGCGGGTGCCACCAGTGCTGGACATCACCTTCCCCGAACTGGTGCGCCGCGCACAGCAGCAGATGGTCGCGCACAAGATGCGGCTGCGCATGGACAAGCGCCATGACATCCTGCAACTGGTCGCGAAAGCCGAAGGCCCCGCCGGATTGGTAGGTGGCGGCTCGCGCCCACAGGCGGCAGGCCAGTGTCTGGTACAGCAGCCAGCCGTTGGCCAGCACGTTCAGTGATTGGTCTGGTGTCTCCACGTGTATGGCGCCAAGCGTGCGCGACCAGTATTCCCACACCGTGGCCAGCGCGGCGCGCGCGACCGTGGGCCCGCGAAAACGGGCCACCAGTTGCCGAGCCTCGTCGGGGGTACGTCCCACGCCAAGCCGGAACACGATTTCCCGTTCCTGCCCGGCGGCCAGGTCGAACCCCACCTGCATGGCGGCGCACGGATCAAGCCCCACGCCCACCCTGCCGGAAAGCCGCTTGCGCAGCATGGCGGCAGGGGCCTCGTGCGTACCGTTGCGGCCCAGGAATTCGACCCGGTCGCCAGTCACGGTGCGCGAGACCTCATCCACATCGAAAAACGCCGTCCTGTCGGCGAACTCCGTGTTGTACGGGTTGCGCGCGAACAGCGCGCCGCTGTCCGGGGCGATTTCCGTCGCCACGTGCATGGCGGCCTTGGGCGGCAGATCGCCAAGCACCCATTCCACATACCCGGTGGCGGACAGGCGCCGGGTGCGGCCAGACATGTTGCGCACCTTGAGAACCGTGAACCTGACCGCCGCATCCATCGCCACATAGACCCACATCTCGGTGCGAATGCCGCGCTCGACATGCTCGAACACGCTGTAGCCAAACCCGTGCCGGGTGACGTACGGCGTCGTCCCGCGACGTGGCAGCGGTGTGGGCGACCAGAAGTGGCCGCGCTCCTCGTCGCGCAGGTAGAACGCCTCTCCCCGCGAATCGCTCACGGGGTCGTTGCCCCACGGGGTAAGCCGGAATTCGTGGGCGTTCTCGCTCCACGTGCAGGCAAGGCCGCTTTCCGATATCACGGTTCCGAAGTTCGGGTTGGCCAGCACGTTCACCCACGGCGTGGGCGTCAGTTGCCCGGGGGCGGTGGTGATGACGTATTCCCGGCCATCGGGCGTAAAGCCGCCAAGGCCGTTGTAGAAGGCCAGGTCATCCCGGGGAAGCGGCGCTTCCGCCACCGGGTCCGGACGGTGGGTGCGCGTGACGACGAGCCTGGGCACCGTCATGGCCACACTGCCGCGCCCCTCTATCTGCTCTTCCAGCGTTCCCATGCCGTCGGAGATGATGACTCGCGCCACCGACTGGATCAGGATGCGGTCTTCCTCCGCAATCCTGTCGGCCGACCGGACAAAGATGCCGCCGGGGCGATCGGTGACGCCCGCCTCGATACCGGCGGCGATGAGCCCCATGATCTGGTCGTTCAGCACCTGCCTGTATCCGGCATGGTCCTCGTTCCAGATCACCAGGTCGACGGCCAGGCCCTTCAGGCGCCAGTAGGCGTGGGCCTGCACCATCTGGCGCACCAGTTCGATGTTTGCCGGGTCCTCGATCTTCAGCAGCACTATGGGCAGGTCGCCGGAGATGGCATAGCCCCACAGGCCCGACTGCCCCCTTGTGTTCCGGGCCAGGATGTCCTCGTCGGCCCGCAGCGCGGGGTTGGCATGCAGTACGGAACCGGCAAGACGCCCGTAGAGTTGCGCATCGGCTTCAGAGGCCCCCAACTGGCGCAACAGCACCTGCCCGTGCGTCCACGTGAGATCGAAAACGCGGTCCGCAAGGTGTCTGTCGTGGTACTTTTCCACCAGAACCACAGCCGCATCGCGGGTTTCCCCGATACCGGTCACCATGTCCACGGTTGCCACCTGTCCCGGCTCCAGCGTGATCCGGCAGCGAATGGCCACCACGGGATCGAGCACCGATCCTTCGCTGTCCGACAGGGCGCCCGACGCATCCTTGCCGCTGACTGCCTGCGGGGCGGCAAGGGTGTTCCCCCGGCCGATGAAGCGCATGCGGTCGGTCTCGTAGGAGACTGCCTGTGCTTCCACCCCGCGCACGGCCATCATGTGCAGCATCCACGGAACATGCTCGTCCTCGGCCCGTGGACGCCGGGTGCACAGGATGCCCTGCTGCCGCCGGAGTATCTCCGTCTGCACGAAAAGATTGCTGAACGCCGGATGCAGTGCGTCGGCGGCTGGCGGGGCCAGCACCACTTCCGCATAGCTGGTCACTTCCAGCTGACGGCGGGCCCATGACCGGTTGGTGATGCGCATGCGGCGCAGTTCGATGTCGTCTTCGGGCGAGACAGCTATTTCGGTGTGGATGTCGTAGCCACGGTCGCTGCGATGAAATTCCGCGCGCCCCTCTGAAAAGACGGCCTCGTAGCGCTCCGCGCGCCTGAGGGTGGGCTGGTGGGCCACGGACCAGAACTCGCCGCTGGCCACGTCGCGCAGGTAGCAGAAGGTGCCCCTGTTGTCGCAGGTGCCGTCCTCTCGCCACCGGGTGACGGCAAGGTCGTTCCAGCGGCTGTAGCCACCGCCCGCGTTGGTGACCATGACGTGATACCTGCCGTTGGACAGCAACTGCACTTCTGGCTGCGGGGTATCCGGGCTGGAGAAAACGCGAAGGGGCATTTCCTGCGTGCCGGAAGCCATGCGCAACTCGGACAGTTCGGTCGTGTGCGCGTAGCTTGCCGAGGCGGTGGGAATGCGCTCCTGAAGCAGCAACAGGGTTGCCTGGAATATGGAATCGGACTCGAAGCGCTTCTGCATCGGGCGGTCCAGCAGCACGTGCGACAAGGCCAGAAAGCTCATGCCCTGATGATGGGCCATGAAGGAACGGACCACGGAATGTGTCTGCCCGCGTGGCAGGCGCGAGGGGGTGTAGTCGATGGCCTCATAGAAGCCGTAGCGGGCTTCAATCCCCTCCGCCGAAAGGCGTTCCAGATTACGGCACGCATCGGCGGGGGCCACCATCAATGCCAGCGCCGTGGCGTACGGCGCGATGACCAGGTCTTCGGCAAGCCCGCGCTTCAGGCCCAGCCCGGGCACTCCGAAGGCCCGGTACTGGTAGTTGCGGTGCACGTCTATGGCGTTGTACCCGCACTCCGAAATACCCCACGGCACGGCGCGCACCCTTCCGTATTCCATCTGCCGCGCCACGGCGGCCGCGCAGGTCTGGTCGAGCAGCGTGTTCGCATAGCTCGGCATGACCAGCATCGGCATCAGGTATTCGAACATCGAGCCGCTCCATGACAGGAGAATCGGCTCCCCACCGGCAATGGTGAGCAAACGGCCGAGGGCAAACCAGCTTTCCTGCGGCAACTGCCCCTGCGCGATGGCCACGAAACTGGCAAGCCGCGCCTCCGAAGCCAGCAGGTCATAGCAGCTGACGTCGCGCCGCCGCTCGTCCACGTTGTAGCCTATGGCCAGCAGGTGCAGCGATTCGTCGTACAGCAGCCCGTATTCCATCCGGGCCATGACGCCGCACTGTACGGCCAGATATTCGATGGCCGCGATGCGCGCGCGGGCGTGCCCGCTGGCCGTCGCCACAAGGCGTTGCAGTTCGTCAAGCCTTGCGAGCTGTTCCAGCGTTGCACCGTTCTCGGAATACCGGGTGAACATGGGCTGAAACGCCGCCTCCAGTTCCGCCAGTTCCCGCAGCGTCGGCACTTCGTCAAGGCGCGAAAAATCCCCGAAGGCATACAGCGAAGGCACCAGTTCCGCCCATGGTGCAAGCAGGGCCAGTTCATCCAGGGCGTCGCGGCACTGCCCGTGAAAAGCGCGAATCCACCACGCCAGCAGGCTCTCGGCCCCTGCGGCGGCGGGCCCCATGTCGACGTCAACGGCCAGTGCCGACGACGCCAGCCGTTCAAGGCTGTGCCTGAGGGCCGCAAGGGTGTTCGGACGGGCGCGGACCGCAGCGTCCATATCCCGGCGAAGCTGCGCCAGCAGGACCGGCGCCACCCCCTTCGAAACAGTTGCGGCGGCAGCATTCGGGGCGGCGCCCGTGGCGATGTCCAGCGCGATGCCCAGGGTATCCGCAAGCCCGTCGAGCACGCGCGCGTCCAGTATCCTTTGGTCGGCAAGACCACGCAGCCCCGCCCGCAACGTCAGCAGGTGCCCGGCAAGGTTGCCGCTGTCGACCGAGGATATGTAGCGGGGCGGCAACGGGCTCAGGGTCTGCGTGTCGTACCAGTTGAAGAAGTGCCCGTAGTGGCGCTCCAGCCGGTTCATGGTCTGTAGCGTGCTGGTCGTGCGCTCCACGAGCCGCCCGGCGGAAATGATGCCGAAATCATGGGCGGTAAGGTTGGCCAGCAACGCAAGGCCCATGTTGGTGGGTGAAGTGCGGTGCGCCACCGCCTCCACGGGGTGTTCCTGATAGTTGTCCGGCGGCAGCCAGTTGTCCGCAGGGCCCACGAAGGTCTCGAAAAATGCCCATGTCTTGCGCCCGATCTTACGGAGAAAGATGGTCTGCGCCGCCGTCGGGCGTTCCCGAAGCCGGGCAAGAGGACGATCGAGCCACCACACGATGGCCGGTGCGGCAAGCCACAGGCACAGGACCGGCGCAGCAACGGCAAGCGGCGGAGAACCGGCCGGGCCTGCCGCCACAAGGGCGGCCATGGCGGCTGCCGCCGCGAAAGGGGCGAACCACATGGTCCGGTACAAGCCGACGAACCCCGTGCAACCGTCCTGCTCCTGATCGCCGGACGGATTCCATTGCAGCAGGTTCCTGCGCGAGACCAGCATCCGCCATGCCGTGCGCAGTATGGCATCCAGACTGAAGAACGCCTCGTAGGGCAGGCATGCCAAGGTGAACAACGCCTGCGAGAAATACCGGGGAACCGAACGGACAACGGCCACAAGGTGCTGCCTCGGCGTGATGTCTGCGGGTTTGCGGACCGCATTGGCCACAAGGGACAGCAGGGAAGGCAGCAGGATGATGCCCGCCGCCGCCACCGTCCAGAACCAGGCCGATGGCAGCATGGTCCAACCCGACACCAGCAGAAGCGTCAATGCCGCTGCCATGAGGCTGCGCCGCAAGTTGTCGAGGATCTTCCAGCGCGACAATACCGAAAGCGGATTCCTGCGCATGCGCGAATCCGGGCCGGGAATGCCCGGAAACAGCCAGCGGGCGATCTGCCAGTCACCGCGAATCCAGCGGTGCCTGCGGTTCACGTCCGCGCCGTAGCGCGAGGGATAGTCCTCGTACAACTGCACGTCGCTCATCAACCCGGCGCGGGCGTAGCAGCCCTCCAGCAGGTCGTGGCTGAGTATCCGGTTGTCGGGAAAACGCCCTCCCAGGGCCTGCTCGAACGCATCGACATCGTAGATCCCCTTGCCGATGAACGAGCCTTCGCCGAACAGGTCCTGATACACGTCCGAAACGGCGCGGGTATACGGATCGATGCCGATCTCGCTGGCGCACATGCGCCCGTACCGCGACCGGTTGGCGCCCGACAGGCTGGCGGTGACCCGTGGCTGAAGGATGCCGTACCCGGCTACCACGCGCTGGCGAAGTTCGTCGTACCGGGGACGGTTGAGCGGGTGCGCCATGGCCCCGATGAACCGCCAGGCCGCTTCGCGCGGCAGTTGCGTGTCGGTATCCAGCGTGATGACGTACTGCACGCCGGACAGGCATGCCGTTTCACCGACAACGAGCGCAAACCCGCCTGTATCCCCTTTCCGCAGAAAGACGTTCAGGTCCGACAGCTTGCCACGCTTGCGCTCATGCCCCATCCATACCCCGTCCTGCGGGTTCCACCGCCGGGGGCGGTGGAACAGAAAGAACACATCGCCATCGGCGCTGGGGTATCGCGCGTTCAGTGCCTCGATGTGTTGCCGGGCAAGCTGCACCAGGGGTTCGTCCTCCGGCATCGTTTCTTCGGCGGCATCGCGCACGTCGCTAAGCAGGGCGAAATGGAGGTGGGCGTGGTTGTTGGCCAGAAAGCGGACTTCAAGCGCCTTGGCCAGGGCGTCGATGCCGTCCGGGTCGGTCAGCATGGTCGGCACGACGACCAGCGTCCGCGCGCTTGACGGTATTCCCTTGGAAAAATCCATGCGCGGCAATGGGCGCGGCGTGGTCAACAGGGTGGCCAGCCAGTTTGCCAGGGCCACCGCAAGGTGGCTGGCACACAGGGCCGCGAGAAGTACGAACAGCCCCAGCCCCCAGCCATCCAGTCCGTCCGCGCGCGCCCTGCCCACCAGGCACACCGCGAAAAACGCCGTCATGGCCACGATGCCGCCAACGTAGGCCAGCAAGGGAACCCTGCCCCCTGCCCTGCGCAGCAGCGCCGCAGCCGACAGGCGCATGCCCACCGCCCGCTCGAACCGGGCCGCTCCCGCATCAATCAGATGGAATCCCACATGCGCGGAGCGGTCGTCACCGTCATTCAGGGCTGCCGCCTCGTCTGCCAGTTCCACCGCCTTCCGGGCCACCTCGCCTTCGGAAAGCCGACCACGCTTGGCCGCCTTTTCCACGACATGGCGGTAACGGTCGCGCGTGGCGAAATCCATGCCGCCGTACACACCGGCGGGGTCTTCACCCAATATCCGCTCGACGATGCTCATCGACTCGATGAACTCGCGCCAGTTCTTCGCGCCAAGGGTCCGCAGGCTGCCGATGCTGTTGCTCATCGTTACCTGATCGGCCGCCTGCTGCTGGGTCTCGAAACGCACCACCTGTTCGATGGTCAGGCCCGATTCGGACAACCGCTGCTCGATCCACGTCAGCGGCAGGGCCAGGGCGTGCCCTTGCCCCTGCAACCGGCGGGTCAGCTCGGCCACGAAGGAACTCGCCATGGGCGGGTCGGAGCGGGCCATGTCGGCAATGGCAAGAATCAGGTTGCGGGGTTCTCGCGCGGCAACCCTTGTCATCAGGTCGGCCCAATGGTCGGCGTGCGCCCGTTCCGACCTGTGCATGGCAATGCGCGCGGCAACGCGCCTGAGGTTCTCTATCAACGCCAGGCGCAGCATGATGGGAATCGCCCACAGTTCCCCCAACTTCAGGGGGGTAACCGTCTGGTAGGCGGTTACGAAGCGGTGGATGATTTCCGGGTCGACCCTTCCGTCGCCATGCGAAATCGTCTCCAGGGCTATGTCGTACACCCGGGGCAGCCCGGCCGAAGGGCCGGTGGCAAGGTACGGCAATTCCCGGCTGTACCCCTTGGGCAGGTGGCGGTTGGCCGTGCGTATCTGCTCCTCGATCACGTAGAAATTGTCGAGCAGCCATTCCCCTGCGGGCGAAATCCGTTGGTCAGCCCTGATGTCTTCCGTCAGCAGGGTGTGCACATGCAGCAGCAGGCGTTCGTTCGCGGCCAGCCTGTCCAGCAGGCGGTCGCGCGACCGGCCCGGCCGCAGGCTGTGCAGGTCCGCGAGCAGTATGCCGCGTTGCTCCATCTGGTCGGCGCTGAGCAGTTCCGAGCGGAGCGGCAGTTCGTTCTCGTCCGGCTGCAACGCCTGCTCCATCCCACAACAACGCATCCATGCACGGGCAAGGGCACTGCGAACGGTATTGGTTTCCTCCTCCATTCCTGAGTCTCCTTCCGCATGGGCGGAATCACAGCGGGCACACGGCAAAAATGCGCACCGACGCATGGTGCCAGCGACACAGGCACCGCGCGGGCGCAGGCGCAACGCAACGCCATTCCGCAGGGCGTCCGCCCCCCAGGGGGAGCATTGGCGGCGGCGTGCTGCAAGGAAACGTCACGCGGCGTGAACGGCGTCGGGGCGTGCCCCCTGCACAGGCCAGGGGGCACGGCAAACGGACTGGTGCGAGCGGACTGCTCCGCCCCGTTACTGTTGACCCTTGACGTGCATGTCGTTGCGGACGGACTTCACGCCCTCAACCTTGCGCGCCACCTGGACTGCGGTGTTGATCTCGGCCCGTGATCCGACAAAGCCGCTCAACTGTACCACGCCCTTGAAGGTTTCGACGTTGATCTCGGCAGACGTCAGGGACGCCTCCTGGAGAATGGCCGTCTGCACCTTGGCGGTGATGGCGGTATCGTCAAGGTATTCACCCGTTCCTTCCGAGTTCGATGTCGATGCGCAGCCAAGGGCAAGGGCCATGATGACTGCGACGAACAGCGTCATGCATCTCTGGAACTTCATGGGACTACTCCTGTGTGAACGATGATGCAGGGTTTTCGCGGCAGCAGCCGCATTTCTCCAAACCGTGTCGCGCATGGCGTCATGCAGGGAAGCAGGCGTCGATGCATGTTCCCGCATCGCCGGCAACGTCAGGTTCTGGTTCGGTGTACGTCGGTCATGCCCGCTTGAGCATGCGCAGGCAGAGAATCAGGATGACCGCGCCAACGGTAGCCATGAGGATTGCCCCCAGCAGCCCGCCACCGCCAATGCCGATGGCGCCGAACAGGACACCACCGATCACCGCGCCGACAATGCCGACAATGAGGTCACCCACGAGGCCGAAACCGCCCCCTTTCATCAGAGTGCCCGCCAGCCAACCCGCAACCAAGCCGATGATGAGAAACCAAAGCAAGTTTTCCATATTGCGCTCCTGCAACTGTTTCGAGTTATGGACCATCAACCCGGAAATCATCCGGCCACCGGACAAACCGGCTTGCCCCCCGCATGCAGTCTGCGTGGACACCGGAATTACAGGCGATGGCGCTGAATGATCCGGACAACGACCACCATCACGATCACGACCAGAAAGAAATTGATGAAGCCGGTCATGGAAGATGACGCCCCCAACCCCATCAGCCACACGGCCACGAGCACGACTGCGACAAGTTCCAGCATGTCAATGGCACCCGGCTTCCGTTGGCGTTCAGGGACTATTCGGAGCATACCCAACCTAGCACCCTCACGGATATCTTCCGTTCGATGCCACACATAGGGAATTTTATTTCGCGCTGTATCCGCGTGGTGAGGGGGATGAGACGGAACGAGGGCTGACGGACCGGTGCAATGTGCGCTACCGTACAGATAAGTCGCGCCAGTTGACGCATGTTGCCCTTACGAGACTACCCCTCAAGGAGGCTGATATGCAGGAGACACCCTCACCCCGCCAGAATCATCTTCTGGCCGCGCTGCCCAGAGACGTTCAGGAACGTCTGTTCACCCATCTGGAACTGGTGCCGATGCCGCTCGGCAAGGTGCTGTATGAATCCGGCGACGCCATGCGCCACGTCTACTTTCCGACCGACGCCATCGTGTCCCTGCTATACGTGATGGAAAGCGGGGCATCGGCGGAAATTTCCGTGGTCGGCAACGAGGGACTCATCGGAGTTGCCGTGTTCATGGGGGGGGAGAGCACACCCAGCAGGGCCATTGTGCAGAGCGCAGGGCATGCCTATCAGTTGCCGGGGCAGCGTCTGAAGGACGAATTCAACCGCCATGGCGAGATGCTGCAATTGATGCTGCGGTACACCCAGTCGCTCATCACGCAGATGGCCCAGACTGCCGTCTGCAACCGCCACCACTCGATAGACCAGCAACTGTGCAGGTGGCTTCTTCTTTCTCTTGATCGCCTTCCAAGCAACCAGCTGACAATGACGCAGGAACTCATCGCAAACATGCTTGGTGTCCGCCGTGAAGGCGTTACCGAGGCCGCAGGAAAACTGCAAAAGCTTGGCGTCATAGAATATAGTCGAGGACGAATAACAGTCTTGGACAGGGATAAGCTTGAACAATTGAGTTGTGAATGTTATGCTGTCGTAAAGAAGGAAACTGACCGCCTTCTTCCGTACATGATGGCTGCGCGCCTGGGCTGACAGCCTGCCAGGCGGCGGGCGATGGCGCCTGCGGGGCAGAGACCGCCGCCCAGCACGCCGTGGTGCACAGACAACCGCCCGACGACCATTCAGGTTGGGGCATCGAGATTGTTGGCACCTTTCTCGTGTCGTTCCTTGGCTGCCTTGTGCCAAAGGATACGCGCATGACCGCCTCACTTCCCCATTCAGGCGTCAACAGTCTGATCGAGAGCCTGACACACAACGAACGCAACGACATCATTACGGGTTGCGAGACTGTGGACATGGTTCTGGGTACCGTTCTTCACGAACCGTTCCAACGCTACCAGCACGTATACTTCCCCCTTGCCGGATTCATATCACTGGTTGCGACACAGGGTGAACACCAGCGCATGGCTGTAGGGCTGATCGGCAACGAAGGGATGCTGGGCACGACCTTGATCCTGGGGAGTCATTCTTCCTCCATGAAGTCCATCGTGTCTGGTGCGGGCAGCGCCCTGAAGATGAGCACGATGCACTTTCTGCATGCCCTGCACGCCAGCTCCCGCCTGTTTCAGGCTCTTCAGTTGCGCCTGTCCGTGACGATAGACGATTTGTCAAAAACGGCGCTGTGCACACGGTTTCATCCCATCGAACAGCGGCTGGCCTATTGGCTGCTGCTGGCGCAGGACCGTGCGCACGCCGACAATTTCTACCTCACGCACGAATCGCTTGCCGACATGCTGGGGGTGCGCAGGAGCGGCATCACCGTTGCCGCCGGGGCTTTGCAGGCCAAGGAACTCATCCACTACACGCGCGGCCACATCCGCATTCTGGACCGTAGCGGGCTGGAGGCGGCATCCTGCGAATGCTACAGGACACAGCGGCTGTTCACCTGAGGCAACGGCTGGCATCGCAAGATGGCAGCCCGGCAGGCCCCCCCGCAACGTGCCGCGCGCATCACCGCCTGAACGACATCAGAAAACTGATGGTTGCTGGCTTTCTGCCGAAAGACGAAACAGGCATCCGCACCACGAAAAAGATCACCGCGCACCATGTTCATGCTGCGCGGCGACCTTCGACCGAACGCCTTACATCAGAACGTAAGGGCCTTTGCCTTGACGCTCTTGACCCCGCGCACGTTCTGCGCGAGTTCGACGGCAAGGGCACGTTCTGCGCCGCTGCCCAGCTTGCCGCTGAGCGTGACCACGCCCTTGCTGGTGTTCACCGTGATGTTGGAACCGGAAACATTGCTGGAATACAGGAGCGTGGACTTCACCTTCGTCGTGATCCAACTGTCTGCGATGTCGCTTCCAGCCTCAGCCGCAGTGTCCTTGGCAACTTCAACAGCTGTCGGCTTGGCGCTGCCGACCACCAACTGGTTGTCCACCGACACGACGCCCGGAGTGTTCACGGCCAGGCGACCGGCAAGGTTCTTGGCGGCCATGCTTTGGGCAGTGCCCCGCAGCGTTACCTTGCCCCGTTCCGTTACCACATTGGTGGCCAAGCCTTCTGCGTGCTTGCTCCACAGCAGCTTCGACTTGATGGAGGTCGTGATGTTGGCGTCGTCTATCATGTCACCGTAGCCGCGCGTCGAATTCGACACGGGCGGAGAGTAGTCGGACTGAACGACTATCTGATTGTCCACCTCTCGGATGCCGGCGACGCCCATGGCGATTTCCCGTGCCAACTCCTTGTTGACGTCTTCCGCAACGTATCCGGTCAGCGTGGCTTTGCCGTCCTGCACCGCGACATTTATGGTGCTGGCGCGCAGGTACGGGCTGAGGGCATACGTCGTCCAAATCTGGGCCTCTTGCCGGGCGTCGGTTACATTCTGGGATACGGCCTCGGCAGCCATCGCGCCGACAGGCGCAGCCATGGTCAGCGCGACGGCCGCCGCGAGGAGATAATTGCGGCATTGCTTGTACATGTGGGTCTCCGTCATTTACATTTTGAATGCGGCCGAAAGCTGCATGTTCATTTCCATGCCAAGGGAACTCACCAGCGATGCCTGCCGCGCCACCCTGGCAAACGGCAGGCATCCTTGGTTCACTTCGTGCTGTTCTTGTCAAGGAATCTCTGGACCTGTTTTTCGGCCTCTTCACGCGAGATGGCGTATCGCTCCTGCACCAAGCCAGCCAATTTTTGGGCATGCCCTTCGGATTGCAGCAATTCATCGTCGGTCAACTCGCCCCAGGCAACCTTGGCCGCACCGATCTGCTGTTGCCACTTGGCCTTGATCTCATCCATGCCGGGCAGACTCATGACGTCTCCCCTTCACGCTCCGTGACGAGAAATTCGCCCCTGGCGGACCGCAGCAAGTCCCGTATTGCAATGTCTATGTCGATCTGCCTTGACGCATCCGGGAATTTACCCGCGGGGGTGACCTGGGGGCACTCGCCCACGGGTAACGGCAGGGGTTTCGGCGGCGCCCTGTTGGGTGCTGTTTCCTGCCTGAACGCCTTGACGCGTTTCTGAATGTTCGTGGACAACTCTTGCTTTGTCGGAATGTTCATGTGGTCCTCCTGAAGAATTCTTTTCTCGCGACATCGCGAGGGGCTGGACCATCATAGTTGCAAGACTCGTCCACTTCGTCTGTGCGCTGGCACACGCATTTGCAAATTAATGCAACTATTTTATGATACTCACTCTTTAAAATAAATTGCTTAATATTTTAAAGCATTGCAAATCCAAAAACAAAAAGCATCACAATTGCAAACGATGACAATGATACATTCGCCGTGCCCATTCCCAATTCCCATCTACAAGAATACGACAGATCCATGACGCATGCGCGCAGGCAGACGTTCATGGACATACTTGACATGGTGGCGGAAGCCGACGACAGAGGCTGCCCTCGTGGGATGGTATTTTCTCACGACATACAGCGGGGACGAACCCACTGCCTTGCCCGCATGCGGGGCGTGTAGTGAGAGGGGGGAATGGCGAGGCCCCCCCCTTTCCGCAATGACGAAAATTCGAGAGCTTGCAGTGAACGCCACAAGCCTCTGGCTATTTTGGTGGGCTACCTTGCTCCAAAGAGCCACTCCGACGACGATAGACGTCCGCGCACGCAAAAAGCAGAGGGCGCGGAACAAGACCGGGGAGGCATTCAGATTGGCACAACGGGGTGAGGCATGCTCGTGTGCCGTTGGCCCTTGTGCCGCAAGGCGTTTGAAGAAAGTTTAGTGTCGAATTTAGCGCGCAGCGTTTTGGGTGCTTTTGGGCGAAACGCGCAGAAGAGTGTGCGCCGATTGGCACGATTCATCACAGGCATGGAAGAAAAACGGGCGGCCCCTTTGGACCGCCCGTTTGTGTTTTGCCTGTGTTCTGTTTTTGCCTTCTAAACAAGGCAAAATGCGATGAAAATCCTGCGCGATTCTGCCGCGCCTGCGCGGCATTCTGCGTCAATTTAGCTCGCGTCCAACCCAGACAGCGCGGCCTATGATGCGGATTCCGTTGGACAAGTCGCCGCGCGCGTCCACTTCAATCGGCGGATAGTCGGGATTGTAGCTCGACAGGATGATCTTGCCCGGCACGGCGTTCACGCGCTTGAGGTAGACGACATCCTCGACGCCCACGGCGTAGACCTTACCTGCCCTTGGTTCCCGCTGGCTTTGGTCAATCAGGACCACGTCCCCGTTGAGCACATACGGGTCCATGCTGTCGCCATCCACGCGCATCAGGACCATGCTGGACGGTGCCCCCTTGCGCAGCAGGAAGTCGGTGCGGAATGCGTAACGGCGTTCAATGTCCCCGCCTGTCTCGAAGGAACCCGTGCCCGCGCTCAACCGCGCCTCGACCATGGGCACCATGACCAGTTCGCAGTCCGCACATTCAATCACATCACCGGCTTCAGACGGCTTTGCCACAACCCTGGCTATAGGCTCGCCTGCTCGCAGCGTCCCCGCGCGCGCAGGTTCGACGGTAACGCGGTCTGCGTCGTGCATCGCCCCTGACCCGAAGAACAGCCAGTTGGCGCTGATGCCGAATCGTTCCGAAATCGCCTCTATCCATCCTGTCGGTATTTTAGCTCTTTTCTTTGCCGTGCCTACTGAGGACGGATGAATTTCCAGTATTCGCGCCAGTTCGGATTCGGAGCGTGCCCCAACGGCCTGGAGGATTCGCTGGAAACGAGCTTCAAAGGATTTCGCAGTATCCACGGTGAACTCCGAAAGCCAAAGTCCGAATGCGTGTTTTGCAATCCGCGTTTAAAGCCAAACAGTTAACGCTTAAATGCAAAAACAGAACACCGAATTTGGTTTTTGACTTGACCGCAGCCTGCTTTTGCCTTTAATTGAAGCTGCGGGCGGTAAAGAAATCATCGTAGCTGTTTGACCTTAGCCGTCCGCCTTGAACGGGTCAACGTCCGGAGCGTTAGAGATTCCGGACGGCAACCCCTCAACATGACGGACGGCATCTTGTGAGCACGGTTCAGCTTTCCCTCTTCAACGACCAGCCAGCCCGCCTTGCCGGGCTGAATGCCACGCTCAAGGCATCCATGCAGCGTGCCGTCGCTTCGTGCGGGCTTTCCCGTGCGCAAGTGGTGGACCGAATGAATGCCCTGGCGTCGGATTCTGGCGTCAAGCTGACCACCGGAAACGCCCGCCTGCTGTCGCCCGCCACGTTCGAGAAGTGGCTCAACCCCGCTGACCGCGAACACCTGCCCTCGGTGCTGGCCCTTGAAGTCTTCTGCCTTGCTGTGGGCAGCGTGCAACCCTTGGCTCAACTGCTGGGGCTGCTCGGCTGCGGGGTCATGACCGCCGAGGACAAGCGCCTGCGCGATTACGGGCATGTGTGCTGGGAAACCAAACGTCGCCGCAAGGCGGTCCGCCAACTTGAAATGGAGCTTGAAGATGACCTGGGATTGGCGAATCGGCACCGGTAAGGAACGCCAGACCTACCACATTCTTGATTGGCTGCGGCGCAATCGCATCCGTCAGTTGGTCATTGCGGAGGAACTCGGCGTCAACACGTCCCTCGTGTCCAGCACGATATGGGGGCGGCGGAACAACCGGCGCGTACTGCGCAAGCTGCTGGACCTTGGCTGCCCGGCGCGGTTCCTGAATCTGCCCGACGACATGTCTTCCCGCGAGGCCGCGTAGGGGGCCTCCATGGAACCGGTGAAGGAAGGATACACCACGCTGGAGCTTGTCCCGCTTCTCGGCATTCAGGACCGGGCGGTACAACTGCGCGCCAAGCGTGAACGCTGGGAATCCCGCCAGCGTGAAGGCCGGGGCGGGGGCAATGTGTGGATCATCTCCTCCATGCCCAAGTCCACACGCAAGGCCCTGCTGGACGGGATGTTGCGCACGGCGGCGCAGGAGGCGGAAAAGAACCTGCCCGCGTTGCCGCCGCTCGATGCCGCAGACCCGCGCCGGGCCATCGCCGCCCGCATGTCCCCGCTGAAGCACTGCTCCAACCGCCAGCGCGAAATCGCCATGGCGCGCCTTGCCCTTATCCGCGAGGTGGAACGCCTTGCCGTGCTGACGGGCGTGGACGCGGCCATCATGAAGCTGGTGCAGGACGCTGCCGACGGCACGCTGCCCGCGCACCTGATGCGCGCGGTGCGCGACGCCAACGACCGCTTCGGCAGCGGCGACAAGCGCGGCCTTTCGCGGCGCAGGCTGTACGCATGGCGCACCCTGTACATCAAGGGCGGCGAAGACGCCTTGGTGCCCAAGCACAAGGCCAAGGACATGACGGTGCCGCCGTGGGCGGACGCCTTCCTCGCGTTCTTCCGTCTGCCGCAAAAGCCGTCCCTGACGCAGGCCCACCGCGACCTGTGCCGCGCCTACGCGGACGGCGCGCTGACGGGCACGCCGCCGTCCATCCACGCGGTAAAACGCTGGGCGGCCAAGGTGGCGCTGCCGGAACTGGAGCGGGGCCGCAGGACGGGCAACGCCCTGCTGAAGCTGCAACCGCACAAGCGCCGCTCCACAAAGGACATGCTGCCCGGCGATTGCTACACGGCAGACGGCACCACCTTCGACGCCGAAATCCGCAATCCGCACAACGGCCAGCCGTTCAAGCCGGAAGTCACCATCGTGCTGGACATGGCCACCCGGCGTTGCGTGGGCATTTCGCTGAACTACGCGGAAAACGCCCAGGGCGTGCTGGATGCGTTGCGCATGGCCTGCCTGTTCGGCGGCATTCCGGCCATGTTCTACTCGGACAACGGCCCCGGCTACGACAACCTGCTGCTGACCGCCCCCGGCACGGGGATGTTGGCCCGGCTGGGCATCGAACGCGCCGCGTCCATTCCGGGCCGCCCGCAGGGCAAGGGCCTGATGGAGCGCGCCGTGCCCACCTTCTGCGACCCGGTGGCCAAGCGGTTTGCCACCTGCACGCACCGCGACATGGACGCGGACGCGGCCAAGAAGGTCTACAAGATCACCCGCGAAGCCCTGAAGCGCGGCGCCCGCACGGCCCTGATGCCCACGTGGGACGAATTCAAGACGGCCATGCTGGAGCGCGTGGCCGAATACAACGCCACGCCCCACCGCGCGCTGCCCATGACCACCGACGCCAGCGGCAAGCGCCGCCACATGTCGCCCGACGAGGCGTGGCAGCACTTCCTTTCCACGGGGTGGGAACCGGTGCGCGTTCCCGCCGACTGCTCCAACGATTTCTTCATGCCCGCAGAGCGCCGCATCGTGCGCAACGGCGAGGTGCGCTTCGGCGGCGGCATCTACTACGCCGACGACCTTGCCCCGCACCACGGCGACGCGGTGATGGTGCGCTACGACGTGTGGGATGCCAGCCGGGTCTACGTCTGGACCATGGACGGCCACAAGATTTGCGACGCCGTGCTGGACGGCAACAGCATTCCCTACTTCCAGCAAACCCGCATCGAAGCCGCCCGCGCCCAGCGCGAGGCCGCACAACTCAAGCGGCTGGAGGCCAAGGCGGGCCGCATCGCGCCCGGCGCAACCCTTGTGCTGCCCGAAGCTGGCCACCCCCACGTCATCACCCTGGTGGCCGACAGCCTTGCCCCGCGTGAACCGCTGCCCGCACGGGCAGACGAACCCGCCGCCCCCAACATCGCCCCCTCCATCACGCTGGACGTTGCGCCCCTGCGCGCCCCCGCCCCCGAACAACAACCCCGCCCGTGCTTCGCGCACGGACACGAGCGGTACGAATGGCTGATGCGCCACAAGGACCGCTGGCTGGACAAGGATGAACCGTGGCTGTGCCGGTACGTCGAAACCTTCGAGTACGCCGACAGCCACGACCGCTACGTGCACGAAGGCATCGCGTGGCCGGGCTGGAAGGCCCTCGCCCATACCGAGAACTAGGAGACACCATGCGCAAGCAATTCGTCAGGACGGAAAACTACACCCGGTTCACCGCAGGCATTCAGGCGGTGGAACAGCGCGGCGCGGCGGAGGCCGGGATGATGCTGGTTCACGGCGCGCCGGGCTTCGGCAAAAGCCACACGGTGGGGCATTGGGCCGCCGAAACCGGGGCCGTGTTCCTGCGGGCCAACGTGGACTGGACCCCGAAGTACTTCCTGACCGAACTGGCCAAGGAACTGCGGGTGGACCCGCGCGGCACGGCGCAGCAACTGTTCGGGCGCTTGCTGGAACACGTGGTGGAAACGCAGGCCCCGCTGGTCATCGACGAGGCGGAATTCACCCTGTCCTCGTCCGCCGCCGTGCTGGAAAAGGTGCGCGACCTGTCCGACAGGGCCGAGGTGACCGTGGTGCTGATCGGCATGGAACGCATCCAGCAGAACATCGCCCGGCACAAGCAGATCAACAGCCGCATCGCGCAGGTGGTGGAATTCCGCCCCGCCTCGCTGGCCGACGTGGCCCATGCCTGCGGGCAACTCTCGGAAGTGCCCCTGGCCGATGAACTGGTGGCCGAGGTGCATCGCCTGTCCGCCGGGCGCATGCGCGAAGTGCTGAACATCGTGGCCACCATCGAACGCATCGCCAAGGTCAACGAACTGGCCAAGGTGGGCATGGCCGACGTGGCCGGTGTGCCCCTTTCCTACGATTGGCAGGCCCGCGCCCCGCGCATGGCCAACACCGGCAGACAGGGCCGCGCCCCCCGCACGGGGGCGCAGGCGGCGGGGGGGCGTTAGATGGCGTGGTACGGCACCCCCTTGCTGCAACAGGTGGCGGACCAGCCGCGCCTGCTGCGTGAACTGGTGGCGGCTCTCGGCACCTCGCGCGAGGGCACGCGGCTTTCCTGCAAGGCGCTGCACAAGCGCGGCTACGCCACGTTCGAGGACGGCATCCTGACCATCACCGATGCCGGGCGCACCGTCCTGGCCAACGGCATCGAACTGCGCTCCGGCCCCGACAGCAGGAACGTTTCGACGCGGGCGGGTAACACCCTGCGCGCCAAGGCGTGGCGGGCCATGCGCATGCGCGACGGCTTCAGCCTGGACGATTTGCTGACCATGCTGTGCGACGGCAGCGAAGCCTACGCGGAAAAGAACCTTGGCGACTATATCCGGGCGCTGGCCTGCGCGGGCTACCTGCTGGCGCTGCCCCGCCGGGGCAATGGCCCGCACCCGCAACGCTACCGCCTGCGTCGCGACCGCAACACAGGGCTGGAGGCCCCGGCCTTCAACAAGGCCACCCGCACCCTGACCGACCTCAACACCGGTGAAGTCTTCCGCATCCCTACGCGGGCCGAACTGGCGCAACAGGGGGCCACTCATGACGCATGACTGGCTGGAACTGCTGCGCCACGCCGCCGCAGACCGCACCAAGGCGGCGGTGGCCCGCGAACTGGGCGTGTCCCGGCCATCGGTCAGCCTGCTGCTGGCCGGGCGCTACCCTGGCCGCACCGACCGCATGGCGCAACGCATCCTCGAAACCTACGGGCGGGTGGCGTGCCCCTTTCTGGGGCGTGAACTGACCGCGCTGGAATGCGCCCGCCACAACGGCCCCATACCGACATCCAGCCCGGCAGCCCTGCGCCACTGGCGCGCCTGCCAGGCCTGCCCCCACAGACCCCAACCCGAACAACCCAACGGAGGAAACTGACATGGCGACTGCCGCAAAGAAGCTGAAGAAAGTGCAGGAATCCAACGTGTCCCACCTGCCCACGCCGCCCACGCCTACCGTCAGGCTGGGCAAGCAGACCTTCGCCGCCCCGGCCTCGCTGGGCGAACTGGTGCTGCACGGCGCGGCCCTGAAGAACGAGATCGACGGGCTGAAGGACAAGCTGGAGGAAGTGAACGCGAAAATTCTTGCGGAGGTGCCGCGCTGGATGGACGGCAACGGCACCCTGCACATCGTCATCGCGAGCGTGGACTGCACCGTGTCCCTGCGCGATTCCGTGGCCATTGCCGACGTGGGCACCCTGCGCGAACTGCTGGGCGACCGCTTCCCCGACCTCGTGAAGGAAAAGGCCACCTATTCGCCCGAACCCAAGCTGGTCAGCCTTGCCCTTGATGGCGACGACCCGATGCAGTTTGCCGTGGCCAACTGCCTGCGGATTCAGGAAGCCAAGGCCACCGTGAGCTACAAGGCCGCGTAACCCCGCGAAACCGCCCTTACGGGGGCGGTCGCCGGGGCGTGGCGGCCCCGGCCTGACGAGCAGCCAACGAGAAGCCCCCGCTGCGAGCGGGGGCGATGAGGTATAGCCGTGGCAATGCTAAGTGTCAGTTTTTTCAGGTTCGGGCTTTTTCTTTTTCGCAGGGGGCGTGGTGGAGCCGATGCGAGTTACAACATCATTTTCGTCATACATTATGGCGAGATATTTCTTTTCCCCTTGGAAACCCTCGACCGGCGTTCCCACAACTTCCCAGATGCCAAAGGTCAGAACATCCATCACGCCATGTCCGATTGCACGGCCTGCGGATGGCTCATTCCCGAGTTCATATGCGTACACGTCATGCCGGACCCCATCAGCTTCTCTGATTTCAGCAGGTGCCCCTAAATGTAGTTCAACCTCACCGCGTGTGGCTCCCACACGAATCGCACCAAGGTCAGGGTCTTTTTTGCCGGACATGGCCATTCCAACACTGCACCCAGAAAGAAGTGCGAGCAAAACAACAGCAAGCAACGCTCTCATCATCCACCCCTCTATTTTTATATCGAAAGAGCAGCATTTTCCTAGTCTTGTCAATCTCTCTAACGAAATTGGTCCGCCCACTGTCTATGCATATGCCGAACAGTAAATCTCGGTGCCAAGTTGGCTACAACCTGCTGGAGGTGGCACATGGCGACTTCTGACGCCCGGCCCGAAGGCCGCAATTCACTGCTGGCCAAGATTCACATTGCCCGGAAGGACTTGGCCCTGGGCGAGGACGTTTACCGCGACCTGCTGGAACGGGTGACCGGGCAACGCTCCGCATCCGGCCTGACGGACAGGCAACTGGTGGCCGTGGTGGCCGAACTGCGGGCCAAGGGCTGGCAGCCCAAGGCGGCACCGCGCAAGGGCCGCAAGCCGCGCGTGAAGGCCGGTGGTTCCGCCCTGCTGGCCAAGATGGAGGCGCTGCTGGCCGACAACGGCAGGCCGTGGAGCTACGCGGAAGCCATCGCCCGGCGCATGTTCGGGGTGGAGAAGCTGGAATGGTGCGACGCGGACCAGCTAAAGGCCGTCATGGTGGCGCTGGTAAAGGATGCGCGCCGCCGCGAGGGCAAGGAGGAAGAGGCATGACGCGCGATGCCTTGCAGATCATGCAGCACGAGGACAGCATGCCCGCCATGGCCCGCGAGATTGCCGGGCTTATCGGCATGCCCGATACCCTGCGGCTGGTGGAGGCGCTGGGCGGCACGACGTTCCCGGTTCCCAAGCGGGGGAACAAGCTGGGCGAACTTCGCTTCAGCATGCTGGAGCAAGCCGTGGGCGTGGTCTCCTCTGACATCCTGTGCAAGCAGTACGGCGGAACCAACCTGTACATACCCCGCTGTGCCGATGCGTTGCGCAGGGCGCGGGATACGGAGATAATCCGTCATTTCGATGCCGAGATACGGACCGGGCGCACCGGAACGGAAGTTGTCGCGGAGCTCGCCCTGCGATATAGGCTGTCTGACAGGCGCGTCTGGCTGATCTTGAAGGGAACGGATATCGCGCCAGACCGTCAACCTGCCCCAGCACAGGGGCGGCTGGTGTAGAGGGGCATATGAAACGTAGTATACTTGTGGCGTTGTTCTTCGTGCTGATCGCGAGCGTTGCCTATGCTGGCGACAATAAGGTTCCGCTCTATAAAGATTTTTATCATGGAATGACAAGAAGTGACGTGAACAAACGCGCAAACGTCGTCCCTTGCCTTTTTGAGGACGGCTCAGATTCTTTGTGCGTAAATGATGCGATGTTTGCTGGTGTAAAATGGAAGCAGGCGTTTAATTTTTCTGATGGAAAACTTACTCATATCACAATTGCCAGCAAGCTTAACGATAAAAATTATTCTTCTACGTTAGGAGCAATTGTAAAAAATAATTTTGTTCCCGCATTGATGCGGATGAAAAATGAAACTTGTGATTTTAGTCAAGTATATAATAGCATGGATAGGTCTAAGGCAGAGGCATACATAAATGAATTTGAAGCACGCGGACTGCGGTCTGAGAGCATACTCTACATATTTCTTGAGAAAGATGTTATTGCATCTGCAAAAGGGTCCACAAATATTTCAGAAATTATTAAACAATCTCCCGTAACAATGCGACAGGTTGAAATGGAGATATTCAATAGCGATGGGGATTCGTGGCTTGCCGTGCGTTTCCTGGCTCCAAAAATGTCGCATGGTATTCTTCTAAAGCAAATGGAAGACAGTACGGAGACCTTCTAGCTCCCCACTGAACCCCTTCCCCCTGTCTCCGCCCCCGGTTGCTGCCAATATGGCAGTGACCGGGGGCGGCTGCATTGTGGCGGCTGCCCTGACGAAACGTGTTGCACCTGTTTCGCAAGGGAGGCCGTCGTGTCCATCCTGTCCCGTCTGCGCGGCATCCGGCATACGCGCATGCTGCTGTGCAGCCTGATTGCCGTCGCGCTGTGGCTGTTCCTTTGGCACGCCTCGCCCAGGGAGGCGCTTATCGTCACCTACAAGCTCACTCAGGTCATGCTGGCCGCAGTGGTCACCTACTGGATCGACCGCTGGCTGTTTCCCTACGCCCGGCCCGAAGGCTACCTGTGCGAGGAATGGCGCGACCGCATCGGCTCCGGCGACTGGCCCGATGGCGTCGATGACTTCCCGGTGGTGACGGAATCCAAGACCCTGTTCATGGTCGCCTGCCTGCGTCGCAGCTTCCTGATGGGCGCGGCGATGCTGGCCGTGGAACTGGGACTCTAGCCATGGGCGCGCCGCATGTCCGCAAGACCATTCGCCTGCCCGGCGGCTGGTCCCTACAATTGTGTGCCCCCGCTTCCTCCGGCCCCCGCTGGGCCAGGGTTTCGGCCTATTTCGCGCTCATGCTGGGCAGCCTGCTTTCGGTCCTGTGGGAAGCGGGGCGCGCCGTGGTGATCGTCGTGCTGGCCACGCTCTTGCTGGGCGTCTGGCTGGGCGACTTTGCCCGCGCCGCATCCATCCCCCGTGAGGCGCAGGCGCACCGCTCCGTGCTGGTGCGCGCGGCCCGGCTGGAATGGGGCCTTGGCGCGCCGGTGGCCACCTTTGCGGCGCAGGTGCAGCAGGAAAGTGAGTGGAAGCCCGACGCCGTGTCCCCCGTGGGTGCGCAGGGGCTGGCGCAGTTCATGCCATCCACCGCCCGCTGGCTGCCCATGGTCATGCCCCAAACCGGCCAGCCCGCCCCCTTCAATCCCGCGTGGGCGTTGCGCGCCATGGTCGCCTACGACCTGTGGCTGCACCAGCGCGTGCGCGCCGCCACCCCTTGCGACCGCATGGCCATGGCCCTTGCCGCCTACAACGGCGGGCTGGGCTGGGTGCAGCGCGACGCCAAACTGGCCGCTGCGCGCGGGCGCAACCCCGCCGCGTGGTGGGGCAACGTGGAGGCCGTCAACGCCGGGCGTTCCGCCAACGCCTTCCGCGAGAATCGCGGTTACCCCCGGCGCATCCTGCTGACGCTGGAACCGGTCTACGAGGCGGCGGGCTGGGGCGGGGGAAGCTGCGATGGGGGGCATTCCTGATGCTGGAAACCATCGCCGGATTCCTGTCCCCAAAGCCGCGCCTGCTGGCGCTTGCCGCCGGGGCCGCCGTGCTCGCTGTACTGCTTGCCGTGGCCGGGGTGCGTTGCGTCCTGCTGTCGGCCAGCCTCAAGACCGAGCAGGCCGCCCACGCCGCCACGGCGGAACGTGGCCAGCGGGCGCTGGCCGAACTGCGGGCCGAGCACGCGGACGAAAACACCGTCCGCGCCCTGGCCGTGGCCGATGCGGAGCGTACCGCCCGGCGCAAGCTGGAGACGGAAACCGCCCGCGCCAACACCCTTGCGGCGGAACTGATGCAGACGCGCACGCGCCTTGCCGATGCCCGCCGCGAATTCTCCCGGAGGATTGCCGCCCATGCCGCGCAAGACACTGCTGTTGCTGGCCCTGTGTTCGGCCCTGATTTCGTGCGCCTGTACAACGAGGCAATCGGCCTCGCCCCTGCCGCCGGTGCCGGTGGTGGCCCCGTGCCCGAAGACGCCGCTGCCGCCGGAACTGGCGCAACCGCCCACGCCGCCCCCGGCGCTGACGCCGGGCTACTTCGCGCAGCACCCGGAATAGCGGGCGCAGCCACCGTCAGCGGGGCAGACATCCTTGCCCACATCCGCGACTACGGCGGGCGCTGCCAGGCGCTGGAAGCGCAGGTCAACGCCCTGGTCAACTTCGCGGAGGCCCCATGAGCATGGAATGGGTGCTGCTGCTGGTCACCACGCTGCTGGGGGTGGTGGGCAGCCTTGGCGGCGTGGTGCTGTACGGGCTGAAGCAGGAGAATGACAGCCTGAAGGCAGAGCTGGCGGAACTGCGCCAGCGCGTCACCGACCAGTGCGTGCGCCGCGACGATTACGTGCTGATGCGCACCGAAATGCTGGACCGCCTGAAGGACATCGAAGCCAAGCTGGACAAACTCTCGGACCGCCTCGGCTCCCTGCCCGGCGGCGCATGATGCGGAGACACGCATGACCAAGGATGACTGCGCCGGTGAAGCCGGGCGCGAACTGCAACTGCTGCAAAGCATCGCGGAAAAGGTGGACCGGGTGGACCGACGCACCGCCCGCATGGAGCGCCGGGCCATCACCGCCGGGGCGGTGGCCGGGGGCATTTCCGGCGGGCTGACCGGCGGTCTTGTGGCCGTGGGCATCACCTACATCAAAACCAAGCTGCTGGGGGGCTGACGTGGCCCACGCCGAGGAAACCCGGCGGCAACTGCGCGCCGCCTTCATCTACGACCAGTTGCCGCTGGAAATGGCCGCCACCAGGGCGGGCGTGCCCGCGTCCACGGCGGCCCGCTGGAAGCGGCAGGCCAAGGCCGACGGCGACGATTGGGACAAGGCGCGCACCGCCAGCATGCTGGCCATGGGCGGCACCGACGACGTGGCCCGGCAGGTGCTGACCGACTACATGGTGCAGCACAAGACCCTGCTGGACGAACTGCGCGAAGGCACCCTGAAGCCCAAGGAACGCGCGGACATCCTTGCCAGCCTTGCCGACAGCTTCAACAAGACTGTGGCCGCCTGCCGCCGCGTCATGCCGGAAACGAATGAACTTGCAGTGGCGCTGCGTATTCTGAACAGGCTCGCTGAATTCGTACAAAGAGAATATCCGAATCACATTGAGGCATTTCTTGAGATACTGGAGCCATTCGGTGAGACTTTAACACAAGGGAAAGAGGTTTAGATTTTTTCCTCTTCATATTCCCACTTTGTCTCAATATCGAAGAAATATCTCAGGGTTGAATATGAGTCATTCCCCCATTTTTCATATAGGTGTGTTGGAAATTCATTATATGTTCTGATTGCGTGAACTCGCTTTCCGTTAAAGTCATTGTCGAGTGATGTGTATGTGATTTCAACAGTGAGAGTACCTGTCTCACCGTCAGAGTTGGCTGATGGTTCAAATTCAATCCTGTGGATAATGTGGGAATCTTGAATTTTCTGCGGAGAGTCTGACATGGCTAAATATCCTTTTGGCAAAACGTTTCAAGAAGGGGTAGCCGCCCTTGCCGCGTCACTAAAGATGCAAATACAGGCTGAATGCCGGTCATTTCCTGCCGACGCCTCCACGTCTGCAAGGCGGCGAGAGATGGCGCACGAAAGCTTTTCCTTTTTCCGTCGTACCTATTTTCCGCACTACGTCAAGAGCGATAGAGATTCTGCTCTTCATATATGGCTGGACGAGGAACTGCCCGGCATCGTGGCCGCGCCGGAAGGCGTGAAGCTGGCCGTGGCCGCCCCGCGCGGCGAGGCCAAGTCCACCTATGTGGCGTTGTTCTTCGTGCTGTGGTGCGTGCTGACCGGGCGCAAGCGGTACCTGCTGCTGATAGCCGACGCGCTGGAACAGGCCGCCGCCCTGCTGGAGGCGGTGAAGGTGGAACTGGAGGCCAACCCGCGCATCGGCATGGACTTTCCCGATGCCGCCGGGCAGGGCCGGGTGTGGAACGTGGGCACCATCGTTACCCGCAGCAACGTCAAGTTGCAGGCGCTGGGCGCGGGCAAGCGCATGCGCGGCCTGCGCCACGGCCCGCACCGTCCCGACCTTGCCGTGCTGGACGACCTGGAGAACGACGAGAACGTCCTGAAGCCGGAACAGCGCGACAAGCTGCAAGGCTGGCTGCAACGCACGGTGCTGTCCCTTGGCCCGGCGGATGACAGCATGGACGTGATCTACGTTGGCACCATCCTGCACTACGATTCGGTGCTGGCCCGCACGCTGCAAAAGCCCCTGTGGCGGGGCAAGCGGTTCCGGGCCGTCATTCGCTGGCCCGACCGCATGGACCTGTGGGACCGTTGGGAAGGCATCCTGCGCGCCGAAGGGGCGGACGCCGCCCGCGCCTTCCACGCTGCCAACGCGGCGGACATGGAGCGCAACGCCGAGGTATCGTGGCCGTCCATGCGCCCGCTGTACAAGCTGATGCTGAAGCGGGCCGAAGACCACGCCGCCTTCGACGCGGAACAGCAGAACGACCCGCTTTCCGGCGACGACGCCCCCTTTGCCGCCTGCATCACCTTCTGGGTGGACCGCCGGGCGGACTGGCTGTTCTTCGGCGCGGTGGACCCGTCGCTGGGCAAGCACGGCGCGGGGCGCGACCCTTCGGCCATCCTTGTGGGCGGCTTCCACCGGCCCACCATGACGCTGGACCTGGTGGAAGCCCTGATCCGCAAGCGCCACCCCGACCGCATCATAGAAGACGTGATTGCCGCGCACCTTGAATACCGCTGCCTGCTGTGGGGCGTGGAGGCCGTGCAGTTTCAGGAATTCTTCGCCCACGTGCTGGCGCAGCGGGCCGTGGCGCGCGGCATCGCCATTCCCGTGCAGCCGGTGGTCAACAGCACGGACAAGCACCTGCGCATAGAAACCCTGCAACCCTACATGGTGCAGGGGCGCATCCGCCTGCACCCCTCGCAGCAGACGCTGATAGACCAGTTGCGCCACTTCCCCAAGGCCGACCACGACGACGGCCCGGACGCGCTGGAAATGCTGTGGCGCATGGCCAGCGGCGGCTTTGTCAGCCTGCGCGACGCCTTCACGGCGGCCCCGCGCCGCAGCCCCTTCCACGATATGGACACCGACGGAGATGACCATGGGCTTCATGGATCGTTTGTCTAGCGCCGCGCGCGCCTTTACCCGCACCTTCATGCCTTCGGGCGGCCTGCAAACCCGCGACGGGGCCACGGCGGATGCCCCGCTGGACGCGGCGCTGGAAGGCCGTTCCAGCGCCGCGCCCCTGCTGTACTGGGAACGCTGGGCCAACCTTACCCACGGCCTCACGCCCGCCCGGCTGAAGAACATCCTGCAATCCGCAGACGATGGCGACATCCTGCAACAGCACGTCCTGTTCGCGGACATGGAAGACCGCTGCGAACACCTTGCGGCGGAACTGGCCAAACGCAAGCGGGCGCTGCTGACGCTGGACTGGGAAATCCTGCCGGGGCGGGCAGGGGATGCGGCGGCGCGCCGCGTGGCCGACGCCGTGCGCGAACAGTTCGACGCGCTGGCCAACGTGGATGACCTGTTTCTGGACATGGCCGACGGCGTGGGCCACGGCTTTGCCGCGCTGGAAATAGAATGGGGGCGCGAGGGCAAGCTGCACCTGCCGCAGGCGTTCCACTTCCGCCCGCAGACGTGGTTCCAGACCCCGCCGCACGACCGCAACGCCCTGCGCCTGCGCGACGGCACGGCACAAGGCGCGGAACTGGAAACGCTGGGCTGGGTGCTGCATACCCACCGGTCCCGCTCCGGCTGGCTGGCCCGCGCCGGGCTGTTCCGCGTGCTGGCGTGGAGCTACCTTATCCGGTCCTACGCGCTGGCCTCCAACGCTGCCTATGTGGAAGTTCACGGCATGCCCTTTCGCCTGGGCAAGTACCCGGCAGCCAGCACGGAAGAAGACAAGGCGGCCCTGCTGCGGGCGTTGCAGGCCCTTGGCCGCGATGCGGCGGGCATCATCCCGCAGGGCATGGAGATCATCTTCCAGACGCCGCCCAACTCCACCCACGACCACTTCGGCGTGCTGGTGGACCGCTGCGAACGCGGCATGTCCAAGGCCATTCTGGGCGGCACCCTGACCAGCCAGGCCGACGGCAAAAGCAGCACCAACGCGCTGGGCGCGGTACACAACGAGATTCGCCACGACCTGCTGACCTCGGACGCGCTGCAAATCGCGGGCACGCTGACCCGGCAGGTACTGGCCCCGCTTGCCGTGCTGAACTCGGGCGTGGCCGACGCCCGGCTGCTGCCGTGGTTCCGGTTCGACACCCGGCAGGCGGCGGACATCGCCACTTACGCCGACGCGCTGCCCAAGCTGTCCGGGGTGATGCGCATCCCCGCCGCGTGGGCGCATGAAAAGCTGAAGATTCCCCTGCCGCAGGGTGACGAGGAAGTGCTGGGCACCCGCGCCGCCGGTGCTGATGCGGGTGACGATGGTGCGGACGATGAAGGCGCGGACGATGGCGATGCGGAAGGCCGGGCCGCCGCCGTGGCGCTGGCCGATGCGCACGGGGACGCAGATGGTGACGGCGGCGCGCCGTACCCGGACCAGCAGGCGCTGGACGACGCCGAGATTCCCGACGGGGCCATGCTGGCCGCCATGGAAGAACTGCTGGAGCCGCTGATGCAGGAACTGCGCGACGGCGCGGAACCGGCGGACCTGCTGGCCCGCCTTGCCGAACTGTACCCCCGGATGGAGGGCCGCAAGCTGGAAGACCTGCTGGCGCGGGCGCTGTTCGTCAGCGAGGTGTGGGGGCGCGTCAGCGCGGGGGAGGATGCCTGACCGTGTCCATCACCCGTGACCTGGACATCCGGCTGGGGCCGTTCGTGTTCCGCGCCGTGCTGGAAACGTCGCGCCCGTGGGGCCTCATGCGGCGGAACGGCACGGTTGCGCCGCTGGCGTGGTGCTGGGGGCAATCCGAATCCCCCGACCGTTTCCTGCATTTCCGGTTGCTGGTGCTGGGGCCGGTGGGCATGGCGTTCGGTCGCATCCTGCCGGTGCGGTAATCCGTCATGCCCGAAATCCCTTCCCTCTCCTACGCCATGGGCCTGCCGCCCAAGGACGCCATCGTCTACTTCACGGCCAAGGGCTACGCCGTCACCTTCGACTGGAAGGAACTGTGGCAGCAGGCCCACGCGCAGGCGTTCACCGTGGCCGGGGTGGCCCGGCTGGACGTGTTGCAGGACATCCGCGACGGGCTGACCACCGCCCTGCGGGACGGCAAGACGGAACGCTGGTTCCGTGAAACGCTGGAGCCGGTGCTGCGCCGCAAGGGCTGGTGGGGCAAGCGCACGGATACGGCGGCAGACGGGACCGCACGCACTGTGCGCATGGGCAGCCCCGCCCGGCTGCGGCTGATCTACCGTCAGAACATGCAGGCCGCTTACATGGCCGGGCGCTACAAGCAGGCGCTGGAAAACGCCGACGCGCGCCCCTTCTGGCAGTATGTATCCGTGCTGGACGCCACCACGCGCCCCTCGCACAAGGTGTTGCACGGGCGCGTGTTCCGCAGCGACGACGCCTTCTGGTCCACCCACTACCCGCCCAACGGCTGGGGCTGCCGGTGCCGGGTGCGTACCCTGTCGCAACACCGGCTGAAGGCGGAAGGGCTGTCGGTGGAGCGGGGCGCGGGCCGCATGGTCACGCAGGAGCGCGAACTGGTGGACCGCCGCACCGGAGAGGTCACCCGGCGCACCGTGACCGGCTACAAGGTGCCGCAGGCCGGGGAAATAGCCTGGACGGACCTTGGCTTTTCCTACAACCCCGGCGCTGCCGGGCTGGCCAACATGCTGGACGAGGCGGCGCGCAAGCTGCGGGCGGCAGACCCGGCGCTGGCCGCAGCCGCCGTGCGTCACCTGACAAAAGGCGAGGCCTTCGCCGCGTGGGCCGCCGCGCCGCAGGGGCATTTTCCCATGGCCGTGCTGGCGGCGGACGACGCCGCGCGCATCGGCGGCACCAGCGCCCTTGCCCGGCTGTCGCCGGAAACCTGGGCCAAGCAGCGGCGGCACCACCCGGAACTGACGCTGGCCGACTACGCCCGCGTGCAGGACGTGGTGGAACAGGGAGAAGTGGTGCAGGACGGCGCGTTGCGGCTGGTCTACGTGCTGGACGAGCCGGGCGGCTACGTCAGCGTGGTCAAGGCCACCCGCAAGGGCGACGAACTGTATCTGGTCAGCTTCTGGCGCTTGAGCCGCGACGACGCCCAGCGGGCGCGCATCGTGGGCCAGTTGCGGAAGACGAAAAAGAAACAGCCCGGCGCGGACCACTAACGGTCGCACCGGGCGGATACAAGGGGGCGGTGGGGCCTGCCACCCGCAGAAGCGGAAACCCCACAAGGCGCTCCGGGCCATGGCCCGTGCTACGGCAGGCAGAATATCACCGTGTCGCGCCCGTCTTGTACCAAGGAGACTAGCCATGATCGAAATAGAGGTCAACTTCGACGGCCTGGAGCACGGGCTTACCCGCCTTGCGGAACTGGGCCGGGACATGACGCCCGTTACCCGGCAACTGGCGGGCGTGCTGGCCGACGCGCCGGAGCGGGCCTTTGCCGGGCAGCGCGACCCGGTCACCGGCAACGCATGGCACCCGCTGTCGCCGGTCACCATTGGCCGCCGCGCCAAGACCGGGCACGATGGCCCCATCCTACAGGTGCGCGGCCAGCTTGCGGGCAGCCTGCACGCAGACTACGGCCCGGACCATGCCACCGTGGGCACCAACGTGCCCTATGCCCCCACCCACCAGTTTGGCGCGAAGAAAGGCGCGTTCGGCTCCACCAAGCGGGGCGGCCCCATCCCGTGGGGCGACATCCCGGCCCGGCGCTTTCTGGGCGTGGGGCCGGAGGACGAGGAGGAGATTCGGGGGATTTTGGGGGAAGCGGCGAGAAGGGCGTTAGCGGGGGTGGGGACGTGAGTGGCGGAAAGTCCGACGCCAGTATGAGCGAGTCTTGTTGCGAGGCTGCTAACGCAATGCTAACGTAGTTAGCTATAGCGCAACAGATAGGGGGTATTATGAGGCTTACCGTCCCGAGAACGTTTAGTTTCTATCCAGAAGGTTTTTGTGACTTTTCCACGGTGTTGTCCTTTTTTGATTGGAATCCACAAAGCGACCATGTCGAAATTGATTTGAGTGCGTGTGCAAACGCAAATTTCCAAGCGCTATCTTTGATTACATTGTATTGCTTTTTTATGTCGTCAAAAAACATCCGAGTTGACATCATACCAGACGTGAATAGCATGTATTCTCCGTCAGCAATGTGGAAGAGTATGGGATGCAAAGGATGGAGAAAAGTCCTGTCTGGAGAATCTGATCAGTTTATTTCAACTCGTTATAAGCCACTTTTTGCTCTTAAAGATAATGAATCTTTCAAATCTGCAATAAGCAATGTTGAAATATATACAAAAAATTTAGGGTTAGAATATGAAAAGACATTGCGTTATGTCATGTCTGAATTGTTCTACAATGCAATGGAACATGGGGTTTCAGTTCATAAGAAGAATAATAGGGCAATTCCTCCTATTGTTCAGTATACATGGTATAAGCGAAGAGATGAAATACAATTTATCATAGCGGATTTAGGCATTGGAATCAAAAGGCATCTTGAACAGTCCAGCATGCCGTTTGCGGATAGCTGTGAGGCAATAATTGAAGCAATAAAACCGGGAAAGTCTGGAACATTTGGTGCGTCAAGACCATACGAGAGCAAAAACAACGCTGGAATGGGGCTGTACATATCTAACAATATTATTAAAAAGTTACATTCAGACATGCATATTATATCATATGATGGCAGTGTGCATATATCTCCTTCAGACGTCACTCACAAAAAGCTGGAAACTCCTTGGCCAGGAACGTTCGTATGGCTCACTGTAAAACTGAATAAAAACTCACGATTTACTTACGAGAGCACGTTGTCAGAATTGCGATCTGCTGCGGAGAGAGAGATTTTAGAGAAAGATTCTAGTGAAATATCGAAGACCCTTCTTGTAGATATATATAATTATTTTGGAAGAAATGCAGAGGTAAAACCTGAAGCAATTGCGTATCGCGACAAATACATACTTCCTGCAATATTGGAAGGAAAAAGTATAAAGCTTGATTTTTCTGGCGTTGTATCATCTCCTCACAGCTTTCTTAATGCCCTACTGGCAACCCCTGTAGAAAAGCTTGGAATGACAGCTTATAAAAGAATAAAAGTTGTCAATGCGGACTCGGACATACGAGAGACTATTGACTATATAATGGACGAGAACACCTCGTCATCCCACTGAACCCCTTCCCCCTGTCTTGCACCGCATGCCCCCGTATACCGGGGGCATGTCGCATTTAAAGCCCCCGCGTACAACGCACCCCACCGCAGTCCTTACCGTGCCCCTTTCCGTGGGCGACGGCACTTCCGACCTTCCCGACGGGCTGAACGTCCAGCTTCTGCCGGACGGCAGCTTTACCGCGCGTGATGGTCGCCCCGCCTCCATGACCAAGGGCGCGCTGACAGCGTGGTGCCTTGATGCAGACATTGCCGCCCCCGTGGTGGCCGATGCGCAGGCCCGCGAAACCCCGCTGGTCATCGACTACGAACACCAGACCCTGAACGCCAGACAGAACGGCAAACCCGCCCCGGCTGCCGGGTGGATTGATGCCGTCACCTACCTGCCGGGCCGTGGCCTGTTCGCCGCCGTTACCTGGACCGAGCGTGCCCGCGCCTACATCGAAGCGGGCGAGTACCGCTTCATCTCCCCCGTCTTTTCCTTCGACGCCGCAACCGGCGCGGTGCTGCGCCTCATCAGCGCCGCGCTTACCAACACCCCGGCCCTTGACGGCATGTCCGTCGTGGCAGCCGTGGAAGACCTCGCAACACAGGAGACCGCAATGGATGAACTTCTGGAGCGCCTGCGCTGGATGCTGAACCTGCCCGTCACGGCCACGGCGCAGGACATCATGGCCCAGTTGGACAAGCTGAAGGCCATGCTGGGCGGCGAAGGCGAAGCCGCCGCTACCGACGGTGCACCCCCCGCAGGCCAGCCCGCCCCCGTGGACCTGCTGGCCCTGCTCACCGAACAGCGCGCGCAGATTGCCGCGTTGTCGGCGGCCACCCCGGACCCGGCCCGCTTCGTGCCCATGGAGGCGCTGACCGCCTTGCAGCAGTCCGCTGCCGCCTTGCAGGCCCGCGTGGCCGAACTGGAAACCGGGCAGACCGTGGCCGCCATGGCGGTGGAAATCGACGCGGCGCTGGCCGATGGCCGCCTGAACAGGGCCGTGGAGCCTTGGGCGCGCGAACTGGCCAGAACCGACCCCGACGCCCTGCGCAACTACCTTTCCGTGGCCGTGCCGGTGGCCGCCCTGACCGCCATGCAGACCACCCGCGTTACGCCCCAGCCCGTGCCGGGCACGGCGGCCCTTACCGACGAAGACACCTACACCATGAACCAGTTGGGGCTGACTCCCGAAGAGTTCCGCGCCAGCAAGGAGGGCAAGTAATCCATGGCCGTCATCACCAGCGCGCTGCTGAACAGCCTGCGCACCGGCTTTTCCGCCGCCTTCCTGCGCGGCAAGACCAAGGCCGCGCCCATGTGGGACAAGGTGGCCACGCTCATTCCCAGCACCGCCGCGCAGAACACCTACGGCTGGCTGGGCCAGTTCCCCAAGCTGCGCGAATGGGTGGGCGACCGCGTGTTCAAGGACATGAAGGAACACGGCTACGCCATCTCCAACAAGCTGTACGAAGGCACCGTGGGCGTTTCGCGCACGTCCGTGGAAGACGACGCCCTGGGCATCTACACGCCCCTGTTCGAGGAAATGGGCTACGGCGCGGCCACCCACCCCGACGAACTGGTCTGGCCCCTGCTGGCCAACGGGCACGCCCGCACCTGCTTCGACGGCCAGAACTTCTTCGACACCGACCACCCCGTCTACCCCAACGTGGACGGCACCGGCGAGGCCATGCTGGTCAGCAACAACCTAGTGCCCGGTGCCACCCCCGGCGCGGCGTGGTTCCTGCTCGATGTCAGCCGCCCGCTGAAGCCGCTGATCTTTCAGGAGCGCACCAAGCCCGAACTGCAAATGATCTCCAACCCCGACAACGACCACGTGTTCATGAAGGACGAGATTCCCTACGGCGTGCGCTACCGCTGCAACGCGGGCTACGGCTTCTGGCAGATGGCCGTGCGCAGCCAGCACCCGCTGACCGCCGACAACTTCGAGGCGGCGTTGGTGGCCCTGCAAACCATGAAGGCCGACGGTGGCCGCCCGCTGGGCCTTGGCAGCGGCGGCAAGGCGTCCACCCTGCTGGTGGTGCCGCCCACCCTGAACGGCGCGGCCCGTGGCGTTGTGGGCGTGTCCGAACTGCCCGGCGGCGGCACCAACAAGTGGTTCGACGCGGCCACCGTGGTGCCCGTGGCGTGGCTGGGCTAGGGAGGCGCGCCATGCGGTACGCCGTAATTACCCGGAAGAACGTGGAATGCCGCTACCGGGCCGGGCTGCGCTTCAGCCCGGAGCGGACGGTGGTGGACGCCGACGAACTGGGGCCTGCCCGCATGTCGGCCATCCTTGCCGACCCGGTGCTGCTGGCCGTGCCGCTGGGCACGCCGGTGGATGTCGGGGAAGCGGAAGCCGGGGCGGTGGCCGATGCGGCCCTGTCTGCCCCGGTCGCCCCGGTTGGTCAGGGCGAGGGCGGCACGGGCGAAGTCACCGCCGCGCAGCATGCGGAAGCCCCGCAGCCTGCCACCGAAGCGGCCCCGGCCCCGGCTGAACCCCCCACCGGCCCGGCCAAGCCCGCCAGCAAGCCCAACAGCAAGGCGGGCAAGTAGATGGCCTACGCCACCCCCGACGATCTGGTCGCGGCCTTCGGGCTGGACGAGGTGATAGCCGTCACCGACCGCGAGAACACCGGGCAGGTGGACGCCACCGTCGCGCTGGAGGCCCTGAACCGGGCCTCCAGCGAGGCGGACAGCTACCTTGCCGCGCGCTACCCGCTGCCCCTGGCAGAGGTGCCCCCGGCGCTGCTGACCGCCGTGTGCGACATGGCCCGCTACCGGCTTACCGGGGGCATGGCCACGGAAACGGACACCATCGTCGAACGCTACCGGGCCGCCGTAAGCTGGCTGCGCGACGTGGCGGCGGGCCGGGCCGTGCTGCCCGGCGCGGCGGCCCCGGCCCCCGGCAGCGGGGTGGTTATCCATGCCGGGCGGCGCGTCTGGCTGCCCGCGCCCGAAGGGGACGACGCATGATCGCCGCCATAGAAGACGCCATCATCCGCCGCCTTGGCGAGGCCGGGCTGCCGTACCTGCGCACCGTGGCCACCTACGGCGGCGAACTGGACGGGGATGCCCGGCAGGTTGTCCGGGCCTTTCCCGCCGTGTGGGTGGCCTTCAAGGGCGAGGGCGACCCCGCGCCCGTGGGCACCAGCCGCACCGTCTGGCACGTGCCCGCCACGTGGGTGGTGCTGGTGGCGGCCCGCAACCTGCGCAACGAGGCGGCCACCCGCAAGGGCGACGCCGTGCAGGTGGGCACCTACCAGATGCTGGAAGACGTGCGCGCCCTGCTGATGTGCCAGGATTTCACGGAACAGGGGGCGGCCCAGGGGCTGGAAATGGACCCGCTGCGGCCCGGTCGCACCCGCAGCCTGTACAACGGCAGGCTGCAAGACCAGGGCGTCAGCGTCTACGCGCAGGAATGGCACACCCGCTACCCCCTGCGCCTGCCCGCGCCGCCGCTGGACCCGGCCACGCCCCCCGGCGCGCCCCTGCCGCAACTGGCAGCCGTGGGCCTGCGCTACCACCTGCAACCCGACGACGGCGAGGCCGACGCCGTGGACCTGCTGACCCTGCAACAGGGGAGGAACTGACATGCTCGTGAAAGCCGCCCCCGGCGTGAAGGTGCCCGTGGAAGGCATGCCCCGCCGGTACATCGAACAGAACCCGGTGGAAGTGCCGGATACCCCGTACTACCGCCGCCGCATCACCGATGGCGATTTGATGGTGGTCCCGGCCTCTCGCGCCGCCGCCAAGGCCACCGCCGTCAAGAAGGAGGCCAGCAATGACCAGCCCTAACGTCAGCTTCGACACGCTGCCGTCGTCCATCCGCAAGCCGGGCAAGTATCTGGAGTTCAACACCCGCCTTGCCGTGCGCACGCTGCCCGCCAACGAACAGCGCGTGCTTCTGGTGGCCCAGCGCACCGCCGGGGGCAGCCAGCCCGCGCTGGTGCCGGTGGACGTGTTTTCGGACGAGGAAGCCCGCATCCTGTTTGGCGAGGGCAGCGTGGCCCACCTGATGGTGCGCGCCGCCATCATCGCCAACCCGTACCTGTACCTGACCGTGGTGGCCGTGGATGACGACGATGCGTCCATTGCCGCGTCCGGCACCGTGGGCATCACCGGCACGGCCACGTCTTCGGGCGTCATCGCGCTGGCCATAGGCAACCAGACCGTGAAAATCGCGGTGGCCAAGGGCGACACCGCCGCCGTTGCCGCCGCCGCGCTGGCGCAGGCCGTCGGCACGGCCCGGTACCTGCCGGTCACGCCCGCCGCCGAGGGCGGTGTGGTCACGCTTACGGCCCGCAACAAGGGCGCGCTGGGCAACCAGGTGCCGCTTTCCGCCAGCCATACGGTGCAGGGGCTGACCGTGCAGGTAACGGCCATGTCCGGCGGGCAGACGGACCCGGACATTGCCGGGGCGCTGGCCGCCCTGTTTCTGGGCGGACACCACATTCTGGTCACGCCCTACGCCACGCAGGACAACCTTGCCACCCTGCGCGACCACCTGGACGCCGTGTCGCATGCGCTGGAACAGCGCGGGGCCGTGGGCGTGTTCGCCACCACCGGCACGCTGGCGCAGGCCACCACGCTGGCCGGTCAGGTCAACAGCGGGCGTATCTGCGGCGTGGTGCTGCCCGGGACGGTCAGCCTGCCGCACGAGGTGGCCGCCGCCTACGGGGCAGTGGTCGCCAGCGAGGAAGACCCCGCTCGCCCCCTGAACACCCTGACGCTTTCGGGCATTGCCGTGCCGCCGGTGGCCAGGCGCCTTGGCCGCATGGAGCAGGAAACGGCCCTGCACAACGGCGTCACCCCGCTGGAAACGGGGCCGGGCGACGTGGTGCAGATAGTGCGCGCCGTCACCACCTACACGGTGGACGCTCAGGGCGTGGAAGACGTGTCCCTGCTGGACCTGACCACCATCCGCACGCTGGACTACGTGCGCAAGGCCGTGCGCGAACGCATCAGCCTGCGCTTCCCGCGCGAGAAGCTGTCCGCCCGCACGCCCCCCAAGGTGCGCAGCGAGATCATCGACGTGCTGCTGAAGCTGGAAGAACTGGAAATCGTAGAGGAAGTGAAGGCCAACCTGCCCGGCGTCATCGTCGAGCGCGACACGCAGGACGCCAACCGCCTGAACGCGAAGATCCCGGTCGATGTGGTCAACGGGCTGCATGTGTTCGCGGGCCGCATCGACCTTCTGCTGTAAGGAGAGAACCCCATGGCCCTGAAGGAATACCTCGGCGCCGTCATCCTCGAAATCGACGGCAAGGAATACGAGGTCGAGTCCGTGGACATCGACCACAAGAGCGGTCGCAAGCTGGTGAAGACCATGAACCGCAAGGGCAAGCCCAGCGGCTTTGCGCAGGGCGTGCACGAATGGACGCTGAAGCTCACCCTGCCCATCCCCAAGGAAAACGCCCCCGATTGGGACGACATCGTGGGGGCCAAGGTGACCATCTACCCCGTGACCGAAGGCGGCACCCGCGAATCGTATCTGGACTGCGTGGCCATGGACGATGCCCGCAAGTACAGCGTGGACAATGAGGCGAAAGTGGACGTGACGCTGGCGGCCATGGACCGGGTGGAGGAATAGCCCATGACCAACATCATCATGACCCGCACCCCCATGACCGAAACCGGCACCCTGACCATCGGCTGGCAGGATGAAGCCGGTGACTGGCACAAGGACTTCGAGATGCGCCTGCCCACCATGGCCGACGTGGAAGACGCCATGGCCGAGGCGGGCGAAGGGGCCAATCAGGCCCGCATCACCCGCTACGTGTGGGCGCGCACCATCACCCGGCTGGGCACGCTGCCGCAGGATGCCATTACCCCCGAACTGCTGGGGGCGCTGCCGGATACCGAGTTCGGCCAGCTTAACGCGGCGGAGGAACGACTGCGAAAAAAGCTGATGGCCGCGAGCGCCGTTGCCGCGAGCTGAGGCTGGCGGAACTGGCCCTGGTGCATCGCGGCTTCCGGCTGGAAGAGGTTCGGGCCATGTCCCTGCCCGAAATCCGCACCTACATAGAACTGCTGACGGGGCGCGGCCCCGCGCCGGGCAGCAGACGGGTGGTCAACCGCAGGCTGAAGAGGAAATAGCGCATGAACGACATGAGCGTGCAGGTCACCCTGCGCCTGCGCGACCAGATGGGCCGCTATACCAAGCGGGCGCTGGACGACGTGACGCGGGCCACCGGGGATGCCACCACGGCAGCCCGTGGCCTTGCGCGCGCCGGTGCCGATACCGACCGCATGCGCTTCGGCGGCCTGCTGAACGGGCTGCGGCAGGTGGACCGCCTGTCGCGCGCGGCCATGCAGTCGCTACGCGGGGTGGCCAGTGCCGCATCCAACGCCGCCAAGGCCGCCGGTCAGGTGGGCAGCGGCCTTACGGCGGGCGGCTACGTGGCCGGGCGGGCACTGGCCAAGCCCATGGACTACGAACACCGCGTGGCGCAGATGGCCAACACCGCCTATGCCGAGCGCGACGTGGCGGGCCGCCGGGCGGGCATGACCCAACTGGACGCCTCCATCACCGGGGCCGTGCGCACCGGCGGCGGCACCCGCGACGAGGCCGCCGAGGCGCTGGACAAGATGCTGGCGTCCGGGGCCATCAAGGCGGACGCGGCCACCAGCCTGCTGCCGGTGTTGCAGAAGTATTCCACCGCGTCGGGCGCGGCGTCCGGCGACCTTGCGGACATTGTCATCCGGGGCGTGCAACAGGGCTTTTTCAAGCCGGAAGAAGCGCAGGCCGCGCTGGACCGGGCCATGGTGGCCGGGCAGATGGGTGGCTTTGAACTGAAGGACATGGCCCGCTGGCTGCCGCAGATGATGGCCAACGCGCAGGGCATGAAGGGCATGGCCGGGTTCGAGCGGATTCTGGCCAGCGCGCAGGCGTCCGCCGTGACGGCGGGCAACAAGGACCAGGCGGGGAACAACCTCGTCAACCTGCTGGCCAAGATGAACAGCAGCGACGCCGCGCTGGACTTCAAGAAGCTGGGTATCGACCTTTCCGGATCGCTGGCCAAGGCCCGCGAAAACGGCGAACTGCCGCTGGATGCGTTCGTCCGGCTGGTGGAAACCCGCGTGGTGGGCAAGGACAAACGCTTTCAGGCCGCGCGTGCCAAAGCCGCCGGGGCCACCGGCGGCGACCGCGCGTCCGCCCTGAACGACATGGCCGACATTCTTCAGGCGTCTGCCGTGGGCCGAGTGATGCAGGACCGGCAGGCCCTGCTGGCCCTTGTCGCGGAGATGACCCAGAAGGGCTACGTGGCCGACGTGCTGGGCGGCATGCGCAGCGCCACCGGCGCGGGCGAAACCGCCTTCGGCGTGGTGGCCTCCACCTCTGCCTTCAAGGCGCAGCAGGCCAGCAACGAGAAGGACATTGCCGCATCCGGCATGCTGGCCCACGTGAAGCCCTATCTGGACCCGGCCATGGAAAGGCTGGCCGCGTTCGGTGCCGAATTTCCCGCCCTGACCACGGCGGCCATGGAGGCAACCACGGCCATAGGAGCCATGACGGCGGCGGCTGCGGCCTTTGGCGGGCTGCGCATGCTGACCGGCGGTGCCGGTGCTGCCGGGGCGGGGGGCGCAGCCGGTATGGCGGGGCGCGGCGCAAGGTTCGGCAAGCTGGCCGGTCGCCTTGCCGGGCGCGCTGGGGGCCTGCTGGCCGTGGCCGGTGCCGCCTATGACGTGTACGCCACCGAGCAAAGCGCCATGAACCGCAACGACAAGAACGCCGCCCACGTGGCCACGGCGGGCGGGCTTGGCGGAACGCTGGCCGGGGCATCGCTGGGGGCCAAGGCCGGGGCCGCGCTGGGCACGCTGGTGGCCCCCGGCATCGGCACCGCCGTGGGCGCGGGCGTGGGCGGCATCGGCGGCGGGCTGCTGGGCTGGCTGGGCGGCACCGGCCTTGGCCAGAAGCTGGGGGACATGATCTTCAAGGACGAGCGCGTGGTGCGCGTGGAATCGGTGCTGCAACTGGATGGCCGGGAAGTGGCCCGCGCCGTCAACGAAGTGAACGGGCGCGACGCCACCCGCCACTAACGGCGCAACGGGATCATCGCATGGCATGGAAGGACAACCTGCTGGACGCCAGCTTTCGGGGCGCGGGCTTCGAGGTGCTGCGCACCCGCGACAAGGGCGAACGCGCCCTGGTGGAGCACGAATACCCCTACCGCCCCGGCGCGGAAGTGGAAGACATGGGGCGCAAGGCCCGGCGCATCAGCCTTACCGCCGTCTTCAACGGGCCGCAGTACGAGGCCGGGCTGGCACGACTGGTGGCGGCGCTGGAGGAATCCGGCCCCGGAGAACTGGTGCATCCGGTGTTCGGTTCCGTCACCGTGCGCGTGGCCTCGTGGGACATCCCGCACGAAGGGGAGCAGCCCGACTACGTCGAGGTGGCGCTGGAATTTGTGGAGGCCGGGACCGACAACGCCTTTCTTGGCGCAACGGGTGCGCGCGGCGCGGCGGAAGGCGCGGCCCTGAACGCGGAAGGCGCGGCGGGCGAGGCCAGCGAGGCGTCGGGCCAATCCTTCGCGCGCTGGCTGGAACAGACCGCCAGACAGTACAGCCTTGCCGACAAGGTGGACGTGCTGAACAGCATGCACGACACGCTGGACGAGTACGACGCCATACAGCGCGCCGGACGGTCTGCGGTGTACTATCTGGACTTTCCGTCCGCCTACCTGTCCGACCTTCAGGCCGCGCAGCAGACAGCGGCAGACCCGCTGGCCGTGCAGGGCGGCGGCTTTCGCAACTGGCAAAAGCTGTCGCAGGCGTTCCCGTCGCGCAGCCTGACCGGGGGCACGGGCCGCAGCTACCCGGCGGGCGTCAGCGCCTATGCGGGCAGCGTGGCCGCTGGGCCGTCCACGGGGCAGGCCGTTGCCTCTCCCACGGTAAGCATCCCCTCGGTGGACGCCGCGCGCCCGGCCCAGCAGGCGGACCTTTCCACCCCGCAGGGTGCCACCAATGCGCAACTGGCCGTGCTGGCCAACGTCACGCAAACGGCGCTGCTGACGGAGCAGGCCACGGCGCTGTTGCAGGCGGAGGCCGCCGCGCCCACCCTGACCCCGCAGGAAGTGGAGGCCGTGGTGGGCAACCTGCGCGACCGCATGCAGGACGCCATGGACGGCGCGCGCATCGTGTTGCCCGCGCAGGACGCCTATGCCGTGGCGCAGGCCCTGCGCGATGCGGCGCTGGCGTTGCAGGAACTGGGCGCGGCGGTCATCGAACAAAGCCCGCCGCTGGTGACCCACGTGGTGGACGCCCCCTGCAACCTGCACCTGCTGGCCCACCGCCTGTATGGCGACTATCGCCGCGCCGCCGAACTGGAGCGCCTGAACCCGGCCATCCGCAACCCCAATTTCCTTGCCGCCGGACAGGAGGTCACAGGGTATGCCCGCTGAACGCGACGCCGTCACCCTGATCGTGGGCGGCAGGGAACACCGCGACTGGACCAGCTACGAACTGGACAGCGACCTGCTGACCCCCGCCGATGCGTGGCGCGTGTCGCTGGGCATCCCGGCGGACGCCGTGCCGCAGTCGGTGCGCCCGTGGGCCGCCGTCACCATGGCCGTGGGCGGGCAGGCGGTGCTGTCTGGCCGCATCGACCGGGTGGAACGGGCCATTCGCAAGGGGCAGCACACCCTGTCCCTGTCCGGTCGCGATGGTGCCGCCGTGCTGGTGGACTGCTCCGCGCCGCTGTTCGTGGCCCGGCAGATCGACCTGGAAGAGGCGGTGGCGCGCATCGTGCGACCGCTGGGCATCAGCCGCGTCCGGGTGGGGAAACCCGCTCTGGAAGTCAGGCGCGAGAAGATTACCGTTGAACCGGGCATGACAGCGTGGGACGCCCTGCAACAGGTGGCCGAGGCCAACGGCATGTGGCCGTGGTTCGCGCCGGAGGGCACGCTGGTGGTGGGCGGCCCGGACTACACCGCGCAGCCCGTGGCCGACCTTGTGCTGCGCTTTGGGGACGAGGGACGCACAAACAACGTGCTGTCCCTGACGGTCAGCGAATCCGTGGAGGGGCGGCATTCGGAGGTCACCGTGCTGGGCCAGAACCACGGCACGGAAGATGCCGAGGGCGAACACGCCCTGCGCGCCGTGGCCAGGGATTCCGGCGTGGCGTGGCACCGGCCCAAGGTGGTTGTGGAATCGCAGTGCGACACGGAAGACATGGCCCGTCGCCGCGCCCGCAAGCTGCTGGCCGACGGGCGGCTGTCCGGTTTTCAGGTGCAGGCCACCGTGCGCGGGCACCGGGCGCTGGATGCCACCGGCACCGGCCCCCTGTGGGAACCGGGGCAGCGGGTGCGCGTGCTGTCCGAGCCGCACGGGCTGGACGCAACCCTGTTCCTGATGCGGCGCACCTTCATCGGTGGCCGCGACCGGGGACAGGTGACGGAACTGCTGCTGAAGGAAGACGGCGTGTGGCTGCCGGACGTGGGCAAGCACCGCAGGCGCAAGAAGGGCGACGCGGCAACGGAGATGGAGGTGGTAGACCTGTGATGCAGCGCGTGCAGGCCATGATCAACCGCACACTGGCCACGGTGCGGCAGGCATTCCGCGCCCGGCTTACCGGGCTGGACAGCAAGCCCGGCGTGCAACTGGTGCAGGCGGCGGCGCTGGCCGGGGAGCAGGTGCAGGCGGCGGAACTGTTCCAGCACTTCGGCTTCACCTCGGCCCCGCCCGTCGGTACGCAGTGCATCCTGCTGCCGCTGGGTGGCAAGACGGCCCATTCCGTGGTGGTGGCCACCGAAAACGGGGCCTTCCGCGTGCAGGCCCTGCAAGGGGGCGAGGTGTGCGTCTACAACCAGTGGGGCGCGAAGATCACGCTGAAGAAGGAGAAGATCGTGGAGGTGGATTGCGACCACTTCCGCGTGGCCGCCAAGGAATCCATCCAGATGGAAACCAAACAGTGGCAGGCCACGGCCAGCGAGGGGGCAGGTTTCGCCTCGCCAGCATTAGCTATCGGTGGCGTGGGTGGAAAGAAGGCACTTGCGATGCTGGACGCAGACCTGAACACTACCGGCGACGTGACCTCTGAAGGGGACCATATCGCCAAGGGTATCAGTCTCCAGCATCACCGCCACCCAGGGGATTCCGGCGGCTCGACGGGGGATGCAGAGTAGTTATAGCTGCATCTAGGCGCTGTAAAGGAAAATATGAAAGCAGGTTAGCATGTAATGTTTCGTATTATTTCTTTCATTTGTGTTGCTCGTTGTATTTAATTTTTTACATAAGAACATATAACAAATGTATTTCTAGTTTGTATCAGACTGAATACGGCGTCGGGACTGTGAAATCCGCCACGACGCCGTATTAATACTATTTAGGCCCTATATGTAAGATATATTCATTGTCTAATCTTGTTGTAAAATCTTTTCCTTCATCTCCTTCTCCTGAAAGTGAATAGCTTCCATCGTTTTTTATAGTATATTTTGCTTTTGAGCCATCTGTAAAAAGGAAATAATGTGAGACGCATTCACCATCATGCTCAGTATAGCATGATTTTATTCTTGAAATATTATCAATTCCAACTCTCGATATGGGCTTCTCTGGGGTTATTGTGAGTTTTCCATTTTCATCGCGCGTAAGTTTTACGTTTGGCATGATGATAACTCTCCAAATTTAGAGGTTAAGGATGAGATGCGCACCTGTTCTTGCTGTCTTTCATCCACCGCCACGAGGGTGGTGGCATGGGCGCCCTGCGGCATTGGTATATTTATTAACGATTATAGCGATAAGTACTTTTTTAGTCTAGCCAATGCCGCCTCACCACGATTGATGCACTCCTCGGCATGTGGTGCGGGACTCTTCCGCAGGGCCATGTTTGCACGAGCTTAAGCTGAGTGGGTTGCGGATGTGTTTGGCCCACGCTGGACGCCGCCCCGAACACGACCTGCGACGTGACCCTTGATGGGAACCATGTCGCCGGGGCATCAGTCGGCGGCGCCACCGCCATCCTGGGGATTCGGGTGGGACGACGGGGGAGGCGGTGTAGGATGGCATTGCTTGCGTTGTGGGCGTTTAGCAAAGGTGACCCACAGAGTAGCAACAGCAAGACCAATTTTTACGAAAAGTGTTGCTTTAGAGCAGTCTGGTGCTTGCATCATAAGCGCGGATATGAAAATCATCGATAAAAAAAGATTTAATATAGACGATTCGTATTCATTATTGACTTCAAGCGCTTTTTTGTATTTATCTTTTGCAGTATGAAAAGATTTAGTCCAAAAAAGCCTATCGTTCCCACATAATAAATACAATTCATCTATGTCTTCAGAATCATCAACATGTTTGTCATCAATCATTATTGATGATGATCTAAAGCATATGCACATAGATAATATTAGTGATGTTACCATCCAAAATATTTGAGAAGATTCTTCTGCATTTAAGTATGTAAAAATTCCAGTATTTGTTCCGCTAATTGACATTAATTGAATAGACATTATTGCAGAAAATACTGCTAGAATTAATTTTAACTTTCCTATTAGCGTTGCCCGTCTGTCTTGAAGCATCTTATAGCGTTCCCATATGTTCTTAACTAATACCTCAATATGTTCATGTGAAAATTTATTTTCTTTTGCAATCATTATTTTTTGCCTATGCATAGTTAGAGTTGTTTTGTAGACACACTGAACCCCTTCCCCCTGTCTTCCTTCCCAGCCGCCACTAGAGTGGCGGTATGGGTACCGATGCCGCACTTGATACACTTTCGGGCGACTATACCGGCGAACGCATTTCCAGTCTAGCCAATGCCGTCTACCTGCGCCTGATGACGCCCCTTGGCACGTGGTGGGCGGACCCTTCCGTGGGGTCGCGCCTGCACGAACTGGAGCGGGAAAAGGACGTGGCGCGGGTGCGGCGTCTGGCCGTCCAGTACGCCGAGCAGGCCCTGCAACCGCTGGTGACGGACGGACGCGCCCGCGCCGTCAGCGTCACCGTCAGCGGCCTGGGACGGGACGATTCCGGCGGCGGGCGCTGCCTGCTGCATGTGGAAGTCACCGACGCGGCGGGCCGCCATGAAATGTACACCCATCCCGTGCGGGTTTCCTAAGGGGCGGCCATGTCTTTCATCATCCCCACCTTCGAGCAGATACGCGCGGCCCTGCTGCGCGACGTGAAGAACCTGCTGCCCGACGCCGCCACCACCACGGACAGCGACGCCTACGTGCGCGCGTCGTCCGTGGCCTCTGCGGTGGAGGGCCTGTACCAGCATCAGGCGTGGATGGCCCGCCAGATACTGCCGGACACGGCGGATACCGCCTACCTTGAACTGCATGCGTCCTTGCGCGGCATCACCCGCAAGGCGGCCACCACGGCCACGGGCACGCTGTCCGTTACCGGCACCGCCGGAGCAGAAGTGCCCGCGTCCACCCTGGTGCGCCACGTGGCCACCGGGGTCACCTTTGCCACCACGGCTGCCGTCACCCTGAACGAAGGCGGCACGGCCACCATCGCCTGCGCGGCGGCCAGCGCCGGGGCCATGTCCGACTACGCCGACGAGCCGGTGCTGTTCGTCACCGCGCCCACGGGCGTGCAGGCCGAGGCCCGGCTGACCCTCACCGGCGGCACCGACGCGGAAACCGACGCGGAACTGCTGGCCCGCCTGCTGGACTACATGCGCAACCCGCCCGGCGGCGGCAACCGCTACGACTACCGGCGCTGGGCCATGGAGGTGCCGGGCATCACCGGGGCGTGGGTCTACCCGCTGCGCCGGGGCATCGGCACCGTGGACGTGGCCGTGCTGTCCGCCGGGGGGCTGCCGTCGGCGGAACTGGTGGCCGCCGCACAGGCCAGCATCGATGCCAAGCGCCCGGTGGCCTGCAAGGATGCGCTGGTGCTGCCGCCCGCGCCGCTGCCCGTGGATGTGCAGGTGCGGGTCCGTCTGTCCGGCGTGCTGCTGGCCACCCTTGCGGCGCAGGTGCAGGCCGCCCTGGCCGCCTACTTCCTGACGCTGGAGCCGGGCGGGCTGGTGGTGCGGTCGCGCATCGCCGCCATCATTTCCGGGCTGCCCGGCGTGGCCGATTGCGAGGTGGCCGCCCCCGCCGCCAACGTGCAGGCCGTGGTGGATGCCGCGCGCATCGAATGGCCGCGCCTTGGCGCGGTCACCGTGGAGGCCATGTGAGCGGGCACGCCACCCTGTTGCGCACGCTGCTGCCGCCCGTCAGCTACGACCCCAACGGCACAGCCATCGGCGCGCACCTCACCGCAGAGGGCGCGGCGCTGGATGCGGCGCTGGCATCGTCCGTGCGGGCGGTGCTGGGCATCAACCCCTTCCGGGCCACGGAATGGCTGGAGGATTGGGAGCGCGTCTACGGCCTGCCGGACCCGTGCGCCCGTGCCGACCGTACCCTGCAAGAGCGCATCACCGCGCTGGCCATCGCCGTGCAGGAGCGCGGCGGCCTCTCGCGCGGGTGGTACGTCCGGCTGGGGGCCATGCTGGGCTACACGGTGACGGTGCGGGAATACCAGCCCTTCCGGGCTGGGCGTTCGCGCGCCGGTGACGCCCTGACCAACGGCGACTGGCAATTCGCATGGGCCGTGGCCTCGCCCGCGCAGACCGTCCACCGGTTCCGGGCCGGGCGCAGCGCGGCAGGCGAACCGTTGGCCCATTGGGGCGACGAGATTCTGGAATGCGTGATGCGCAGGCTTGCCCCGGCGCACACCAAAGTGCTGTTTATCTACGGATAGTTATGGATAGTTACGGAACGGAGAGCAACGGACAGGAGCCGCCATGCACCGCATAGACACCCCCGGCGCGACGCCGGACAACCGCTTTACCGAAGGCGACCCCACCATCCCCACCGCCGCCACGGAAGTCAGCGCCGAATGGCTGACCGCCGTGCAGGAAGAGGTGGCCACCGTCATCGCCGGGGCGGGCATCGCCCTGGACAAGGCCGACAACGGCCAGTTGCTGGAGGCCATCAAGACGCTGGGGCCGGATCGCTTCAAGGGCTTTGCCACTTCCGGCCAGCACGAAGCATGGGAGGCCGATCTGGCGGCCATCAACCGCAACAGCCTGTATGCGGTGCGCAAGGGCACGGCCACCGGCTTGCCGGAGGACATGCCCGCCGAAGCGTGGGCATTCGTCCACACCATGGTCATGCCCGGCGATGCCGCGCGCACCCAACTGCTGTGGTCCGTGGACGACCCGGACCACCCCGGCTGGTGGCGACGGCGCACTGCGGGCGCGTGGGGCGAGTGGAAGAGCGTCGGGTCCGGCGGTTCGGGCATGCCCATCGGCATGACCTTCTGGTGGCCGGGCACCACGCCCCCGGCGGGGTCGCTGGCCATCAACGACGGGCCGCTGCTGCTGCGCGCGGCGTACCCGCAGTTATGGGCCATGGCGCAGGCCAGCGGAAACATCATCACCGAGGCCGCGTGGCAGGCGCAGGCCGCCGTGCAGTCGTCGGTGGGTGCGTTTTCCAGCGGTGACGGGGCGACGACGTTCCGCTGCCCGAGATTGCGCGATTTCGTGCGCGGGGCGGACCCGGCGGGGGGGCGTGGCGTCGGGATGTGGCAGGATGCTTCGAGCATCACCGGTTCCGTGCTCTACGAAGGCGGCTCGCCGGGTGCTGGTTTGCGGCTGAACCTGGGGAGTCTTGATGGACAACAGCAGGTCCAGTCTTCCACGGCAAACAGCAGCAGCCCCACCACGCAACTCTCCGTGACCACCGGGCGCATGCGACCGCCATCGGTCAGTTGGCTGCCCTGCATCAAGGCATTCGACACCGTGACCAACGCGGGCGAGGTGGACATTGCCGCGCTGGCCGCCACGCTGACGGACAAGGTGGACAAGTCCGCCTGGGTCACCCTTGTGGCGGGGCGGGCGTGGAAGCTGCCCAACGGACTGATCTTCCAATTCGGGACGTACACCGGGCTGGCCTATGACCAGTCGGTGACGATTACCCTGCCTGCCACCATGCCCACCGGCGGGCTGTTCTGCGCAGGCAGTGATGACGACACCGGCAGCAACCTTGCTGTCGTGCTGGCAAAGTTCATGAGCAACGGTTCGATCCGCCTGACCAACGACGCCGCCTATGCAGTCACCGGCGGGCGCACCATATCCGGCAAATGGATTGCCGTCGGGTACTAGGAGACACCATGCAGTTGCAGAGTTACTACGCCGCCTCGACCGGCGAGTTCCATATCGAATCGTTGGGCACCGCACCCGCCGATGCCGTGCCGATCACGCCGGAGGAGCACGAGGCCCTGCTGGCCGCGCAGGACCGGGGCCTGCGCATCGTTCCCGGCGCTGACGGCCAACCCGTTGCCGTGGATGGCCTGCCTACGCTGGATGATGCCGTGGCCGCCAAAGCGCGCGAAATCCGTACCGGGTACGACACCGCCCTTGCGGGCGTGCTGGCCGGGGCGGATGCCACCGCCACCGGCGTGGCCGTGGGTTCGGCCCTGATGGCCGTCACCGACCCGCAGGGACTGGAATATCTGGTGGACATGCTGACCGCCCGCCGCGTGGCGCTGGAACAGGCCCTGTTGGCCGCGCAGGCCGGAGAGGAACCCTTGGCCGCCGTGCTGGGCATCGTGGTGAGCTATCCCACGTAGCGTGATTGCCCGGCGCCGGGCGCGTTCACTGACAATTGCAGAGGGAAGAGAAAGGAAAGGCCCGGTCGCGCGCTGCCATATGGGAAGACGCGACCGGGCACGAAGCCGAGAGGAACAGGCGGGGGCGTTTCCGCGCCCCCACCGGCCCGACCGAGAACTCGCGTAGGCAGGAAATGAATGAAGCGCCCGGCTCGGGCCGGGCGCTCTTCATCACTAGAGATTCCTCGCAGGAAAAAACGATGAACGGCCTGTCAATTTTCAGCGGTTGCACCGAAGAAAACAGGCATGTCTTTGGACACATGAGCCCAGTACTGAACCTTGTCGCGATGCGTTTTGACCGAGCCGGGAAGACCTTCCCCTCCGACCAGCTTGAGGTCGCGCAAAATCTGGCCCCTTTGATCTGGCGTATATTCAGGATTCACGGTTGCGATTAGTGTAATCATGCAGGATATCGTATCCATCGCCGCATTGGCATTTCCGCCCGGTGCCGACATCAGCATGACTTCGCGCACCCGGCGGGTTTTCTGGTCCGCAGTAACCAGAAAGCCCACAACGTCCGTCAACATGGCCTGTCCGGTATCCCTGTCTTCACCCTTTTCAATTTTCAAGGCAGGCAGCTTGTGATTGAATTTAAGCTTTTTTGCTGTCTTGTTGAAGTTCTTGTGGAATTCTTCGATTTTCATATTCATTGAGGCAGGAGGAAGCGGGGCGGGCGCAGGCTCCTCTGGCTCGCGCTGCGGCTCTGCACTCGGTGCTGGCGCTTGTGCGGGAGTTTGACCGGAGGAGCCTGCGGTGGAAGCAGACTGATTAGTAATTGTATCGGGTGTTTTCTTGGCAGGTGAAACGACATTAAACGCCATCGTACACGCAATGGATATACCAAAATAAAGACCAAATGCCTTCAACCGAGTCGGATTTTCGGTCCGTAGTACTAATGAAGGCTTAAGCAAGCCAACTACTGAAGCCAGTAGTGAGCAAAGAACAGCAAGAGCCAGAACAGTGGCCATAAGTCCTCCTCCGGTGAACGAGTATGTATTCGTAAAATACATACGCAAAGCCTTTACAGACATCAACCGGATGGGTCGCACTGGCTGGCCCTTTTCACCCCCTGTGCGAGGCCCGCAAGCAACCCCAATGCCCATCACCTAACTTGAGAAATCGCCGTTCTCAACTCGCGTGGCGAAATTTCTCAACTATGGTGACGGCTCATGCCCAAATCGCGTGCGCCGCTACAATTGCTCATCGGCAACCGCTAACGCAAAGCCCCCGGCGAAAATTTCGCCGGGGGCTTTTAGTGCCAAGCGGGCTGCGCCGCCGTGTCAAACGTCGCGCGCGCGTACAATTTCTATTCACATCCCCAAGGTTGGAAATAGGGTTGGAAAAGTTTTTCCAACCCTATTCGAGAAAATTCTTTTTATCAGCCAACCATTTGATTTTATTTTGGTGCGCCCGGGAGGATTCGAACCCCCGGCCAAGAGCTTAGAAGGCTCCTGCTCTATCCACCTGAGCTACGGGCGCGTGACGAGAGGGGATTTTTCTAGCCGAGCCAGTGCCGCCGGTCAAGGGTAACCGTCTGGCAACCGTCCGGCAACGCTCGGGGCACGAACCGCAAGGGGGCTACTGCGGGCGTGGCCCCCGTCGGGCACACCACCAACGCGCCTCCAATGTACTGCCAACGCGCCACCCCACCGCGCGCGCCATCCGCAACGTTCCGGCGCAAAGCGTCCGGGCAATCCGGCCGCGCAAGCCGCTCCGGCACCCGAACCCGCACCCAATCCAGCCCCGTTCCCGCATGCCCCGCAGCCCCCGTTCGGACATGCACCATTTCCCCTCCGCATCTTCCGTGTGCAATCCGTTCCCCCGCTTGACGCGCCCCGCCGGGCGTCCTACCGGAAGAGATGCGCCCCCTTCCGCATGTCCGGTTGCCGGGCGCGCTTCCGCTCCCCTCTACAGGCACGCTCATCATGACACATTCTTCCGCCGCATCCCCTTTCGCCACCTACGACGACGTGCAGGCCCACCTGGACAGGCTGGGCATGTTCCACATGGACCTGGGCCTTGGCCGCATGGAACGCGTGCTGGACGCGCTGGCCCTTGCCGCGCCCCCGTTCACCGTGGCCCAGGTTGTGGGCACCAACGGCAAGGGGTCCACGTCCACCTTTCTCGCCGCCATCGGCACGGCGCACGGGCTGCGCACTGGCCTGTACACCTCGCCGCACTTCGTCACCCCGCGCGAACGCATCCGCATCGACGGGGCCATGCTGGCCGCCGACCAATGGCCAGGCCTGGCCAACCGGATCATGGCGGCGGGCGGCGAGGCGCTGACCTATTTCGAGTTTCTCACCGTGCTCGGCCTGCTGGCCTTCCGCGAGGCGGACGTACAGCTTGCCGTGCTGGAGGCGGGCCTTGGCGGCGCGCACGACGCCACTACCGCAGTGGCCGCCGACGTGGTCTGCGTGACACCCATCGGGCTGGACCACCAGGCCGTGCTTGGCGCCACCATCGCCGCCATTGCCGCCGACAAGGCCGGGGCGCTGCGACCCGGCGTGCCCGCCGTCACCGCGCCCCAGCCAGCGGACGCCATGGACGAACTGCACACGGCTGCGGACGCCTGTGGCGCGCCCCTGCGCGAGGCCGACGACCTGGCCAGGCTACCCGCCAAGGCGGCACTGGGCCTCGCCGGGCCGCACCAGCGCATCAACGCGTTGCTGGCCCTGGCCGCATGGTCCACGCTGGCGAAAGCCAACGAATGGGCATCGCACGAGGATGCCGTACGCCGGGGCCTGGCCGAGGCGTGGATTCCCGGCCGCCTGCAATGGGTGGAACGCCCCACCGCCGAACAGCACGACGCAGAAAGGGCGGACGAAACGGTCGCGCCGAACGCGTCCGAAGTTCCTGATACCTCCGGCATGCCCGCCCTGCCCGCGCGGTTGGTCATAGACGGCGCGCACAACGCCCACGGGCTGGCCGCCCTGCGTGCGGCCCTGGCCGACCAGTGCGTGCGCCCTGCCGTGGTGATCTTCTCGTGTCTGGCCGACAAGGATCTGGCCGCCGTGGCCGAAGAGGTGCGACGTCTCGCCGGGGACGCCCCCGTGCTGGTGCCCACCATCCGGGACAACGCCCGCGCCGCGCGTGGCAAAGACCTGTCCGCCCTGCTGGGCCCCACCGCCCGCGCCGTGCCGGACATGGCCACCGCGCTGGCCGAGGCCACCGCCCTGGCCCCCCAGGGTCCGGTGCTGTTGTGCGGCTCCTTGTATTTGCTCGGCGAGTTCTTTACACTTCGGCCCGATTGCTTGGAATCGCGGGGTGCTGGCGGCACCTGCGAGGTGCCCGCGAATTCTCCGGACGCCAGCCCGCATGGCGCCCCCGCCGCGTCACCGGACGCGCATCCGGACGACGCCCCGGAAACACCGCCCGGCCCGCCGCACTCCGGAAACTGACAGGCCGCGCCCCGCATTCGCCGTACCGTCGGCAAGGAGCCTCACGTGTCGAACCTGTTCCGGTCCCTGCCTTCCATGGACGCCCTGCTCACCGCCCTGGCACATCCGGAACAGGCCGGGCCGGGAACCCCCGCCGCATCCGGCCTGACCGATTTGGCCGCGTTGCCGCGCCCGCTGCTGCGCGACTTGGTCAACGCCTTCCTCGACCAGTGCCGCGAGGCCATCCGGGCCGGAGACATCACCGACGCGGCAGCCCTCTCCACGCAGGCGCTGCTGCCAGCCCTCATCGCGCATGTGCTGCGCGCCGCGCGCCCCCACTTCCGCCGCGTGCTCAACGCCACGGGCGTGGTCATTCACACCAATCTGGGCCGTTCCCTGCTGGCGGAAGAAGCCACCGCCGCCGTGGCCGAGGCCTGCGCCAACTACTCCAACCTCGAATTCGACCTGGCCACCGGCGAACGCGGCAGCCGCTATTCCCACGTGGAAGAACTGCTGTGCAAGGTCACCGGGGCAGAGGCGGGCCTGGTGGTCAACAACAACGCCGCCGCCGTGCTGCTGGTGCTGGACACCCTGTGCAAGGGCGGTGAGGTGGTGGTTTCGCGCGGGCAGTTGGTGGAAATCGGCGGCAGTTTCCGCATCCCGGAGGTCATGGAAAAAAGCGGCGCGGTGCTGCGCGAGGTGGGCGCCACCAACCGCACCCACCTGCGCGACTACGAAAATGCCATCAACGAACACACCGTGGCCCTGCTGAAGGTGCACACCTCCAACTACCGCATCACCGGCTTCCACAAGGAAGTGCCCCTGGCCGAACTGGTGGCGCTGGGCCGGGCACGCAATCTGCCGGTCATCGAGGACCTTGGCAGCGGCAGCTTCCTCGACTTCACCCCGTGGGGCCTGCATGGCGAACCCACGGTGCGCGAGGTGGTGGCCGACGGTGCCGACGTGGTCAGCTTTTCGGGCGACAAGGTACTGGGCGGCCCGCAGGCCGGGCTTATCGTGGGGCGGCGCGAAATCATCGCGCGCATCAAGCGCAACCCGCTCAACCGCGCCCTGCGCATCGACAAGATGACCCTGGCCGCGCTGGAAGCCACCCTGCGCCTGTACCTGGACCCGGAACTGGCACGCCGCAAGGTGCCCACCCTGCGCATGATGACCGCCCCGGCGGACGAACTGGCGAAAAGGGCGCGCAAACTGGCCACCCGGCTGCGCGCCGCGCTGGGCGATGCTGCCGCCATCGGCCTTGCCCCCGGCGTATCGCGGGTGGGGGGCGGTTCCTTTCCGGAGCGCGACCTGCCCACCACGCTGGTCAGCGTGGCCCCGGCGGGCTGTTCCGCCACCACGCTGAAGGAACGGCTGCTGGATGTCGCTCCACCCGCCCTCCCGTTGGTCGGCAGGCTGGAGGACGACACCTTCCGGCTGGACCCGCGCACCCTGGACGATGCGGAATTTCCCCTGGTGGCTGCCGCGCTGGCGCAAGCACTGGGCCTGCCCCGGCCCGCCGCCACGGGCGGACGCGCGCCGCGCGCCCGGCGCGGATAGCATTTTTTTCACACGGCCCGTCCATCCACCCGCCACCCCTCAGCCCGACGGCACAGGATACCCCCATGCAGCAAGGCGAATTCAAGGAACTGGCCCGCAAGCGCATTCTGGTTACCGGCGGGGCGGGCTTCATCGGCTCGCATTTGTGTCGCCGTCTGCTGGAACGCGGCGCGGAAGTGCTGTGCGTGGACAACTTCTTCACCGGCTCGCGCGACCACGTGCAGGAAATGCAGGACCACCCGCGCTTTGAGCTGCTGCGCCACGACATCACCTTTCCGCTCTACGTGGAAGTGGACGAAATCTACAACCTGGCCTGCCCGGCATCGCCCATCCACTACCAGTTCGACCCGGTGCAGACGACCAAGACCTGCGTGCACGGGTCCATCAACATGCTGGGGCTGGCCAAGCGGGTCAAGGCGCGCATTCTGCAAGCCTCCACCAGCGAGGTCTACGGCGACCCGGAAACCCATCCCCAGACCGAAGACTACTGGGGCCGGGTGAACCCCATCGGCCCGCGCTCGTGCTACGACGAGGGCAAGCGCTGCGCCGAAACCCTGTTCACCGACTACCACCGCCAGCACGGGGTGCCCATCCGCATCGCGCGCATCTTCAACACCTTCGGCCCGCGCATGCACCCCAACGATGGCCGGGTGGTCAGCAACTTCATCCTGCAAGCCTTGCAGGACAAGCCCATCACCATCTACGGCGACGGCAGCCAGACCCGCTCGTTCTGCTACGTGGACGACATGGTGGACGGCCTGACCGCGCTGATGCACGCCCCGGACGACACCCACCTGCCGGTGAACCTTGGCAACCCCGAGGAACGCACCATCCTGAACCTTGCCGAAATCATCATCGAGTTCGTCAACTCGCGCTCGACCATCGACTTCCGCCCGCTACCGCAGGACGACCCGCGTCGCCGCCGCCCGGACATCAGCCAGGCGCGCGAAAAGCTGGGCTGGGAGCCGCGCGTGAGCATGGAAGAGGGACTGCGGAAGACCGTGGCGTATTTCGAGGGGTTGCTGAGATCGCGGCGGGAGGAAGGGGCAGAGGTATAGCCCTTTCGGTGGAAGACTGAAGAGGGGTTGTGCTTTGTTGGGTGCGGCTTCTACGAAAACAGTCCTGCCCTTTTGACCGCTTTTGATTTCGTTATGCCTCCGGCGGGCAAGGGGCCGCATAGCGGCGGCCCCTTGCATCCCCGCGCTCCGGGGGCTCCGCCCCCTGGTCCCCCGGCGCTCGCCGCGGCGCATGTGCCACCGCCAAAGCCCGGCGTCACACGCTTCTACGCGCATCTCGTTTTCCTCGAACGCCGCATGGGCACCCCGGTCCCACGGACACGGCGGCGCGCATCCGCAACGCCGGAGCTTCCACCGTCGCAAGGCCTCCGGCGGCGATCTCCGGCTGCGGACGCATATCGCCGCATGCAGGTTGCCACCGCCATAGTGGCGGTTGCATCACACGCGAGGGGCGTGCGCGGATATGGGGTTAAGGATGGTGGGAACGCAAAAGCCTGCAAGGCTTCTACGGCACCTACCCGTAAAGTTGAGGCTTCCGCCATCGTGAATGTGAGATGTTTTGATTGTGGGGCTGGATCAAAGGAGAGGTGGCGTGCGTAGAAGCGTGTGACGCCGGGCTTTGGCGGCGGCACATGCGTCGCAACGAGGGCATGGGTAAAGGCACCCGCGCATAGCCGTGGTTGCGAGAGCATTGCGCGCATTCGCGTTCCCGGAGGCAGATCGCCCGAAGGCGCTTTGGCCGAGGGAAGCTGCCGACGAAAGGAACGCGGCGCAAGATGACACGGGGTTCCAAGGGGCGGAGCCCCTGGAACGCGGGGGTGCAGGGGGTGTTCGTTACAACACCCCCTGCCCGCCGGAGGCATAACGAAATCGGGCGTGATCAACAGCGCACGACTGACTTCGTAAAGGCCGGTTGCAACCGCGCACAACTTTCCCCATCCCCCCGCCGACAGGCCACCCCACTGTTGCCCCCCGCCGCAAGAGATATTACCTAGTCCTTCGCCGCGTTGCCAAACCCAACGCCCCTTGCGACACCTTCGCGGCACCACGCCGCATCACATACGGGCATTTCCCCCGAAAGGAACCTTCATGGACAAACTGGACTTCGAGACCACCAGTTGCTGGGAAGCCTACGCCAGCGACGAACACCAGGCCGCCATGCGCGAACTGGCCGACCGTTACGTGGACTTCCTGTCCCGCTGCAAGACCGAGCGCGAAACCGTGGACTACGTGGTCACGCGCCTGCGCGCGGCGGGCTATACGGAAAACTTCGCCCACGACAAGGTCTACCGGGTGTTCAAGGGCAAGACCGTGTTCATCGCCCAGAAGGGTCGCGTCCCGCTGTCGCAGGGGCTGCGGCTCATCGGCGCGCACGCGGACACGCCCCGCCTCGACCTGAAGCAACGTCCGTTGCAGGAACAGGCGGGCATTGGCCAAGCCAAGACCCACTATTACGGCGGCATCCGCAAGTACCAGTGGCTGGCCCGTCCGCTGGCCCTGCATGGTGTGGTGGTGAAGGAAAACGGCGAATCGGTGCGCATCACCCTGGGCGAAGACCCGGCGGAGCCGGTGTTCACCATCGCGGACCTGCTGCCCCATCTGGCCCAGAAGCAGGCCGGGCAGACCATCGCCGACGCCTTCGAGGGCGAAAAGCTGAATATCGTGCTGGGGCACCGCCCCATGCCGAAGCCGGTGACGGAAGAAACCGCCGGGGATGCCGTCGCCCCTGCCGATGCGGCCACCGCGCCCGAAGCCGCCAACGCCACCTCCTCCGACAGCACCGCCAAGAAGGACGCCCCCAAGGACCCGATCAAGGCGCGCATGCTGGCCCTGCTGCACGAAAAGTACGCCATCCGCGAGGAAGACCTGTACTCCGCCGAATTGCAGGCCGTGCCCGCCGGTCCTGCCCGTTATGTGGGCCTCGACGGCTCTCTCGTCGGCGGCTACGGGCAGGACGACCGCATCTGCGTGTTTGCCGCGCTGGAAGCCCTGCTGACGGCGGACAACCCGCAGCAGCCGCAGTGCGTGCTGTTCTGGGACAAGGAGGAAATCGGCTCGGAAGGCTCCACCGGGGCCAAGTCGCGCTTCTTCGAATACTGCATCGAAGACCTCATCGCCGCGTGGCAGCCCGCCGCCCGCCTCAGCGACGTGATGCTGGCCACCCGCGCCCTGTCCGCCGACGTGCATGCCGCCATCGACCCCGACTGGCAGGAACTGCACGAAAAACTCAACGCCGCCGTCATCGGCCACGGCCCGTGCTTCTGCAAGTTCACCGGGCACCGGGGCAAGTACGAGGCCAACGACGCCCACCCGGAATACGTGGGCTGGCTGCGCGGCGTGCTGAACGGGCGCAAGATTCCGTGGCAGATGGCGGAACTGGGCCGCGTGGACGGCGGGGGCGGCGGCACCGTGGCCATGTATCTGGCCGCCTACGGCATGGACATCATCGACTTCGGCCCGGCAGTGCTGTCCATGCACAGCCCGTTCGAACTCGCCAGCGTGGCCGACCTGTACGCCACGCGCCTTGCCTACACGGCATTTCTGGAAAAATAGCCGCACGCCACGACGACACATCCATCCCGCGCGCCGGTCGCCTTGCCCCGAAAGAAGGCTTGCGAAACCGATACGGACCGGCGCGTGGGCGTTTTTCCTCTCGGCTTGCCGGGCCTGCCCCTGACTGCGGACCGGCCATCAGCCCGACCGCCGCGCGTCCGGCGAGCGTCCGGCGAGCGTCTGGCGAGCAGTTGGCTGGCATCACGCCGGGATCGCCCCAAGATCAGACCAACACCGTCTGCCCCACCACCGCGCCCCCCGCGCACAGCCCCAGGAGACCGCCATGCTCGACTTCACCTTCCACATGCCCACCCGTATCATCTTCGGCGCGGGCAGGCTGGCCGAGCTTGGCCGCACCCGCCTGCCGGGCCGCAAGGCGCTGGTGGTGGTCAGCGCGGGCGGCTCCATGCGCCACACCGGGCATCTGGACAAGGTGCTTGCCCTGCTGGCGCAGAGCGGCTGCACCACGGTACTCTTTGAAAAGATCCAGCCCAACCCCGTGCTGACCCACGTGGACGAGGGGGCGGCGCTGGCCCGCACCGAAGGCTGCGACTTCGTGCTGGGTCTTGGCGGGGGCAGCACCATCGATTCCGCCAAATCCATCGCCCTGGCCGCCGCCAACCCCGGCTCGTACTGGGACTACATCCAGAGCGGCACCGGCGGGCGCAAGCGGCCAGAGAGCCCGGCCCTGCCGGTGGTGGCCATTCCCACCACGGCGGGCACCGGTACCGAGGCCGACCCGTGGACGGTGATCACCCGCGAGGACACCAACGAAAAGATCGGCTGGGGCGACGATTCCACCTACCCCGCGCTGTCCATCGTGGACCCCATGCTGATGGTCAGCGTGCCCCCGGCGGTAACGGCCATGACCGGCATGGACGCCTTCTTCCACGCGGCGGAGGCGTACCTTTCCACGGCGCGCCAGCCCTCCAGCGACCTGCTGGCGCTGGAGGCGGTCAGCCTGATTTCCCAGTTCCTGCCGCAGGCCGTGCAGGACGGCAGTTCGGTGCAGGTGCGCACCATGCTGGCGTGGGCGTCCACGGCGGCGGGGCTGTGCGAGTCGCTTTCGTCGTGCATTTCGCACCATTCGCTGGAGCACGCCCTGTCGGCCCACCATCCGGCCATGCCGCACGGCGCCGGGCTGGTCATGCTGTCCCTGCCCTACTTCGAGGTGATGGCCCGCTTCCAGCCCAAGCGCTGCGCGGACCTTGCCGTGACCATGGGCGAGGACATCGAGGGCATGGAACTGCGCGAGCAGGGGCTGGCCCTTGTCACGGCGCTGCGCAAGCTCATCGCCGCCGTGGGGCTGGATGGCCTGAAGATGTCCGACTACGGGGTGACCCGCGACGAGATACCCGCCCTGGCCCGCAACGCGCGCGAAACCATGGGCGGGCTGTTTGCCGTCACCCCGGTGGACCTGCGCGAGGATGCGGTGATCGCGATTTTCGAGAAGGCCTACCGCTAGGGGAGACAAGGGGAAGAAAGGCGACTGGGCGGCCGCGGACCAGCATTCGTCAGGGCCGACGGCCCCACCCCAGCCGCAATTTCCTGCAATACCCCACTGGCGGAACCCGGCAGACTCCAGCTACAGGCAAGATTTCCCTTTTGCGGCGGCAAGGACAGCCCGCAACGTTCACGCCCCCCAACGAACCGCCGCGCAACCACGGACCCCGGCATGCGACAGCCCCTTGAAAACGTGCGCTACTGGCGCAGCGACGACCTGGACGGCCTGGAAACCAACCGGGTGCTCCGCAGCGCGCACACCTTCCCCAAGCACACCCACGACCAGTACGCCGTGGGCCTGATGGAGGAAGGGGCCAACTACTGTCATGGCCGCTCCCGGCGCAGTTCCGTGGTGGTGGGCGGGCAGGTCTGCCTGTTCAATCCCGGCGAGGTGCACAGCGGCGAGCCGGAGCGCGGCGTGCCCGCCACCTACCGCATGTTCTACGCAGACCCGCACTGGCTGCACCGCGTGGCCGTGGAACTGGGCGGGCGCGATGCCGGCCCGCCAGACTTCCGCAGGCTCATCGTGCCCGATGCCGACGTGCTGCGCGCCTTTCTGCGCCTCAGCGACCTGGTGGCCGACGGTGCGGAACTGCTGGCCCGCCAGTCGGCCATGGTTGGGGCCTTCTCGCTGGTGCTGGCCCGCCACGGCGGGGTGCGGCCCGAAGCCGTCACCGCCCGCGACGGCAATGCCGCCGTGCGCCGGGTGCGCGCCTACCTTGCCGAACGCCTGGCGCACAAGGTCTCGCTGGAAGACCTGGCCGAGGCCACCGGCCTCAGCCGGTTCCACATGCTGCGGGTGTTTCGCGACGCCACGGGCATGACCCCGCACGCCTACCATACCCAACTGCGCGTGGACCGGGCAAAGCTGCTGCTGCGCCGGGGCTGGGCCATGGCCGACGCCGCGCAGGAAACCGGCTTCGTGGACCAGAGCCACTTCGCCAACACCTTCCGCCGCTATGTGGGCGCCACGCCGGGGCAGTACCTGTCGCGCTGAGGCTCCCTGCCACCGCCCCCCCCGGCGCGAATGGCCAGACTGCGCGCGTGCCGCGCTTGGCCTTCGCGTGCACCCGGCTCCGCCATCCCCGCCTGCCCTCTCCCCTGTTGCCACCGCAATTTCCTGCAAAAACTCCGTGCAAGACGCACCGCCTTGCACTGCGGTACATCCGGCGCACACCATAACCGACGGAGACGCCGTTCATGTCCAATTCCGCCCCCTGTGTGGCCCCTGCTGCCGATGTCGCTGATGGCGCCGATATCGCCGACGCCACTCCACCCCGCGCCACGCTGTTGCTGCCCGCCCTGGCGGCCCTGGCTGCGGTAACCCTGTGGGGCCTGTCCTTTCCGGCCATGAAGGTGGCCGTGCAGGCCCTTGGCCCCATGCCGCTGATGTGGGCGCGCACGATGGTGGCCATGGCCCTGCTGGCGCCCTTCACCGCCCGGCTGTTCCCCTCCCGCACCCTGGCCGTGGCCCCATCGGGTGCACTGGTGCGGCGCGGGTTCTGGAGCGGCGTGCCCCGGCGGCACAAACTGCTGCTTCTGCCCACGGTACTGTTGCAGCCCTGTCTGTACTTCCTGTGCGAATCCAATGCCATGCAGCTTACAACGGCCTCGCAGGCGGGAGTCATTTCCGCCTCGGTGCCGTTGCTGGTGGGCGCGGGGGCGTGGCTGTTCCTGGGCGAACGGCCTTCGCCCCGCCTGTGGTTGGGGGTTGCGTTCTCGTGCGCGGGGGTGGCCTGGCTGACCCTGTCCGGCGGAGCGGGCACCGAAGCCGCGCCCGACCCGCTTCTGGGCAACCTGCTGGAACTGCTGGCCATGGCCTGCGCGGCGGGCAACATGGTGCTGGTGCGCAAGCTGTCGGCTCATGGGGGACTCGGGAGCTTTCGCTGGAACCCGTGGACCCTCACGGCATTGCAGACCCTGGCCGGGGCGCTGTTCTTCGCGCCGGGAGCGTACGCCGTGCTTGCCGGTGCCGGGCAATGGCCCGCCGACGTGCTGCTGGCCGTGATCTATCTGGGCGCCGGAGCCTCGCTGGGAGCCTTCGGCCTGTTCAACTGGGCCACCAGCCATCTGCCCGCCAGCAGCGTGGGCGCGTTCATCAACCTGGTGCCGGTGACCGCCGTGGGGTTCGGCTGGCTGTGGCTGGGCGAAACCCTGAACGCCACCCAGATGCTGGCCGCCGTCGTCGTCATGGTGGGCGTGGGGCTGGGCACCGGGCGCAGCAGGTAGATCCGTTGACACTCCCGATGCGAAAGCGGGGCGCGAAGGTGATGCCTTCGCGCCCCGCGTGATTTTCCGGTCGCTCGCGATACCGTGACAAGAAGCACGCCGCCGGGGCGTTGCCGGGCCGTTCCTATTCGTAGGGAACGATCTCGCGCCGCGCCGTCCATGAACAGGGCGGGCGGATGCCATGGGCGCGCACCCTGTCCAGCACCGAGGCGGGCGGGCCGAACAACACCTGCCGCCCCCCGTCCAGCACCAGCATCAGGTCGGCCATGTCCACCACCGGCTCCAGTTCGTGCACCGAAACCACCTGGGTCAGCCCGGCGGCCCGATTGCGGGCCAGAATGTCGCGCAGTTCCAGTGCCGCCGGGTGGTCCAGCCCGCTGAACGGCTCGTCCAGCAGCAACAGGCCCGGCGCGGCAAGCAACGCGGCAGCCAGGCACAGCTTGCGCTTCTGCCCGTAGGACAGGGTATGCACCGGGCTGTCCCAGTGCGCGCCAAGGCCGAACCGGCCCGCCGCCTCGCGCGCGGCGGCAAGGGCAGCCGCGCCTTGCGGGGTGTGCGCAGGCGGTGCGGTGAGCAGCAAATCTTCCGCCACCGTGGCCCCCAGCATCTGCATGTCCGCGTCCTGCAACACCAGCGCGGCGTGGCGGCGCAGGGCAGCCTCGCCACCGGGGCAATGCAGCGCGGCCACGTCCAGCGTGCCGCCTTCCGCCCGCAGCAGCCCGGCCAGCAGTTGCAGCAGGGTGGACTTGCCGCTGCCGTTGACCCCGCACAGGCACAACAGCGCGCCGGACGGCACGGAAAATTCCGCCCCGTCCAACGCGGGGCCAGTGCCCGCCGGGGTGCCGGGATGGGTGTAGCGCAAACCCTTGGCGACGATCATCGGGGCAGCAACCTCCGCACGGCCAGAAACCGCCACGCAGCCACGGCCAGGGCGATCTTCACCACGTCGCCGGGCAGGAAGGGCAGCACGCCCACGGTCATGGCGTACCCCGCATCGATGTCCAGCACCTGCATCAGCCGGGCCGCGCCCGCCAGATAGGCCACGGCCAGCCCGGCAAGGCAGCAGCACAGGGCCAGCGCGACATGGGCCGGACGGAGGGGGGTATCCCCCGCTTCACGCCCGCGCAATCCCCGCAGCCCGCCGAACCCGGCGATGCAGGCCATGCAGGCGAACCCGAACAGGTAGCCCCCGGTCGGCCCCAGCAGATGGGCGAATCCGGCCTTGCCGCCGGAAAACACCGGCAGACCCATCACCCCGGCCAGCACGTACAGCAGCATGGCCCCGCCCCCGCGCACAGGGCCGAGCACCAGCCCGGCAAGCGCCACGAACAGGGTCTGCAAGGTCACCGGCACCGGCCCCACGGGCAGCATGACCATGGCCCCCACAGCGATGAGCGCGGCCATCAGGGCCGTCCAGACAAGGCGGTGCAGGCCTGCCAGCGGGGCGTCGTGCATGTGTCTCCCGTCCGCGCATCGGCGCGGGGTTGTGGTGTGCGCCCGCAACATAGGGCCACGGCCCGCGCCGGTCAACGAGGAGCGCAGAGGCAGCGCGGCAGTGATCGCGGCTCGCACCTGACCGGGCGCTCCCCTGCCCTTGCCAGCGAATCCCTGTCTTTCGGTTTCCCCCACCCGACGCCCGCTCACTGACGGTATGGAGCGCGGAGGGGTGTCAGGCAAGGAAGGCTCGCTGGCCGCGACCGGAGTGTACTCTTTGGTACATGACGGAAGCGGGCGGCGCAGCCTGACGCAGCATCACGCCCCTCCGCGTTCCATACCGACCGCGACCGGAGTGTACTCTTTGGTACATGACGGAAGCGGGCGGCGCAGCCTGACGCGGCATCACGCCCCTCCGCGCTCCATACCGGCGCTGGACGGGGGCAGGCTACCCTGCTATCCGAAACACCCATGTCCACCCCGTCTTCGCCCCCCCCCGGGCCTTCGGCCTCCCCCTGCCGACCCGACACGTACGCACCCGTCGTCGAGGTGCTCGCCTGTGGCCGCGTCTGGACGCTGGAACGCCATGCCGACCTCGAATCCTTGTGGGAAGAACTGGCCGCCTGCGACACGCCCAACCCCGTGGCGAATACCACCGGCACGGCGGACGCCGCCCGCGCCGCCTTCGTGGACGACGAGCGGCTGCCCTACTGGACCGAGTTGTGGCCCGCCAGCCTTGGCCTTGCGGAATGGCTGGCCGAAAACCGCGCCGCACTGCACGGTCGCCGCTGCCTGGACCTGGGCTGCGGGTTGGGCCTTACGGCCATCGTGGGGCAGTGGCTGGGCGCGCACGTCATCGGCATGGACTACGAGGAAGAGGCCCTGCGCTTTGCCCGGCTGAATGCCACCCGCAACGGCGTGGCGCAGCCCCTGTGGACGGTGATGGACTGGCGCGTGCCCGCCGTGGCCGCCCGCTCGCTGGACATGGTCTGGGCGGGCGACATCATGTACGAGCGCCGGTTCGTGGCACCCGTCAGCGACTTTCTGGACTATTCCGTGGCACGCGACGGAGTGGTCTGGGTGGCGGAACCGGGCAGAAACGTGTACGCTACCTTCCGGGAAACCTTGGAGGCCCGTGGCTGGACCACGCGTTGCGCCCGCACCATGCAGGTGGATGCGCTGTACCGGCAGGCCGAACGTGTCACCATACATCTCTGGGAGATGCGTCCACCGCACGCGTAGAGGATGCCCCTCTGAAAGACATTTTTCGGATATCCCCGCCTCCAGACCGCCCGTTCACCGCAGGACACCGCCACCGCAACCACAGGAGCCGTTATGGGCCGCACCATCCGCTTCGGCGTCTCCCTCGATTCCGACCTGCTCGAAAAGTTCGATGACCTGTGCGACGACCGCTGCTACCAGACCCGCTCGGAAGCCATCCGCGACCTGATCCGCAACACCTTGGTCCAGCAGGAATGGGAAGACACGGACCGCGAAATCGCGGGCACCCTGACCATCGTGTACGACCACCACAAGAGCGACCTGGCCCAGCGGCTGACCGAAATCCAGCACGACCATCACGGCATCATCATCACCGCGCTGCACGTGCACCTGGACCATCACAACTGCCTTGAGGTGCTGGTGCTGAAGGGCCCCGGCGTGGAAGTGCGCGCGCTGTCGCAGCGGCTCATTTCCACCAAGGGCGTGAAGCACGGCAAGCTTTCGCTCACGACCACCGGACAAGACCTCACCTAAGGATTTTTCAGGCATCACATGGAAGACGTACAGAACAGCCCAGCGCAGGTGGCCATGCCCATCGACCGCGTGGGCGTGAAGAACCTCAAGCTGCCCCTGGTGGTCCGCGACCGCGCCCAGGGCAGCCAGCATACCGTGGCCACCGTGGACATCGGCGTGGACCTGCCCGCCGAATTCAAGGGCACTCACATGAGCCGCTTCGTCGAGGCGCTGGAGAACTGGTCCGAGGAACTGGACTACAACTCCATGAAACGCCTGCTCGAAGACGTGAAGGAACGGCTGCACGCCCGCAAGGCGTATGCGCTGTTCCGCTTTCCCTACTTCGTGCGCAAGGCCGCGCCCGCCACGGCCAGTTCCGGCCTGGTGTGGTACGAATGCCGCCTGACGGGCGAGCTTGGCGACGGCAAGCCTTCGTTCCTGCTGGAACTGGAAGTGCCGGTGATGACCGTGTGCCCGTGCTCCAAGGCCATCAGCGACGAAGGGGCGCACAGCCAGCGCGCCGTGGTGCGCATGTCCATCCGCATGACCGGGTTCAGCTGGATGGAAGAGTTCATCGACCTGGCCGAGGCGGCGGGTTCGTCGCCGGTGTACACCCTGCTGAAGCGCGAGGACGAAAAGTACGTCACCGAGGACGCCTTCGCCCACCCCACCTTTGTCGAGGACGTGGTGCGCGCGGCGGCCCAGCGGCTGGAAGCCCACCCGCACGTGGCGTGGTTCCGGGTAGAGGTGGAAAGCTTCGAATCCATCCACTGCCACAACGCCTTCGCCAGCATAGAGCGAGAGGTGCGCAAGGGCTAGCCGCCCCTGCCGCCGGACGCGGTCGTGCCGGACAAGATCATGTTGTAACGGCGGCAGTGTGGCACCGCATCGCCACCGCCCAGTTGGCCTTTCGCGCCCCGCCTGATCCCTCTGGGCATTGCCCGATCCCCCGCACGGCAGGCATCCCCGGCAACCATCCGCAGGGGATGCCTTTTTCACGCGTGCCCGGCACACGGCACCAGACCGCCCCGCATCCACTGTGCGCGATTACTCTCTCCCCGCCCCCGTGACAGGCGGCGTGATCGGTTTTAGTATCTGTCTTGGGGATGGGGACAGGAGACGGGGGGAAGACCGCCTCCACGCAGGAGACACGTCATGATCGACGGATTCGGCACACCACTCAGCGCACTGGATGCCTTCGGCACGTCCATGGCCGTCACGGCCAACAACGTGGCGAACATGAACACGGACGAATTCCGTGCCTCCGACGTGCGCCTGCAAACTGGTTCTGCCGATCAGAGCGGGCAGGAACAGGGCGTGCAGGTGGCGGACATTCGCCAAAGCACCACCGAAGGCCCCCTGCGCATGGACCTGCGCCGCGAGGTGCACGAAGACGGTTCGGTTTCCGTGGAACAGGGCCTCGTCGAAGGCAGCAACACCGACGTGGCCAAGGAAATGGTGAACATGATCACGGACCAGCGCGCCTTCGAGGCCAACGCCGCCGTGGTGCGCGCGCGGGACGAGATGACGGGGATACTGGTGGACAGGTTCGTCTAGGGACGAAAACCTGCCACCACCCGGAAGGGCCTTGCGCGCACACCGCGCGATGCCTATCTGAAAAGTGAGCGAAAGAATCAGGAAGGCCCACAGCAACCAAGGGGCATCGCCCCGCAATTCACCGGCGCACGCGCCGGGCAGAGCCAAGGCAACATGCGCGCCGCGCACCCCAAAGGGTACGCGGCGCGCTTCTTTTTCGCCTTTCTCCCGCCTTTTGGAGGATGGCCGCTACAACAATTCCAGATGCCGCAGCAGCACCACGGTGCCGAACAGCGTCAGCGCGGAAAGCATGGTACTTACTACAATGGCCCGCGAGGTATCACGCGTGCCCGCGCCGTAGCTTTCCGCCACCACGTAGGCCACCGCCGCCGTGGGCATGGCCGCGAACAGCACCCCCATGCCCAGCCACTGCCCGCGCACCCCGAACGCCCACAGGCACAGCCAGGTCAGCGCCGGGTGGGCGAACAGCTTCACGCTGTTCACCACCACCTGCCGGGCCAACGGCGAAAGCGCCTGCGGGTCGCATTCCCCGCTGCCATCCCTCATACCCTCGGGCGGACAGCCCGCGCCCTCGGCGGTCAGTTGCGCGGCCAGCACCATGCCAATGCCGAACAGCGCGCACGGCGATGCGGTAGCCCCCAGCATGGAGGCCATGGCGGCCACCGGTCGGGCCAGCCCCAGCCCGGAAAGGCTCACCGCCACCCCGGCCAGCGAGGCCAGCAGGATGGGGTTGCGCCCAAGGGCCACCGCCACTTCGCGCAGCACCCGCCACGACATGCCGCCGCCCTTGCGGATGGTCTCCAGCCGGGCCATGGTCACCAGCAGCACCGCAAGGCACAGCACGGAAACCATGCCCCCGGCCAGCACCGCATCGTCGTTGCCCGGCACCAGCGATGTCACGATGGGCAGCCCCAGGAAGGCGCTGTTGGGAAAGCTGGCGGCCTGGGCCAGCACGGCCACGTCCGGGCCATGGCGCCGCCCCCAGCGCGAACACAGCAGGTAGCCCAGCGCAAAGGCCAGCAGCATGCCCGCCACCGTGCCCGCGGCAAAGCCGCCGCGCGCCAGTTCTTCCGGCGTCTTGCGGGCCACGGCGTAAAACAGCAGCGCGGGCAATGATACCCGGAACACGAACTGGTTCAGGGCTGCCGGGGTGCCCTTGGGCAGGCTGCCCATGCGTTCCACGCACATGCCCAGCACGATGATGCCGAACACCGGGACCAGGGCGGAAAGGATGTCGAGCACGGAAACTCCCGGGCGGGCGCGAAACCGCCGGACGTTGGCAGATGTCGGGCGACCTGGGCGCGCCGCAACGATTGCCGATGAGAGGGACCCCACGAACATACGGCGGTGCGGCCATGCGGGCAAGGTACGCACCTGCCGGATACTGCCCCGCCCCGTGCATCACATCGGTGCGTCTGCCTGTACTGCCTGCCGCCCCCTGCCCGGCACGAACGCCCTGCGTTCCCTGTCCCGTACGTGCGCTGCCGCACGCACCGCCGCGCCCGCGTGGCGGCATGATGACGCGTGGGTGGTGCTTCCCCCGGGCCGGAACGCCGAAGCCGCTTTTTTCGCTCCTATACTTGACTTCGCGTCAGCGAATTGACACTGATGGAGCCAGACGCGCCATGCCGCCCGTGCTCCGGACTTCCAACGCCGGTGCCGCCGGGTTTTCGGTCCGCACGCACGGCTGCCTGCCAGGTGGCGTAACGGACGACGCAGCGGACGACATGACGGGTTGCCCCTGCCGCGCGTGACGGACAGGCACGACGGGCCGGGGCGCGCATCAAGGTGGCGCGGGGGGAAGCGGGACACACTCAGCGAGCCTTCCGGGAGAGGGAATGGATCTCGACACCAGCGGCATCATTGGCCAAAGCACATCGCTCAGGGACGTCTTCCGCATTCTGGCCAAAGTGGCCCCCACCGACAGCACCGTGCTGGTCACGGGCGAATCGGGCACCGGCAAGGAACTGCTGGTGCGCGCGCTGCATTCCAACAGCCAGCGCCGGTCCATGCCCTTCGTGCCCATCAACTGCGGTGCCATCCCCAAGGAACTCCTGGAATCGGAGCTCTTCGGACACGAGAAGGGCGCCTTCACCCATGCCATCCGCTCGCGGCCCGGCCGGTTCGAACTGGCCGACGGCGGCACCATCTTCCTGGACGAAATCGGCGAGATGGACCTGACGTTGCAGGTCAAGATCCTGCGCGTGCTGCAGGAAAAGGAAATCGAGCGCGTGGGTGGCGCGGGGGTGAAGAAGGTGGACGTGCGCATCGTGGCCGCCACCAACCGCGACCTCGAGCGCGAGGTATCCGCCGGGCGCTTCCGCGAAGACCTGTACTACCGGCTCAACGTCATCCCCCTGCACCTGCCCGCCCTGCGCGAACGCGGCGGCGACATCCTGGTGCTGGCCGATCATTTCATGCACCGCTTCTGCGAGCGCAAGGGCCGCCGCTGCCTGATGCTTGCGCCCGACACGCGCAAGGTGCTGGCCGCCTATTCGTGGCCGGGCAACGTGCGCGAGCTGGAAAACTTCATGGAGCGGCTCAGCATCCTCGCCGACGATGACGTGGTGCCCCCCGCCGACCTGCCCCGCAAGATCCTGGACGAGGTGGGCGACATCGTCTCCCTGCCGGAACCGACCCCGCCCGACCCGCTGCCCGTGGCCGGGGGCGCCGCGCCCGGTGGCATGCCTGCGGGCTTCAGTTGGCCCACCATCACCGACCTGCGTGACAAGGGCCTGAACCTCAAGGATTTTCTGGACACGGTGGAAGAACGCCTGCTGGACGAGGCCCTGACCATGGCCGAAGGCGTGAAGAACCAGGCGGCGGAAATCCTGGGTATCAAGCGCACCACGCTCATCGAGAAGCTGAAGAAGAAACGGGCCGACTCGTGACCGCGCCCCGTCATCCGGAGGCCTGAGCGGGTTGGCACGGTCCGGGTACGGAGCGGACAAGAGGCGCCGGACGCACCACCGTGAACCGGACGAAAGGGGCGAAACGGGCGCAGGTATCCGCCGCTGCACGTTTTTTGCTAGGGGTTAATGCCCGCGTCGGTTTTTTCCCGCCGCGATGCCGGGCGGCATGTAGCCCCTGCCGCATGCCCATGTACGCGCACATGCACAGGATTTTTGCGTGAAACGACCCTCCGCCGCCGGTCTTGCCCGGCTGCTCCTCATCGCGGCCCTTGCCGGGCCGCCCGCCACGGCCGCGTACGCGGCCTCGTGGCAGTGGAGCGGCCTGCCCGACCGCGAGCGGGTGACCATCACCCTCGATCGCCCCGGCGACGTGGACGTGGCCCGCACCGGGCGGCAGACCCTGTCGCTGACCTCGCGTGCCGTGGGCGCGGCCCCCGCGCGCATGGGCGGTGCGGACCCGGCAGGCGCGGCGCTGGTGGGCGAGGTGGCCCCGCAGCCCGGCGGCCTGCGCATCGACACGCGCACGCCGGGGTTCGGCTACGTGGTCACCCGGCCCGCCCCCGACAGGGTGGTGGTGGACATCTTCCGTGACCCCATGGGCGAACGCTGGACAGCCTCCGATGGCGGGCAGCCCCCTGCCCAGGCCCCGGCCCCGGCATCATCCAACACCGTACCTGCTGAACAGGCACCCCGGACGGCGCTACCCGCCCCTGCGGCAACACCCGCCACTCCCGCACCGGCGCCCTCCACCGCTCCCGCACCGGCCCAGAACGGCGCCCGGCAGCCGCGCGTGGTCGAGCGCGCCATCACCGATGGCGGCGAGACCGGCCAGCCCCCTGCCCAGGCCGCGCCAACGGGCGGGATCATCGGCAAGCTTTCTCCCGGCCCGGGCACAGCGCCCCCCGCGCAGGTGACAGGCCAGATTGGGGGCCAGACCGGGGGCCAGACCGGCGCCACGCCCCCGGCGCAGCCGCAACCCGACGCGCCTCAGGCCGCTGCAAAGGCCCCCGCGCAGGCCCCCGAACAGCCGCGCAGTTTTTTTGCCGTGCCCTATTCCGTCCGGGCGCGCATCAACTCCGGCGGCCCTTCCGAATGGCCCGAGGAAGCGGCTGCGTCCGCCCCGGCCACACCCCCCACGCCGGTGCCCTCGCGCGGCGAAGCCGGTCCCGCCGCCACGGCCAGTCAGGATGCGCAACCCGCCACGCCGCAAACCGTGGCCCAGGCGCCCGATCAGGCGGGCGAACCGGATAAGGATCAGGCCAAGGGGCAGGGCGAGGCGCGCAAGTCCGCCGCCCCCCGTCCCGATGGTCCCACGCCGCCACCGCAGCCCGACGGCCAGCCCACGCCCCCGGTCACCGGCAACGCCACCTCGCCGCAGGCCACGCAGGCCGTGGCCGAAGGCAAGGCCGCGACCAACGCCAGCAATGCCACCCAGGTGGTGTACGTGGACGAAAAGGGCAATCCCGTTCCCGCGCCGCCGGTCCCGGCAGACCTGCTGGAGCAGGCCAAGACCTTCATGGTCAACGCCGACTATCCCAAGGCCATGGAACTGCTGGAAACCCTGAAGGGCCTGCGCGACACGCCCAAGGACATGTACGAGGAGGTGCTGTACCTCATCGGCGACGTGCTCTACGCGCAGAACAAGGACAACATTCTTCCCGTCTTCGACAAGATCATCACGGCCACCAGCGAGGCCATGAACTACAACCTGAAGTCGCACCGGGTGCCGCAGGCCCTGTTGCGCCTCGGCCTGCTGAACACGCGCATCGGCAACTCGCAGGAAGCCGAAGGCTACTTCAACCTGCTGCGGCGCCAGTACCCGCACGACGAAAACGCCGCCCTGGCCATGTACTACGCGGGCGAAGAGGCCTACAAACGCGGCGACTACCAGAAGGCAGCGGACAAGTTCCAGTCCATCGTGCAGGACTTTCCGGAAAGCAAGTACGTGCGCGAAGGCTCCGTCAGCCTGGCCCGCACCCTGTACAAACTGGGCTACTACCAGCAGGCCGCCTCCATCCTCGACTTCGTGGACAAGCGCTGGGGCCGCTTCTACCTGGAATATCCGCAACTGCTCACCGTGGCCGCCGACGTGTCCGACCACCTGGGCAAGCTGGACGATGCCCGCGCCAACTACTGGCTGTACTACAACATCAATCCCGACGCGGACGACATCGACACCGTGCTGGCCCGGCAGGGCGACATCCTGGCCAAGCAGAAGCAGCCCGAGGCCGCCCGGGTGATCTACGAAGAGGCGGTGCGCCGCTTCCCGGACAAGGACGGCGGGCTCATCTCGCTGATGCGTCTTGCCGAGGAAGGCATCCACGACACGCCGAGCATCGCCGAGATGGTCTCGGTGTTCCAGCGGCCGGACAACACCCGTCCGGTGCAGGCGTACACCACCATCATTTCCGGCCATCCGCAGAGCCCGCTGGTGCCGCTGGCCCGGCTGAAGCTGACCATGTGGTACCTGTGGAACCGCCAGTTCCCCGAGGCGCTGGCATCTGCCGTGGAATTCACCCAGGCCCACCCCGGCAGCGACATGCTGCCCAAGGTGCGCGAAATCGCGCTGCAAAGCTTCACCCAGATGGTGGCCGAAGCGGTGCCCGACGGCAACTATGGCCGCATCCTGCAACTGTGGGAACAGTACCCGCTGATTCAGGAGAACGAGAAGGATCTGTCGGTGGACACCCACGTGGCCATCGCCCTCAGCTATGCCAACACCGGGCAGCCCCAGAAGGCGCTGGAGATGCTGGACGGCTTCCTGAAGGGGCCGAAGGATCCCAAACACGGCGAAACCGTGCTGGCCCTGGCGCTCAAGGTGTATCTGGAAACCCAGAACTGGCAGCGCATCGCCGACGTGATGCAGGGCGTGTCCGGGTGGAACCTGTCCGACCCGGTCCAGAAGCAGGCGGACTACGCGCTGGCCCTGGCCCAGGAAAACCTGGGCCACCCCGACCTGGCCGTGCCCCTGTGGCAACGCCTGTACGACCGCAAGGACCTGCCCCAGGAACAGCGCGCCTACGTGGGCTACTTCCTGTCGCGCGACGCGGAGCGCAAGCGCGAACTGGAAAAGGCCTACCTGCTCACCCGCGAGACCCTGTCCGACTTCCTTGCCGTGGCCCAGGCCAGCCCGGAAAAGGAAGACACGCCGCGCATCAAGGAAAGCCTGCTCTCGCTCATGGACATCACCGAGGCGGCGGGCCGCCTGCGCGAATCGCTGGACTGGACCGACCAGTACGCCAAGTACGTGCCCGATTCCGACCCCGGCTACGCGGCCATGCGCTATCGCGTGGCGCGGTTGCAACGCAAGATGGGCAACGTGGACGCCTGGAAGACCACCCTGGAAGACCTGGCCCGACGCGACCCGCAGTCGCTGTACGGACGCATGGCCGCGTCCGAACTGCGCACCACCGACGTGACCAAGGGCCTTTCCGGCTTCACCCAGGACTCGCAGCAGTAGCGCCCGGCACCTCCAGGCAGCGGCCAGGCAGCAGGAGACCGCCACAGATGCCGTGCCCGACGCCGCCCGGCCGCCCGGCCTTGTCCCGCTTCCCCCATCTCCGCTGTTTCCGTTTTCGCGCGCATCTGGCATAGGACGGATACGGCCCCACCGGCGTGGTTCCGCGTTGGTGCGGATTGCCCGAACAGCCCACAGGACATCCCACCGGACAGGCCGCCAGACAGGCCACCGGACAGGCCACCCCTTTCCGTATGTCCGCCCTTTCCCGCAGGAGGCCGCCATGCACGACAGGCATCTGGACACCGGACACGCCATCGACCGCAACCCCGTGGTGGCGGGCATGTTCTACCCGGACGACCCGGACCTGCTGCGCCATACCGTGCGCGAACACCTTGCCGCCGCCCCGCGCGACCCCGCCCCCACCCTGCTGGCCATGGTGCCCCACGCGGGCTACGTGTATTCCGGCGAGGTGGCCGGGCAGACCCTGGGGGCGGCCAACCTGCCCGACACCATCGTGCTGCTGGGTCCCAACCACACCGGGCTTGGGGCGCCGCTGTCCGTCTGGCCGGGCGGCAACTGGCACACCCCCCTCGGTCCGGTGCCCGTGGACGAGGACCTGGCCGACGCCCTGGCCGAATCGGACGCGGGCTTCACCCGCGATACCGCCGCCCACGTGCGCGAACATTCCATAGAGGTTGTCCTGCCCTTCCTGCAGGAATACACGCCCGACCTTGCCATCGTGCCCGTGGCCGTGGCCGAGCCGGACCCGCAGGCCCTGCGCGAGGCCTCGCAGGCCCTGGCGGGGGCACTGCGCCGCATGGAGGCCGCCGGACGGCGGGTGGCCATGGTGGTGTCGTCGGACATGAGCCACTACGTCACCCATGCCGATGCCGCCCGGCTGGACCGCCTGGCCCTGGCCCGCATCGAGGCGCTGGACCCCATGGGCCTGTACGCCACCGTGCGCGACAGGGGCATCTCCATGTGCGGCGTGCTGCCCGCCACCCTGGGGCTGCTGGCCGCACTGGACATGGGCGCCCAGACCGCGCGGGTGGTGGCCTATGCCACCTCGGGCGAGGTCAGCGGCGATATGCAGCGGGTGGTGGGGTATGCGGGGGTTCTGGTGGCCTGACAGGTTTCGGTGCGACATACACCGCATCCCCCTGCGGAAACAGTTTCTTTCAGCCTCCGGCGGGCAAGGGGCTTCGCCCCCTGCACCCCCGCAAAGGAATGCAGCAATCCGGTCTGTCGGGCACGTGAACGAACAGGGACAGCGCATTCAACTGCACGTCGCATAGCCACAGGGCACGCGTAATCAGCTATATTGGCTTTACATGATGGGGGTGCAGGGGGCGAAGCCCCTTGCCCGCGCCGGAGGCGTAAAAAACGTCCTCACCCGCCCCCACCTTGTACCTTCCGGCACGAGCGGCCCCGCATATTGACGGCGGGCGGCAGCGGTGTCATTTTTCGCGCGGCTGCGGGCGACGCTCCCGCGCCCACCGGTGCGCCGCGCGCTGCGCGCGGCCCGGCAGCCTTCCCGCGCCACCCAACGGAGCCCCCGTGACCACGCAATACCGTCTCGAAGAGACCACCCCCGGCGCCCAGTGGGACGCCTTTGTCGAGGCATCCCCCAACGGCACCATCTTCTCGCTGTCCGCATATCTGGCCGCCGTGCGCCAGCCGAGCCGCCTGTACTGGTGCCTGAACGGCAACGAACGCCGCGCCGCCGTGGCCGTCACCGAATCGGCGGACGGCACGTGCGCGGTGCAGCACGACTTCGTCATCCACAACGGCATTCTTTTCGCGCCGCCCGCCAACAAGCAGAACCGCTCCACGGTGTTGTCCGAGCGGTTCGAGATCGCCACGGACGTGGCCGCCGCCCTGTCGCGGCGCTACGCGCGGGTGGAACTGGCCCTGTCGCCGCAGGTTACCGACATCCGGCCCTTCCTGTGGCACAACTACGGCAGGGACGATGCCCCCCAGTACGTGGCGGACGTGCGCTACACCGCCTACGCCAGCCTTGCGGGCTTTGCCGATGCCGCCACGCCGGAAGACGTGCCCCTGTTTCCGGAAATTTCCTATTCGCGCCGCCAGGAAGTGCGCAAGGCGCTGAAAACCGGCGTGCGCACCACCGAAGACGCCACGCCGGACGACCTTTCGGCCTTCTACGCCCTGACCATGGCCCGCCAGTCCATCGACGTGGAGCGCGAACGGCTGGACGAACTGCGCGACCTGGCCGCCGCCGTGTTGGCGGGGGGCTTTGGCCGGTTGTTCGCCACGCGCACCCCGGAAGGGGAACTGGCGGCCATGGCCCTGTTCGGCATGGACAGCAAGCGCGCCTACTACCTGTTCGGCGCGGGCGACCCGCACCTGCGCAACACCCCCTGCGGCACCGCCGTGCTGTGGGACGCCTTCGGCCAACTGGCCCGCGCGGGCGTGACCGAGGTGGACCTGGAAGGGGTGAACAGCCCCCGCAGGGGCTGGTTCAAGCTCAGCTTCGGGGCGGACATCCTGCCCTACTACCAGTTGGTCAAGGACGGCCCCGAACCGGTGATGCCGGAACAATAGCGGCCAGAACGCCGCTGCGCACCCACTGAAAATGCGAAGGGGCGGGGGCCTGTACCCCCGCCCCTTCATGCGAAGCAAATCCGGCACCGCAGAGCGCGCCATACGACGCGCACCACGGAAGGATGCGTCTACGCCTCTTCTTCCTCCAGCGTGTACCCGGCGCTCTCCACGGCCTCGCGCAGCATGCGCGTATCGACGCACACCGCAGGGCCGTAAGTGATCTCGCCGGTGGCCAGATTCACGTTCACTTCCTCGATCCCGGCCCTGGTCTGGATGGAGGTGGTCACGGTGGCGGCGCAATCCGGGCTTTGCAGCCCCTTCACCCTGTACTTTTTCATGGGAAATCCTCCCCGCGTGGGCGGCATGCCGCAGGCGCGGCGCACGATGTGAAGGGAAACGCCGGGGCAGCCACCGGCGCGCGACGACACTTCGTCTTCAATGCCGAGACTATACCGCTTTTATCCTACTGCGCAAGTAGGATTTGACCCCTTGCGCCCCCCCCATGAATGCCTTACCTCAAGGAACCATCCGTGGCGGGCCAGGCGTGGCCGACGGGTTTCCTGGCCTCCCCCGGTCCATCTGATCTTTCCGTTTTCCCCGTTTTCCCAGCCGACGGCATGCCGCCCCCTGCACCACAACCCCCACACCCCATGCTTGAACTGGATTTCACCACTTCCGGCTACGTGTACATGGCGCTCATCTGGGCGGGCGCGGGCATTGGCGCGGCGGTTCTGGCCCGGCGGCAGGGCCGCAACCCGCTGTTGTGGTGTGTGGTCTGCCTGATCGCGCCCATCGCCCTGTTCTACCTGGCGGGCGAGCACAGCGGCCGCGAGGACGCACGCACCAAGGCCCGACGCGAACAGGCCCAGGCATCCGCCAACGGCAAGGGCACCGAATAGCCTGGCGCCGCCGCCACCCCCTTCATTCACCCGTGCCGGGGCATCCCGGCCTTTCACCAGCATACCACCGGACCATGAGCGACCGTACCTTTCATATCCTGACCTTCGGCTGCCAGATGAACGTCAACGATTCCGACTGGCTGGCCAGGGCACTCGTGGCACGCGGCTTTACCGAGGCCCCCCTGGGCAAGGCCCGCGTGAACATCGTCAACACCTGCTCGGTGCGCGACAAGCCGGAGCAGAAGGTCTACAGCGTGCTCGGGCGCATCCGCCAGGCCACCCGCAAACTGCCCGACGCCTTTGCCGTGGTGGGCGGCTGCGTGGCCCAGCAGATCGGCTCCGGGTTCTTCACCCGCTTTCCCCAGGTGCGCCTGGTGTTCGGCGGCGACGGCTCGTCCATGGCCCCCCAGGCCATCGAACGGCTGTGCGCGGAACCGGGCCTGCGCGTCTCGCTGCTGGACTTTTCCGAAGAATACCCCGAACGCGACGCGCAACTGGATGCCGGGCCGGTGGCCCCTTCCGCCTTCGTGAACATCATGCAGGGGTGCGACAACTTCTGCGCCTACTGCATCGTGCCGTACACGCGGGGCCGCCAGAAGTCGCGCGGGGCCGACGCGGTGGTGCGCGAATGCGCGGAACTGGTGCAACGCGGCGCCAGGGAAATCACCCTGCTCGGCCAGAACGTCAATTCCTACGGGCAGGACGCGGAAGCCGCCCGCCAAGCTACCATGGCGACCATGGCGACGGCGGCGGGTGACGGCAAGGCCGTGACCTTCGCCGAGTTGCTGCACCGGGTGGCCGCCCTGCCGGGCCTTGACCGGCTGCGCTTCGTCACGCCGCACCCCAAGGACATCGCGCCGGAGGTCATCGACGCCTTCGGCACGCTGGACAACCTGTGCCCGCGCCTGCACCTGCCCCTGCAATCCGGGTCGGACCGCATCCTGAAGGCCATGGGCCGCAAGTACGACATGGCCCGGTACATGGATATCGTGCACCGGCTCAAGGCTGCCCGCCCGGACATCCAGCTTTCCACCGACATCATCGTGGGCTTTCCCGGCGAGACGGAACAGGACTTCGAGGACACCCTGGCGGCCATGCGGGCCGTGGGCTTTGCCGCCAGCTTCTCGTTCTGCTATTCCGACAGGCCGGGTACCCGCGCCGACATGCTGCCCGGCAAGCTGGACGCCGCCGAAAAGGCCGCCCGCCTGGCCCGCCTGCAGGAATGGCAGAATGATTATACTGAACAATGCTTGCGGAACATGGTAGGGTTGCACACAATGGTGCTGCTGGACGGCATGAGCAGGAAGCCCGGCATGCCCCCCGCCAATGGGGATGAAATCGGGCATGACGGCGCGGCGGGCACCCCCGGCGGCGAAAGCTGGCAAGGACGCGACCCCTACGGGCAACTCGTCAACGTGGTGCTGCCCGTCAGGCCTGCATGCGGGCCTGAACGCGGGCCTGAACGCCGGCCCGAACGCGGGCCCGATGGCGGGCCGGAAGGCTGGCTGGGGCACATCGTGCCGGTCACCATCGTCGAGGCCAAGAAGCACTCGCTGCGCGGAGTCTTGCGGGCATGATCCGCTTTCGGCACCGCATCGCCCGCAAGCCCGTGCAGGCCATACTGACCTGAATGGCCGTACTGGCCGTACAGATGCAGGCACCATGCGAAGACGCCCGCCGGGGCGCACAGGCTGGTATCCCATGATAGAAATGAAGGTCGTGGGGCTGTCGCTGGACGACGCCACCAAGGCGCCGATCCTCGTCCTGCGCCGCGAGGCCGGAGAGGAACTGCTGCCCATCTGGATAGGGGCCATGGAAGCCATGGCCATCTCCATCGCGCTCAACAGCGTGGACGTGCCGCGCCCGCTCACCCACGACCTGCTGCTGAACACCCTGCGCTCGCTGGGGGCGCAACTGGTGGCCGTGGACGTGGTGGACCTGCGCGACGGCACCTACTTCGCCGAACTGGACGTTCTGCTGAACGGCTCGCGCACCCGCGTGGACTGTCGCCCCTCCGACGCCATCGCCCTGGCCCTGCGGGCCGACGTGCCCATCTTCGTCAGCGAGGACGTGCTGCGCCGCGCCGCCGAAGACCGCCTGCGCCCCAATCTGGACGAGAACGCCGTCCGCCGTCCCACCGACGCCGCGTCGGCCATGGCCCGCGAGGAAACCGCCCGGCGCGGCGTGCGCCGCAAGGCGGGCCAGCCACCATGGGCCGACGGCGAGGCGGGCAGCCCCATCAGCATGGAGCAGATAGCCCGCGTCCGCGAGGCCGTGGGGGATCCGAACGCCGCGCATCCAAAGGCTGACCAGGCCCCGAACCAGTCAGCAGACCCGTCAGCAGACCACCCGCGCGACCCCCACGATCTGGAAGAACAACTGGCGGAACTGCTGCGCTCGCTGGACCCGGAAACCAAGTACCGCATGTAGCGTGACGGCAGGCCGACGCCACCGGGCCGTCGTTGCCATGCGGTGTCCCGCCGGGGCGCGGCTTTCACGCGCCGACAGGTCGCCAGCGCCCGCCGGTCACGTTTGCCCCCGGTCACGTTTGCCCCCGGTCACGTTTGCCGTCATACGCTTCCGCCCCCCTGCCTTCCCGTGTCCCCCTTCCTCTCCTTTCGCCGCCGGGCACCTGGCCCATGCACCGGGCGCGGGGTTGCGCCGGTTCCGCCCGTGGTGTAGCGGTGGCCCACCATTCCCTCACGCGCGCGACCGTCCCGCACACCCCGCACGGGCAACCCGCATTCGCAGCCTGAACACCGCAGGCACGCGGCGGATGCCCGCTCGCCGGCACCTGCGCGCGCCTACGCCCGGAGCCACCCCGATGATCGACCTGCACGTGCATACCTGCTTCAGCGACTCTTCCATGACACCCGCCACCGCCGTGCGCTTCGCCCGTCTTGCGGGCTATCGCGCCGTGGCCCTCACCGACCACGCCGACGGCTCGAACATGGACCTCATCCTCCGCCAGGTGCTGCCCATGGCCCGCCAGTACGGGCTGTACGCGGGCATAGAGGTCTTTGCCGGGGTGGAACTGACCCACGTGCCCCCGGCCCTCATCCCCGACGCCATCAGGGAAGCGCGGGCCCTAGGCGCGCAACTGGTGGTGGTGCACGGGCAGTCGCTGGCCGACGTGGTGGAGACGGGCACCAACCTTGCCGCCATCGAGGGCGGCGCGGACGTGCTGGCCCACCCCGGCCTGCTCACCGCAGAGGACGCCGCCTACGCCGCCGAGCGCGGCGTGCTGCTGGAAATCACCACCCGCCCCGCGCACGCGCTGTCCAACGGCCACGTGGCCATCACCGCGCGCGCGGCGGGCGCCCGGCTGGTCATCAACAACGACGCCCACCGCAAGGAAGACTTCGTGTCCGCCGAAAAGCGCCGCGCCGTGGCCCTGGGCGCGGGCCTTTCACCTGCCGAGATCGAGGCCGCCGAACAGACCCAGCGGCAGTTGGTGGAGCGGTTGGTGCGCACCGCCCGCTAGGGGGTGCCTCCAAATTGTCTTTTTGTCCGTTGGCTAACCGACCCGAAGGGCGCACAGCGTGCCCGTTAAGCGAGCTTGCGAGCTTTACGGGCATCGAGCGCAACGCGGTCAAACTTCACCTGCCATGGCTCTGCTGTCCCTATCCGTAAGGTTCGCTTTGCTCGCCTAACGGCTAAGGCTCAGTCGGATACAGCAAGAGTATGCTCCCTCATGGCAGGCTCGTTTTCCTTGCCAACGAACAAAAATCCTAATTTGGAGAAAGCCCCTGGGCTGTTCCACTTCACGCTTCCCCCCCTTACGGATACTGCATCGCACCCCGGCCTAAAGTTCCGCCCCGAACTGCCGATGGGAACCATGTACCGCGGCTGTCCGGCCACCGGTTCCCCATCCCGCAGAGGTGCGGCCATGCTCGACTATTACAGATTCAAGGAAATTCACGACCTGTTCATGAAAGGCAAGACCGAGGAAGCGCGGCACGTACTGATGGAAATGCAGTCGCGTTACGTTTCCCTGTGCGACGAAAACACCATGCTGAAAATGCAGGTGCAGGAATTCGAGGACATCCTCTACCTGTCGCGCAATCTTGTCTTTGACGGGTTCTGCTATTGGCTCATCACCGGCAACATCAAGCAGGGGCCGTTCTGCCAGAGCTGCTACAACCGTGATGGCGTTCTGGTGCGGCTTGTCGCCCATGAGGGCACATGGCAGTGCGCCACCTGCGGCACCGTGCACGACCGCGATCCGCGCTACGGCATGCCCGCGCCCGGCTTCGGGCTGGGCGCTGCGCTGGCCACGGCCCATGATGCCGAGCGTACCGCCCTTGCCGGGCTTGCCGACCTTGCCAGCAGGGCAGGCCGGGCCGCCAGCCATGGCGCGGGCGACGACCTGGCTGCCGATCCCCCGCCGCCCGGCGTGCAATCCGTGCGTCCCGTCCGTGTCGGCAAGCTGCTGCCCTTCGTGAAATAGCCCCATCCACGCATGCCATTCATCAACGGCCCGCCCCCGCGAGGGGGGTGGGCCGTTGTCATTCCGGATGCCGAAAATGCCCGCATGTACCGGCCACGCTAAAGTTTCCCCCGCTGCCGCCGATGAAACCGGTACACGGGGCGATCCCCCGGAAGGAAGGCCACACATGCAGTCCGCAGCCAGACACGCCACCCCGGCCCATCGCGCGCCCGACCGCCTTGCCGCCACGGCGGCCCAGGCGCTACAGGCCTTGGACTCGTCCGCGCGGGCCAAGGCACCCCGTCAGCCCCGCCCGCCCCGTCCCTTAGACGGCGTTACCGCCACCGGCCTCGCGGCCCTTGGCGTGCCCCCCACCATGCGCATGGCCGGACGCGGCGCGGCCAGCCTTTCCGACCTGGTGGATGCGGTGCGCGCGGAAACGTCGTGGGGCACCGTGCCGCGCACGGACGCCAGCCCGGCGCACGGGTTCGTCAGCGCGCTCATCCTGGCCCCGCGCGAGGAACTGAGCGCCGTGGACCGCCGCGCACTGCGCCAGACGGGCATCCGCAACGTGGCGGTGCTGACATCCGGCGCAGCCGCCGCACGCATGCTGGCCCGGCAGCGCCGCGCCCGCCCCGGAGAGCACGACACGGCCCCTTCCCCTGGCAATGCGACCCCTCCGTTTGACGTGGTGCTCTGCCACGAGCAACTGGCGGACATGACCGCCCTCGACCTGCTGCAACTGCTGCGTTCGTACCCGCGCCTGCTCGACCTGCCGGTGCTGGTGGTGTCCAGCGCGGCCACGCGCGAGGCGGTGCTGTCCTCCATCGGCGCGGGATGCAGCGGCTTTCTGGGCCGCCCGTACACCGTGGATACGCTGGACGGGCAACTGCTGCGCGCCCGGCGCGCGCTGGAAACGCGCACGGCACGCACCGTGGCCGAGGGCGTGCGGATGCTGTCGGACGAGGAATTCGACCAGGCCCTGGAGCGGTTCGCCAACGCGGCGACCGAAGCCGCCGACGAAGCCGAGGCCCATTTCCTGGAAGGCACGGCCCACCTGCTGCGCGAGCAATGGGACGCGGCCATCACCGCCTTCAACCGTACCTTGCGCTACAACGCCCTGCACGCCGATGCCTGCCTGGGGCTGGCCGATGCCTGGCGGGGCAAGGGTGACCTGGACAAGAGCCGCGAATTCCGCAGCCGCGCGGGCGAAATATACGCGCGCGCCCGGCAATGGCGGCGCGCCCAGAATATCTTCGCCGAACTGCTGGCCGAATCGCCCCCGGACACGCCCAATCCCCTGCTGGCGGAAGCCGCGCGCCTGCTGCGCGACGGGCGCATCGACGATGCGGCGGCCGCGCTGCTGGCTGGACGTGAACTGACCCCCGGTGCCCCCCTGCACGAACACGTGGCCCGCGCCTGCCAGTTCACCAGCGCGCCGGAACGCACCGCCGCCGCCGTGTGCCGCGCCCTTTCCAGCGCGGACCCGGAACTGGGCACCCAGTTGCACCGCCGCATGCTGGGCCGCTTCGGCACGGCGCTGCGCGTCGACGCGGACGGCCACGAGGAACCCGCCGGGCTGCTGGACCGCCTGCTGGGCGGCACGGTGCTGCACGACGTGGTCACCGTGGCCCGGCATACCCTGAGGGTGTTGCGCCAGTCGGGTATCTAGGTATCTGGGAACCGGGCAACCGGACAACCGCGCAGCCGGACAGCCGATGCCCGCAGGGTGCACCGCCGCCTTCTCCCGACCAACGACAAGACGCGCCGGATGCGAAAGCACCCGGCGCGTCTTCTTTGCAAAGCGGCAGGAACGGAGCGGCTATTCCTCGGCCACCTCGCGCAGCAGCCGGAACAGGGCGCGCCCGGCACGGGGGGGCTTGCCGGCCGCGCGTTCGGCCAGCGCGTCGCGCACCAGCAGGCGCAGGTGGCGCGGGTCCACGTCGGCCCACTGTTCCAGATAGGGTTGCAGGCGGTCTGGCCCGGCGGCCAGCAGTTCCTCGCGCAGTTCCTCGATGCGGTGGAAATCGTCATCCTCGGCCTGCTTCACGGCGCGCACCTCGCCCATCTGCGCGGACACGGCCTCCCAGCCCCCTTCCCGGATGACCCGGCCAATGTACTGCAACTGGCGCCGCCTGGCCTCGTGCGTGGACATGGCGTGCCATTCCAGCACCGCCCGTTCGAGCTCATCCGGCAGGCCCAGCGAGCGAACCCTGGAGGCGGGCAGCCGGACCAATTCCTGGCCCAGGGTCTGCATGGCGTTGCTTTCGCGCTTCTTCTGCGAGCGGCTCACGTCGCGTATGTCGTTGTCTGTCGCCACCCCGGACGGGGGCAGGGAGTCGGGTATCCTGCGTCGCGCCATGCGCGTTCTCCTTGTTGTCCTTGCGTGAATGATGCCGGTTCCCGATGTGCCGGGAACGGGCGAAGGGGGTGGCCAGGCAGGTGCCGGGGCTACCGGCGGCGCGGGCCGCCCATCAGGTCGGAAATATGCATCACGGGCAGGCCATGGGCACCGGCGGGCGCATCGGCACTGTGGCCGCCACCTTGCCTGGCGGTGTCGGGCTTGCCCCCCGGTGCCGCCCCGTCACGTGCCTGCGCGTCGGGTTCCTGGTCGGCAGGCTCATGGTCGTCGGGCGCGCGTTCTTCGGGCCGCACGGGCCGCCAGTGCTGCGCGCCCATCTCCACGAACAGTTCCACGCCCCGTTCGGGCACCCCCACCAGCAACACCAGGGTGCCGGTGGGTTCCAGCCGGTAGGCGTAATCGAACAGCCGCCGGGCCACCAGCGCCACGGGCACGCCCGCATCGGCGGCCACCTGCGCGGCGGCTTCGCGCAGCCGCGCCGCCGCCTCGCCATCCATGCCGATGCCGTCGAACGGCACGGGAACGGCCACCTGCCAGCCGTACATGGCCTGCACCCTGCGGCGGTTGTATTCCTGCGCCATGCTCAGCCGCATGGAGGACCTCCCGGCGGTGAAAACCGAAGAGCGCCAGGGCCGGAGGGCACCCGTGGCGTCCGTTCTAGCCGAAGTAGAGTCCCAGCAACGCCCCCCCCAGCACCATGAAGGCGATGACGCCGTTCAGGGTGAAGAAGGCCATGTTCACCCGCGACATGTCGTCGGGGCTGATGATGCGGTGCTCCCACGTCAGCACCCCGGCAATGACCGCCCACACCGCGTACCACGGCCAGCCCAGCGAGGCGGACCAGCCCGCCAGCAGCAGGAAGATGGCCGCGTTGGCATGGCAGAAGGCGGAAACCACCAGCGCGGTGGGCAGGCCGAAGTGGGCGGGCACGGCGTGCAGCCCCATGGACCGGTCGAAGTCCATGTCCTGGCACGAATACAGGATGTCGAACCCGGCCACCCAGAACAATACCCCCCAGAACAGCAGCACGGCGGGTACGGTGAACTGCGGATCCACGGCGATCCACCCGGCCACCGGGGCCAGCCCCAGCACCCCGCCCAGAAAGAAATGGCACAGCCAGGTGAAGCGCTTCAGCAGGCTGTACGAGGCGGCAACCAGCAACGCCACGGGGGCAAGGTACAGGCACAGCCGGTTCATCCCGGCGCAGGCGACCACGAACAGCACAGCCATGAACACGGTGAACGCCCCGGTCCAGGCCACGGAAATTTCGCCCGTGACCAGCGGGCGGCCCGCCGTGCGCGGGTTCAGCCGGTCGTACTTCAGGTCCACCAGGCGGTTGAAGGCCATGGCAAACGAACGCACGGCCACCATGGCCACGGTAAGCACCAGCAGGGGCACCAGGCCCGGCCAGCCCCCGGCAGCCAGAAAGGCACCGGCATAGGCAAAGGGCAGCGCGAACACCGAGTGTTCGATCTTGATCATGCGGCAGATGGCCGCAATGCGCGAAAAGGGATTCATGTAAGGGTCCGCCCGGTTATGTGGTCTACGCCGCCGTTTCCCGGCACGTTGCGTTGTCGGGTTCATGCTCCAGCGCCGCACGGACAAGGTCGAATTCGTCGCGGGCCAGCCCCTGCGCCTGTCGGCGCACAGCATCCATTTCTTCGTACCGCGAGAGCAGCAGGTCCACAAGCTCGGCGTCCAGCTTGCCGTCGCGGGCCTGGTCGCGCAGCACGGCGCGGGCCGCGTCGGGCGGCATGCCGCCCCGGTAGGGGCGATCCTCGGCGATGGCGGTGAACACGTCGGCCACGGCCACGATGCGCGCGGGCAGGGGCAGGTCGTCGCCCGCAAGCCCGTACGGGTAGCCGCTGCCGTCCATGCGTTCGTGGTGCAGCGCGCCCCAGGTGGCCACCTTGGTGAAGCCGGGGACAGAGGCCAGAATGTCCATGCTGTGCTCCGCATGGCGGCGCATCAGATGCATTTCCTCATCGTCCAGGCGCCCCGGCTTTTCCAGGATGTCCAGCGGAACGCCCAGCTTGCCGATGTCATGCAGCAAGCCCGCCACGTACAGGGCCTTGCACTGCGGGCCGTCAAACCCGGCCCAGCGGGCCAACAGGCGGGCCGTTTCCGCCACGCCGCTGGAGTGGGTGGCGGTGAAGGGACTGCGCGAGTCGATGACCAGCGAGAACAGCGTGGAAAACGAGATTATGCCATCGGCATCCAGAACCTCTTCTTCCAGCCTGCCGCCCGCACCGGTGTGCAGATGGCATTCCGGCGCGCGCAGCCCGGCGGCAAAGGCCGGGTCGGTCGTCAGGTCGTACAGGGCATCCAGCGCATCAGGCCGGAACAGGATGGAACGCCCCCGCTCCAGCCGTTCCATGGCGCGCGGAAACTGGCGGGCGGGGTCTTCGCCACGCCGCAGTTGCACATCCATCCTGTCGGCCATGTGGATGATGTGCGCGGCTGCGGGAACGCCGTCGTCCCCCTTGCCGTGGCACCACGGCGCATGGTGATGGCGCACCAGGCGCGCGGCCTCGGCCAGTCGCGGGCAGGTGCCCAGCATCACGGCCCCGGCGCGGGAGTGCGAATCCATGTCCTGCTCGAAAAGCAGCCCTTCCAGCGCCGCCTTCAGCGGCACGGCACCCGCGTCGTGCATCAGCGAGGCCAGCAGCAGTTCGCACCTGTCCCTGTCGGGCAGGCCAAGGCGCTCGGCAAGCCGCGCGGCGATGAACCCCACGTGCACGTGATGCGCGGCCACGGCCGGGCTCACCAGGTCGAGCGCACGGGAAAAGGCCACGGTCAGGTCGATGAGCCTGACTTGCAAAGGCTGCTGCATGCGTGTGTCTCTGACGGGACGGGCGGCCATCGCACTTTCCCCCGAAATGCGCGATGGCCGTTTCCTTCGCTCCGGCAACTACGGTGCCGGTTGATTGTTGGATATGATCGCCGTGATGCATGCCCCCGGCATGCGATACCCTGTATCGACAGGGGTTTGATCTACCCGCCGCACTCGGCAGGATCACCCTGCAACTTGTCCAGCGCATGGGCCAGCGCGGGCAGCACGGCGGCAAGGTTTTCGGCCACGGCCTTGCGGCTGCCGGGCAGGTTGACGATGACCGCCCCGCCCAGGGTGCCCGCCACCGCGCGCGAAATGACCGCGTTGGGCGTCTTGGCCAGGCTTGCGGCCATCATGGCCTGCTCGAAGCCGGGCAGGCGCCGTTCGATGACGGCCAGGGTGGCCTCCGGCGTCACGTCGCGCGGGCCGATGCCGGTACCCCCGGTGGTCAGGATGAGGTCGTAGCCCTGGGTCAGGGCCAGGTCCACCAGCAGGGCGCGCAGCCGCTGGCCGTCGTCGGGCAGCAGGTAGCCGCGTTCGATGCACAGGGGCATGGCCCCGCGCACCATCTCGGCGATGGTGGGGCCGCTGGCGTCCTGGCGCAGGCCCGCCGCGCCCTTGTCGGAAAGAGTCACCCAGGCCAGGGCGCGCCCCTGACGCCGCGCCAGCAGGTGCAGCACCCGGCCACCCGGCTCGTCGCGCAGGGCTTCCACGAACACGCAGGCCCCGGCATGCGCCGAACCGGAACGGGGCAGCAAGGTGCGCCCCACCACCCGGAACAACGGGTCGCCCATGGGGTCCAGCAGGGCGTCATGCAGGGTGGCACCCACGGCCAGCCCCAGCACCACGTCTGCCTGCACGGCGGAGAGGGCGGGCAACGCGCCCGGCAGCCCCACGGGGCCAGCGGCCAGCGCGATGATGCCCCCCTTGGGCACGGGCATGGTGGCAACGTCAAGCATCACGCGGTCGTCGCCCATGGCGGCCTCCCTGCATGCGATATGCGTCGTGGACATGATTCGGATTCCCCCCCGAAGCGGCACGAACGAACGCTTGCGCGATCGGGGCCTGTTGGCGCTACCGAGCGTCGGGGCGGCAAAGATGCTCGCCCATGGCGTCATAGAAGGCCTGCGCGGCATCCTTGCAGCCCTTGCGGGTGTGGATGTTCACCCAGGTGTCTTCACAGTAGAGGTCCATGGCGCGCAGTTGTTCGTCCACATTCAGGGCTTCCACGCCCTTCACGCAGGCTTCCTCTGACAGGTAGTGGCTGCCGCGCAGCGGAAAGCGCACCTGGGCTGCCTCGCATCCGCGCATGCAGCCGTTGCGCGTGAGCACGCCGTACTCGTCGTCCTGCTGGCAACGCGCCTGGCAGGCCCCCGTCAACGGTTCAGTGGCCACATGCGACAGGCCGCCGCGCCCGCCGCATCCGGCAAGGGACAGGACCAGCATGAGGGCGGCCGGAACAAGAACCGGCATGGCAATTCGCCGCATGAAAACCTCCGTTGAAGCTGCCGCACGGCGTGCCGTGCGTGGTCATGCACAGGTGAGGCGGGTGAAGCCAATCAGGCCCAAAGGAACCAGACCATGCGGCCGGTCAACCAGAGGTCGCCCCGATCATCCGCAGTCATCCTCGATCATCAGAGGTCATCCTCGATCAAGGGCAAGGCGCAGGCCGAAGCCCACCATCAGCCCGCCCACGCCGCCTTCCAGGGCCCGCTGCACGCCGGGGCGCAGCAGCGTGGCGCGCGCCCGGTGCACCGAAACGGACAGGAACGAAAACCACAGCACGGCCACCACGGCCTGCATGCCGCCGAACAGACAGGCCCGGACAAAGGCGCCGCCCAGCACGACCGCCCCGGAGGCGCCATCGGCCCCCGCCATGCCCCCTGCGGCCACCACGTTGGGCAGCACGGCCAGATAGAACACGGCCACCTTGGGGTTCAGCACGTTGCTCAGAAAGCCTTCCGCCCACGCCCGGCGCATCATGCCGCGCGATGCCGTGCGGTACGCGCGCCAATGGGCCGGGCCGGAAGTCGCGGTGCCTGCCGGTTTGCCTGCACCCGATGCCATCGGCGCGGTCAACGTATCGGGGGCATCGGGTGCATCGGATGCATCGGGCGCATCAGGACCGCCCTTCCACGCGCCATGCAGGGCGCGCACGCCCAGCCACACCAGATACGCGGCCCCCACCAGACGCACCACATGGAACGCCCCGGCGGAATGCACCAGCACGGCGGACACGCCAAGGCCGGAACACACCACATGCACCAGCAGCCCCGACACGCAGCCGAACGTGGTGGCCACGCCACCCCACGCGCCCGCGCGCAACGCATTGCGCACCACCAGCATGGTGTCCGGGCCGGGGGTTACCACCAGCAGCGCTGCCAGCCCCAGAAAGGCCAGAAATTCATGATTCACGGCAACCCCTCGCACCCCAAACGCCAAAAACGTCACCAGGCGCGCCACCAGACGATCTGCGGATGGGCGCGACTCTACCCGTTACGCCGCACGGGGGCAACAGGGGGCACTGCCCACCCCCAGAGAGGGGCGCGTCGTGAAGACAGCCGGGGCATCCATTGCATGGAATGCCCCGGTAGTTGTCTGTGCGACGTGTGGTGCCCTTGCCTTTCAGAGGCCAAGCCGGGGCGCGTCAGGCTGTGCCAGGCCGCAGGATTTTCGTTCTCCGGCAAGGAAGATGCGCCTTTTGCGAAGGGAGCGCGCCGCAGCCGTTACGCGAGCGCTCCGCGCGAGTGTTACGGGTGGTGACCGCGGCTCACTCTTCTCGTTCGTGACCGGAGCAAAGGCGAAATCTGACGCGTTGTCCTTGATGGCCGTCTCGTTGCTGTCCCCATCCATACGGCTCGCTGACTCGCCTACGGCTGGGGCAAGCTCGCAAGCTCACCTGACGGCCACGCTTCGCGCCCTCCGGGTCGGAAGCCGGAGGGTGAAAGGACGCGGCCTGACCGAACCTACAATATCTGGCTCAGGAACAACTTGGTCCGGTCATGCTCGGGCGCGGTGAAGAACTTGTCCGGCGACCCCACTTCCAGAATGCTGCCCTGGTCCATGAACACCACGCGGTCCGCCACTTCGCGGGCAAAGCCCATCTCGTGCGTCACCACCACCATGGTCATGCCCTCGCGGGCCAGGTTCTTCATGACGTCCAGCACCTCGCCCACCATTTCCGGGTCCAGGGCGCTGGTGGGCTCGTCGAACAGCATGGCTTTCGGGTCCATGGCCAGCGCGCGGGCAATGGCCACCCGCTGCTGCTGCCCGCCGGAAAGCTGGTCGGGGTACACGTTGTGCTTTTCGGCAATGCCCACCTTGCGCAAGAGTTCCATGCCCTTCTTCTCGGCCTCGGCCTTGCCGCGCTTGCGCACGGTGGTCTGGGCCAGGGTCAGGTTCTCCAGCACGCTCAGGTGCGGAAACAGGTTGAACGACTGGAACACCATGCCGACCTCGGCCCGCACCTCGTTGATCTCGCAATCGGGGTCCAGTATGTCGCGCCCTTCGATGAGAATGGAGCCTTCGTCGGCGTATTCCAACCGGTTCAGGCAGCGCAAAAACGTGCTCTTGCCCGAACCGGAAGGGCCGATGATGACCACCACCTCGGCGGGGGCGACGGTAAGCGAAACGCCGCGCAGGGCGTGCAGCTTGTCGGGGGTGTAGAAGAACTTGTGGACGTTGGTGGCATTGATCATCGGATGGCCCTGCGTTCAAGGTACTGTACGAACAGCGAAAGGGTGAAGGTAAGCACAAGGTACAGCACCGCACAGACGATCCACAGCTCGAACGGCTGGAGCGAGGTGGTGACCACCTCGCGCGTGGCCTTGGTCAGTTCGCGGATGGCGATGACCCCGAGCAGCGACGAATCCTTGATCAGGCTGATGAACTGTCCGGCCAGCGGCGGCATGATGCGCCGGAAGGCCTGGGGCAGGATGACCTTGCGCATGGCCTGGGCGTAGCTCATGCCCAGCGAGCGCGCGGCCTCCATCTGCCCCCGGTGCACCGACTGGATGCCCGCGCGCACGATTTCTGCCACGTACGCCCCGGTGAACAGGGCCAGCGCCATGACGCCGTACCACAAGGGCGATATGCCCCCAAGGCCCACGTGCTCCAGCAGCGCGTTGATGAGCGTGCCCACCACGAAATACCACAGGAATATCTGCACCAGCAGCGGCGAGCCGCGAATGATCTCGATGTAGGCGATGGCCCCCCAGCGCAGCATGGGGTTGATGGAGATGCGGCACAGCCCCGTGACCACCCCGATGACGATGCCGCCGATGATGGCCAGCACGCTGACTTCAAGGGTTACCCACAGCCCTTCCAGCAGGATGCCGGGCCTGTTCAGCTGATAGCGGCCCAGCACGTCGCCCCGGTAGGCGAAATCGCCCGAGGAAACCAGCACCTTGCCCTCGCCGGGCAGCAGGTGGGGGTGCTCCTCGCCCTTCGAGTCGCGCACCACCACGCGGTGTTCGGTGCCCTGGCGGTCGATGATGGTCACATCGCCCTCGGCCTCGGAACGCACGTCCGAAGCCTCGTTCACCCAGAAGTACTGCGGCACCCGGTTCCAGCGCCAGATGTATTCCACCGACGAGGAGGCGACCCAGAAGAACGCCACCAGCGCCAGCATGGCCGCCACGAACATGGCTTTCCAGAACAGGAAGAAGCTCCTGCCCTTGGGCTTGTCCAGCCCTCTGTACTGCGTCATCGTGATTCCTTTTGCGGCGCGGCCGCGCACACCGCAGGGGTGCGAAACCCAGCGGGCGGCGAAAGCGCCGGGGAGATGGCCGCGCCAGGGCGCGGCGAAAGCCGCATGGCTTCGCGCGGGGGCGGTTCGCTGCCCTTACCCGGTGACGGGAAGAAACGAAGGAACCGCGCCCGCGCAAAACCGTGGGGCCGGGACATGGCGGACATGGCGGACATGGCGGGGCGGGCGGGTGCCCGCCCCTGCCGAAGCTATCCGCTTATTGGACCTCTATTGCACCTGGGCGCGCCACTCGGTCGACTTCATCCACTTGCCGTAGATGCGGTCGTAGCGGCCGTCGTTCTTGATCTGACTCAGGAAGTTGTCCAGGAAGTTCAGGAAATCGGGGTCACCCTTCTTGATGCCGAAGCCCAGCGGCTCGTAGGTGAAGGGCTTGTCCAGGTGAAGGGCCTTGCCCTTGCCCTGCTCGGCCATGAACACCACGTTGAAGGGCATGTCGTACACCCAGGCGTCGGCCTTGCCGTTGATGACTTCCAGCGCGCCGTCGGCTTCCTTTTCGAAGGACTTGTACTTGGCCTTGGGCAGCATGCGCTTGGCGGCTTCCTCGCCGGTGGTGCCAAGGCGCGAGACCACGGTGTATTCCGGCTTGTTCAGGTCTTCCCAGGTCTTGACCTTGCCTTCCAGCTTCTTGCTGACGATGACCGATTGGCCGACCACGATGTACGGATCGGCGAAATTGATGCGCAGGTTGCGCTCTTGGGTCACGGTCATGCCGCTGATGATGATGTCGAACTTGTCGCTGAGCAGCGCCGGGATCATGCCGTCGAAGTCGGTGTTCACGGGCACGAACTTCACGCCCATGGCCTTGGCCAGTTCCTTGGCGAGGTCGATGTCGAAGCCGACGTAGTTGCCGTTCTTGTCGGTCATTTCGAAGGGCATGTAGCCCGCGTCGAAGCCGACGCGCAGTTCGCCGCGCGCCACGATTTCGTTGAGGGTGGACTTCTTGGCCAGCTCGATGTCGGCGGCCATGGCGGGCGCGGCGACGAGCACGGCCAGCAGCATGGCGGCCAGCAGCTTGAACAGTTTCATGCGTTCCTCCATCGGATATCGTTGAAAAACCACAACCGGCAACGCGATGCCGCGCCCCGACGCACGGCGGGCGTCGGCAATCCGCCCAAAACGCGCGGGGCGCGGCGCGGACCCCACGGGAGCCCGCTTTGAAATTTTGTGGATGCCGTGTGCATCCCGTACGCACGGCAGGAATTCCGTTCCCCCGGCGAACAACGCTTCGGAGGACGAAAACCCCGGCGAGGACTAGTACTTCCCTTCCGTAAGCACTTCCTTGACGATCATCTCGACGCGGCAGTTCTCGCAACGCGGCATGGGCTCTTCCGGCACCACGATGATGCGCGTGGTGCGGCATTTGGGGCACATGACCTCGACGAAACCGCGCCTGTAACGGTCCTTCAGCGGACCGTCCTTGTGTTGTCCTTCCCTGTTCACGGCAGCAACCTCCTTCCCGCCTTCGGACAGTGCGCGCCTGCCCGCGCCCCCGGAAACGGACAGGCATATTGGGCGAGCCCCCGCGAAAAATCAAGCCCGCAAGTGCTGCGCCTGCCCCCGCGACGGCAGTGCGGGGTCGCGCGGGGCTGGCACGGTGCGCTGCCCGTGGCGGTCATTCCAGCCCCAGCGCCTCTTCGGTGGCCCGCTTGCGCGCGCCGCGCTCCAGCAGGTGCACCACGGCCGTGGCTTCCGGCAGCCCGCTGCGCGACACCGCCGCGATCAGGTCGCGGATGCGACCGTCCTCGCGCAGCCAGGCCCGGGCCACGCTTTCGGCGTCACGCTGGCGCGCCAGCGGGGCCAGCCAGCCCGCGCCTTCCGCGTAGACAATGCGCGAGGCCGTGTGCGCGGCCACCAGCGCGTACTGGTGACGCAACGGAATGCGTTCGAATATCCGCTCGGGAAAGCGCTCGACCAGCACCGGGGGCAGATAGCCCAGCAGCACCTGGCGCAGGGCCGGGTCCGCCTCCACCGGTTCGCCGCGCGCCACCAGCGCGGCGTACAGCGCGTCGGCCACGGCGTTCATCTCCAGCGAGACATCCACGGAAATCTCGTGCAGGGCCTTGCAGCCATCGCAACGGCGAATCTCGGCCAGCAGCAGGCGCGCCTCGTCGCGGGCGCGCACCCGCAGGATGTCCAGCACCTCGGCCACGAAGCGTTCCTTGTGGGCGATGAACTCCTCGTCGGTCATGACCAGGCCGCCCAGCACCTCGTACGAAGAGCAGATGACCCCGGTCTTGTTGGCCGACGAGCCGTGCACCACCAGCACCCCGCGCTCGGCCAGGCGCTTGCGCGCCTCCGGCGCCACGAACAGGTTGGCCCCCTCTATGATGGCACGCGCCGTGGGCACCCCGCCCCGGTCGAAGAAGTCGTGCCAGTTGCGGGTATTGATGGTATCGGGCCGCCCCCCGGCGGGAATGAAGATGTCCGCGTGGGCGGTGTTGTGCAGGGTGTTGCGGCGGCGCACCCCTTCCGGGGTGTCGGACGTGGCCACCCACGCCCCCTCGCCGCGTAGCCGAGCCGGGTCGAAGGCGCTGATGCTGCGCTGGGCATCCACGAGGCGCAGCAGTTCGGACTGGTCCAGCCCGTCCGGGTCCCAGGCCCCGCCGTGCCCGTCGCTGACAGCCACGATGCGGACGTTGCCGCCATAGGCCTCGAACATCAGGCGCATCAGGTTGCCCGCCACGTCGCCCTTGGGGCCGCCGGTGATCTTCACCGTGAACGGCTGGGCGAAGGGGTCGATGCCCAGATGCCGCAGCATTTCCTCGGCAAAGACCATCAGCCCGATGCTGGTGACGCCGTACTGCTTGTGGTTGATGCCAGCCCCGGCCTTGGAGCTCATGAACGCCGAGGGCCAGCGGTAGCCGCGCTGGCGGGCGCGTTCCACCATCCAGGCGATGTGCGCAGGCTGGATGTTCTCGTCCGGGCCGCAGTAGATGATTTCTTCCCGGCCCAGGTAATCCACCACGCCGGGCAGGGCCGGGGTGTCCTGGCCGGGCAGCACCACGTCCAGCAGCGAGTTGATCACCGAGGCCACGGCCAGCCCCACGTCGCCCAGCGGCCCCAGCAGGATGACCGCCTTGGCCCCGCCCTCCGGGATGTCCTTGTTCTTGACCTGCTGGGCATAGGCCAGCCCCTTCACCTCGTCATACAGGCGGTTCGATTCCAGCTCGAACTGCTCCTGGGTGCGGGTGGGCACCACGCGCACGCCGCCGCGCGCCATGTCGCGGTAGCGGATGTGAAAGCCAAGGCCCCCCGGCGCGTGGAAGAAGAAGATGCCGAAGGGCAGTTCCTCGCCCTCGTAGCGATAGGCGGGAGGCAGGAATTCCGGGTCCAGCCGGAAGGACAAGCCATAAATGGTATCGAGGAAATAGTTGGTGCGCAGCACATGGCGAAAGAAGCGCTGGATCATCAGCAGCACGGCTCGCTCGCGCTCGTCGGCCACCGCATTCACGGCGTCCGTTGCGTCGGCCTCCAGCCTGCGGGCAGCCGCCTCGCGCTCGCCCAGGGTGGGGTCGAAGCGGGCCTCGAACCAGTCCACCAACGCCGCGGTTTCGGCCCGGCGGGCCAGCACGACGCGCACCACGTTCTGGGTACTGAAGGCCCACTGGTTGTCCTTGGCCAGGAACACGTGGGCAAAGCCGCAGGCGGCCTGCAACAGCATGATGCGCTTGATGGGCCAGGATTCCTCGTCGGCCAGGATTTCCAGTTCATGCGGGGCAAACCACTTCACCAGGCGCAGCTTCTTGCGCAGGTTCTGCCACAGGGCGGAATCGTCCAGGATCAGGTCGCCCTTGTGCGACACGTAAAAGCTCATGATGGCCGTCTCGCCCGACTCGTCGGCGAAGGTGTCCGCGTAGGCGCGGTGCACGGTGATGTCCAGGCGGCGCATGATCCTTGCGATTTGCAGCAGCAGGCCCGTGGCCGGGGGATGGCGCATGGCCACCACGATGCGCGTCTCGCGCCGGATGTCACAGGGCTCCGCCGACAATTCGGCTGCGGCTGCCCCGGCTGCCCCTATCCCTTCGGACGCGGCGGGTCCGGCGGGTCCGGCGGGCTCGGCGGGCCCGGCGGGCCCGGCGGGCGCCGTGCACTGTTCGATGAGCAGGCCGGTGTCATCGCCGCCGCCTATCTCGCGCAGCAGCCGGAAGTGGCGGGCGGCCCGCACCGGGTCGAATTTTTCCACGTATTCCGCGTTGGCGGTGGCCAGAAACGCGGCAAAGGGAGGCATGTCCGTTTCCGGCAGCTCGCCGCTGGCGCGCATGGCGTCCAGAGCGGCGCTGAACAGGTCGTCACCCTGGACTGTGCGCAGGCTGCCCGCGCGGGGCTGCGGGGCCAGCAGGAATTCGTTCAGCCCCAATTGCCCATCGGCCGTGGTGTAGATGCGCGCGGTCTCGATGTGCTCACCCAGCAGACCGGCCAGAATGCCGTGCAGGTCGCGCGAGGCGGAGGGGGAAATGTAGGTGATCTTGCGGCCGTCCGGGCTGGCCAGGCGCACGGCGTGGTTGTCCGTGACCACCCGGCCGGAAATGATGGCTTGCAGGTGGTGCACCTGCTCCGTCACCGAGTGGGTACGCAGGTAATAGTCCGGCATATTGGCAAAAAACCACGGCACCACCTGATCGGCAATGCCGCCAAGCCCGCCCTTGACGAGCGAGAGCGCTTCTTCCACTCCTTTGGCATGGGACTCGGCCATGGGACATCCTCCGTGGCGGACGGTTTGCCGCTCAGGATAGCGCAATGGCCCGCCGTGGCAACCGTTTTCTGTTGCCGGGAGTAGTTGTCGCCAGTACCACCACGGACGCCGTCCACGCCGCTTGCCAAGCCCGCCCCCAGCGGCGACAATGCGGCATCACATTCCCACGGGAGAACATCGCATGACCAGGAAGTCCGCATCCCCCGCGTCCGGTTCCGCGTCCGCCAACGCATCCGGCAGCACATCGGGCAGCACATCGGGCAGCACATCGGGCACCGCCGACGCCACCCATACCCGCAGCCAGGACCAGACCGCCCACCTGCGCACGCTGGGCGTGAAGGCCGACTACCCGCACGCCGGGCCCGGCCCGCACATTTTGGAAGCCTTCCCCAACAATTTCCCGGACCGGCCCTACATCGTGAGCATCGCCTTTCCGGAATTCACCTCGCTGTGTCCGGTGACCGGCCAGCCCGACTTTGCCACCATCGTCACCGAATACATCCCCGACCAACTGTGCGTGGAGTCGAAAAGCTTCAAGCTGTACATGTTCGCGTACCGCAACCACCAGTCGTTCATGGAAACCATCACCAACACCGTGCTCGACCACATGACCGAGGCGCTGGACCCGCTGTGGTGCCGGGTGAAGGGACTGTTCACGCCCCGCGGCGGCACCCACCTGCATGTGTTCGCCGAACGCTTCAAGCAGGTGGAGGAGCCGCGCGCGGCCATGGTGCGCGAAATGGTATCGGAGTGGAAACGCGAGAGCGGGCGGCACACGGTGTAGCGCCGCGCCTGTCTCCGGACGCCGCCAGACCGCGCCAAACATTCCAAAGACGAAGACGCCGCCGGGGGATACCCCGGCGGCGCCGTTACTTTTGCCCTGTCAAACCGAGCGGAAAAAAACATGCTGGCGGACACGCATACCAGGCGCTCCGCACCTGACAGCCCTAGCCCACGCGAACATGCGCAAGAGACTGACGCTGGGCCGCCATCTAATCGCTGAGGCCCGGCAACACCACCAGGAATTCGTAGCGTTCCTCGTCGCGGTCGAAGGTGGTCCGCCCGATGAGCTTGAAGCACTGGTGGGTATACATGATGTCGAATATCCGCTCCAGGTCACGACCATTCTCGATGTCCACGCGGTATTCCCCCCCAACGCTCCACGGCCCCCACACCGAGGCTTCGCCGCGCAGGTACAGCGAGCTGATGTCGTAATCGCGCGTCCTGCTGTACTCGTCGAGCCTGGAGCGCCAGTTGTAGCCCAGGGTCAGCCGCCCGTTTTCGGGATCGACGAGGGACAGGCCGTGGTCGTGCTGGGTGACATCGCCGGAATAAGGCGACCACGCGGTAATGCTGTGCCATCCCAGCCACGCCACCGGGTAGTATTCCACCTCGGCCCGGTAGTCGAGCACGGGGCGGCGCTCGTAGGTGTCGAGTTCGTCGCCGCGGTTGGCCTCGCGGATATCGTAGCCGCTTTGCAGCTTGACCCGCAGGAACTCCAGGTAGTCGGTGGACAGGTCCGGCTCTGCCACGCCTTCTTTGTCGGTCTTCATGCGCACCATTTCGCGCTTGCGCGTGAACACGTTGGTGATGGAGTAGACCAGTTCGTTGCGGGCGCCGATGCGGTCGTCGTCATCGTAGCGAGGATTGTCCTCCTGATCTTCCAGGGGGAGATTGTTGTATTCCACGCGCGGCTGCACCGCATGGCGGATGCCCGTCCAGCGGGTTTGCCCCACGTTCTCGGCCGACAGGGTGAGGGGTGCGCTTTCCACGCGGTAGACACGGGCGAATTCCGTCGACGCCGCGACGTTGTAGTCGGGAAGGGTGCGGGCCTCGCCCGAGGAATCGCCGCCGTCGCCGGGCAGGCTCTCGCGGCGTTCGGTGTCGTACACGGTCTGGCGCAGGCCCACGGAGGAGATCACCGAACCGTACTTGCCGTTCACCGGCAGCACCACCTGTGGATGCACGTCGTGCCGCGCGCCCTGGGTGCCGTTGCGGCGGTGGAAGTACACCGACTGCGCCGAGGCCTGCACTTCCAGCGGCAGCCCTTCGAACAGGGCGCCCCGGTGCAGGTACACGTCGGCCTCGGGCAGGCGCTGGGGCAGCGAGTCCGACGAGTAGGGATGGTTGCCGTTGCCCAGTTCCGGGTCCTGGTCATACCGACCGCCCAAGGCCACGGAAACGCGGTCCCAGTCGCGGGTCAGCATGATCTGGCTGGTGCGGTAGCGGTCACGCTCGTTGATGTCGCGGCCGAACAGACTGAACAGGTTGTCGCGCGAATCACCGAACCCACCAAGTCCTCGCTTGAACTCGCGCAGGTAGTTCTGGTCGGACACGTAGTCCAGATCGCCCTTGAGCCGCCAGCGCGGGTCGCCAAGGCGCTGCTCGAACATGCCGCGCAGCCAGTACCGTTCATGGTTGGTGCGGATCAGGCCGTCGCTGCCGTCGATGTCGTCGTCGCCGTCGTCGTCCACTGTCTGGTTGTCGTACAGCCAGTCGAAGCGCAGCCAGGTGGTCTGGTCCGTGGTGGGCCGGGAGCGATACTCCACCCCGTGCATGAACCCGCGCTCGGACATGAAGTACTCATTCAGGGTCACGTCGCTGGTGTCGTCCAGCACCCAGTAGTACGGCTGGTTGTAGAAGAAACCGTCGCGAGAGCTGATGCCGTACTGCGGCACCAGGAAGCCCGACTGGCGGGTGCGCTTGGCGGGCATGACGAAATACGGGGAATAGGCGACGTCGCTGTTCTTCACCTGGAAGTTCGAGCGCCACAGGCGGGCGTAGCCGTCGATCTCGACCACGGCTTCCTCGGCGGTCAGCGACCAGGCCGGGGTATCGCCGTCGCACACGGTGATCTTGGCGTTGGTGAAGGTGTAGAGGTCGCCCCAGTTCTTGTCGATGCGCTCGCCCGCGAAATAGGCGTGGGGCTCACCCATGAAGATGCGGCCGTTCTTCATCCACCCGGTGCGGCTGCGCAGATCGAATTCGGCTTCTTCGGCGGCGATGTCGTCCTTGCCGAAGTGCACCTCGACGTTGCCCTTCAGGTACACCCAGTTGGTGGCGGAATAATAGCGGATGTAGTCGGCCTTCAGATAGTCCTTGCCGCGCCGCAGGGCCACGCGGCCCTCGGCCTCGATGATCTTGCTGTCGTTCTGCGACGTGACGGAATCTGCCGTGAGGTTCCAGGTCACCTCGCGATCGTCCTCCGTACGCATCTGCAACACGTTGGGCTGCGTCTGCTGGGCGTGCGCCCCGCCCGCAAACAGAATGCCGGAAAGCAGCAGGAACACATATGCCGCGAACCCGACGAGCGGGCGGAGTCTGCCATCTGTCATGCGCGGTCCGGATCATCCGGGCGTGGGCCCGGTTTATGAAGTCACGTGGGGCTCCGGTTCCCCGGCGCGCGGCACACGGCATCTCGCATCGGCGCGCGGCGGGGTGTCGAAGATGTTGAATGTCACGGCGCGAGGGGGTACAACCGCTCCCTGCACAATACCGGGACCGCAGTCGTTTACCACAACTTTCCCGGCAGGAAAAGCCGCCGCCAGCCCCTTATCCCGACACCGGACCGTTCCCCTGCCGGAACCGACACCGAATCCCCCCGCCGGACCCGACCATGGAGCCTCGCATGACCATAGCCTACAACAAGATAGCCGTCCGCGTGCGCCTTGGCGCGCTGCGCCGCAATTTCGAAAAATTGCGCCGCATGGCCCCCGCCGCCATGCCGGTGATCAAGTCCGACGCATACGGCCACGGCCTTCTGCCCGTGGCCCGCACCCTGGAAGCCGCCGGGGCCGACGCCTTTGCCGCGGGCACCGTGGGCGAATGTGCCCAACTGCGCGACGGCGGCATTCCCGGTCGCATCGTGGCCCTGCTGGGCGCCACGGACGCCGCTGACGCCGAATGCTGCGTCGCCCGGTCCATAGTACCCGCCGTGTATTCCGCCGACCAGCTGGAAATGCTGGCCGGACGCGCCGCCCCCGGCCAGCAGGTGGACATCGCCCTCAAGTTCGACACCGGCATGGCCCGCCTGGGCTTTTCCGAAGCCGACCTGCCCGCCCTGCTCGACCGGCTGCACGCCCGGCCCATGCTGCGCCCGGTGCTGGTCATGTCGCACCTTGCCGTGTCCGACGATCCTTCGCGGGCCGACTTCACCCGGCAGCAGGGCGAAACCTTTGCCCGCATCCTGTCCGGGGTACGCGCCGACTGGCCCGCCGCGCAGGGGTCGCTGGCCAACTCGGCCGCGCTGCTGGCCCACAAGGAACTGCACTTCGACGTGCAGCGCCCCGGCATCGCCCTGTACGGCGCAAACCCCCTGCGGGGCACCGCGCAAGAGCACCTTGGGGACGGGCTGCAACCGGCCATGGACGTGGCCGCGCCCATCCTGCAGGTGCACCCCCTGCCCGCCGGGCGCAGCATCAGTTACGGCCGCACCTTCACCGCCCCTCGCGACATGACCGTGGCCATCGTGGCCACCGGCTACGCCGACGCCTACAGCCGGGGGCTTTCCGGCAAGGGCGCCATGACCGTGCACGGTCGCCGCGTGCCCATCCTTGGCCGGGTATGCATGCAGATGACCGCCGTGGACGTGACCGACGTGCCCGGCGTGACCGCTGGCGACGACGCCTACCTGCTGGGTGGCCCCGGCGAGGCCCTGACGCCCGACGACCTGGCCGACCTGTGGGGCACCATATCCTATGAAGTGCTCTGCCTGCTGGGCATGAACCCGCGCACCCACAGGGAATAGGGGCCCAGTTCACCGCCGCCAACCGCCGCCGACCGCCGACGATCGCTGGCGCCGCGTGCAGGCATGCGCGGGCATGCCCCGGCATGCTCTGGCCGTCCACACCCGCCCGGCCTTGCCCGGCGCCGCCAACTGGGTTGTTGACACCCGGACGGCCTGCGACTATAGACCCTGTTTCTGCCTTGCTCGCCCCCACGTGTGGGGCGGGCCAAAGCCCACAAGGAGGAATCCCATGAGGAAGTTTGAAACGCTGCTGCTCCTTTCCCCGGAGCTGGCCGCGGATGCCCGCGAGGTGCTGCTTGGCACCCTCACCGGTGTCATTGAGCGTGAACAGGGCAAGATGGTCACCGCCGATCACTGGGGCATGCGCGACCTCGCCTACCCCGTGCAGAAGCACATGCGCGGCTACTACGTGCGCCTCGAATACCTCGCCCCCGGCGAGGCCGTGGCCGAAGTGGAACGCAACATCCGCATCTCCGACGGCATCTTCAAGTTCGTCACCGTCAAGCTGGCCGACGCGGTCGAGGAGGTTGCATAACATGGCCTTCAAGAAGAAGTTCACTCCGCGCCGCAAGTTCTGCCGCTTCTGCGCCGACAAGGACCTGCCCCTCGATTACAAGCGCGCCGACATCCTGCGCGACTTCATCACCGAGCGCGGCAAGATCATCGCCCGCCGCATCACCGGCACCTGCGCCCATCACCAGCGTCTGCTCACCCGTGAAATCAAGCGCGCCCGTCAGATGGCTCTCTTGTTCTACACCGCGGGTCACTCCAGCGACGTCAAGAAAAAGAGCCAGATCTAGGAGGATGGGATGAAGCTGATCCTTCGTGCTGACGTTGAAAATCTGGGCCGCCTCGGCGACGTCGTCACCGTGAAGCCCGGTTTCGGCCGCAACTTCCTGCTGCCGCAGGGCTTGGCCATGCTGGCCTCCGATGCCAACCTGAAGGCGTTCGAACTGGAGCGCAAGAAGCTTCAGGCCAAGATGGACGCCCTGCGCACCGCGGCCTCCGACCTGTCCGCCAAGATCGCGGCCACCGACCTGGTGATCCCCGTTCGCGTGGGCGAAAACGACAAGCTCTACGGTTCCGTCACCACCGCCATCATCGGCGATGCGCTGGCCGAAAAGGGCGTGGACATCGACCGTCGCCGCATTCTGCTCGACGCCGCCATCCGCACCCTGGGCACGCACGAAGTGCGCGTCCGCCTGCACGCCGACGTGGTGGCCACCCTGAACGTCAAGGTTGTTGCCGAAGACAAGGTGCGTGATGCCGCAGAACCCGTCGTGGTCGCCGAACCGGAAACCCCGGTCGAATAGCCACTCCGATTCCGACACCGCCTCCGCCTACCAGGGCGGGGGCGGTGCTTCCGATCCGACGGAACGCGCTTCCGCCGATTTGTTGCGCCGAGTCCCCCCGCACAGCACCGAAGCCGAACAGGCCGTGCTCGGGGGGATTCTGCTTCGCAACTCGGTGCTGCATTCCGTGGTCGATACCTTGCGACCGGAAGACTTCTACCTGCCCGCCCACCAGCAGATCTACGACGCGTGCCTGGAGCTGTACCGGCGCAACGCCCCCATCGACCTCGTGACCATGGCGGAATACCTGCAATCGCAGAGCCGTCTGGAAGGGGTGGGCGGGGCCGTCTATCTTGCCGAACTGGCCCAGGCCACCATCAGCGCCGCCAACGCCGAGCACTACGCCACCATCGTGCGCGACAAGTCGCTGCTGCGTTCGCTGATCGGCGCGGGTTCCGAAATCATCAGCAACTGCTATGATGCCTCGCGCGAGGTGCAGAAGCTGCTGGACGAATCGGAGCAGGCGGTATTCGCCATCTCCGAGCGGGTCAGCGGCAAGATGTTCCGCAGCGCCAAGGAGTTGGTGAACAAGGTCTTTGAAGACCTGGTGAAACGCTGCGACCGCAAGGAAGTGGTCACCGGCGTCACCACCGGCTTCGTGCAGCTCGACCAGATGACCTCAGGCCTGCAACCCTCGGACCTGATCATCGTGGCGGCGCGCCCCTCCATGGGCAAGACCGCCTTCGCCCTGAACATGTGCCTGCGCGCCGCCGTGAACCAGAACACCCCGGTGGCCGTGTACTCCCTGGAAATGTCCATGGAGCAGCTGGTCATGCGCATGCTCTGCTCGCTGGGCAAGGTGGACCTGTCCAAGGTGCGCAAGGGCTTCCTGGACGACGAGGACTGGCAGCGCCTGTACCACGCCGCCGACGTGTTGTCGCAGGCGCCCGTGTACATCGACGACACCCCGGCCATCACCACGCTGGAACTGCGCGCCCGCACCCGCCGCCTGAAGGCGGAACGCGGCGTGGGCCTCGTGATGGTGGACTACCTTCAGTTGATGCGTTCCGCCCGCCGGGTGGATTCGCGCGAACTGGAAATTTCGGAAATCTCGCGGTCGCTGAAGGCCCTGGCCAAGGAACTGTACATCCCGGTCATTGCCCTGTCGCAGCTGAACCGCAAGGTGGAAGAACGTACCAACAAGCGGCCCATGCTCTCGGACTTGCGCGAATCGGGCGCCATCGAGCAGGATGCCGACGTGATCATGTTCATCTACCGCGACGATGCCTACAACAAGCGCGACGACAACCCGCGCAAGGGTATCGCGGAAATCATCATCGGCAAGCAGCGCAACGGCCCCGTAGGCGTTGCCGAGCTTGCCTACCTGCCCTCCTACACCGCGTTCGAGGATTTGACGTTCGTCCCGCCGCCGCCCTCGGAGGGGTATGGGGATTAGGGGTGGATGGCGCGGATGCGCGTGGACGGGAAGGGAAGGAAGAGAGGAGTGTTGCGGGGCTGCCGAAAGGTGGCCCCGTTTTTGTTTGGTGGTGCCAAGGCGGGGACCAGGGAAGGCAAGAGGGGAAGGGAGGAGTCGTGCCCTGTTGGGCGCGGCTTCCACGAAGGCCGTCGTGCGTTGTTGCCCACGCTCGATTTCGCTATGCCTCCGGCGGGGGGAAGGGGTGTGCGCGGTTACACCCGGCTTCTACGAAGGCAGTCGTGCGTTGTTGCCCACGCTCGACTTCGTTATGTCTCCGACGGGCAAGGGGCCTGCGCTTTGCGGTCGCCATCCGTAAGACTCGCGCTTTGCGCTCGCCTAACGGCTGCCGCTAAGCGGCGACCCCTTGCATCCCCGCGCTCCGGGGGGCGCTGCCCCCCTGGTCCCCCCAACATATCCTGCGCGGCGTCCTCTCGACGGCAGCTTCCCTTCGGCGCAGGGCGCCTCCGGGTGATCTGCCGCCGGTGCCGCCAATGCGCACAAAACTCTCGCTGGCCCGGCAAAGCTGCGGTGCCTGTATCTACAGACATCCTGCACCGCATTCCTGCGCCGCCAGCTTCCCTTCGGCGCAAAGCGCCTTCGGGTGATCTGGCGACGGGAATGCGATGTGCGCAAGGCTCTCGGTGGGATGACGAAGCAAGAGGCTCTACTCTCACCCGTTGCGACGCATATACAGCCGTCAAAGCCCGACGGCACGCGCTTCTACGTTCGAAACGCGGTCGTCCACATGACACGAGGGAATATTCTCGCATGCTCGTACCTGTTGATTGAGCGAAAGAATCCTTTGCGAGGCGGAAGCTTCGGCGCCACGGATGCGCACCGCAGGCCAACCTTTGAAAGGGGCAGTCGTATTCGGTGTATTGTCCGACAGAAACACACGCGCGTAGAAGCGTGTGACGCCGGGCTTTGACGGCGGCACATGCGTCGCAACGGGGGAAGGAAAAAGGCACCCTCGCTTCGCCATGGCGGCGAGAGATTTACGCACATCGCATTCAGCCGGGCAGATCGCCCGAGGCGCGCCAGCGCCGCAGGAAAGCTGCCCGGCGTAAGAATGCGGTGCATGACGCGTTGGGGGTCCAGGACTTCAGCCGTTAGGCGAGCGCAACGCGCGAGTCTTACGGATGAAGATAGCAGAGCTGAGGCGGAGCCCCCCTGGAGCGCGGGGGTGCAGGGGGGCCTCGCTAAAGGCCCCCTTGCCCGTCGGAGACATAACGAAATCGAGCGTGCTCAACTGGACTCGCGTGTATTCGTAGAAACCGCATCCAACAGGCCGCGACAACTCTACCGCGCCTCGCGCCCATCCCCCCCCCCTCACTGCAACCCCAGATTAACCCTGCTCCCTCCGCCCTTGGCGCCATCCCCACCAGTCCCACCATCCCCGCCAGCCGCAGGCGCCACCTTGGCCCCCGCCAGAAACACCCGTTCGCCCAAGGCCGGATCAATCTCCAGCAGCTTGTCGCGCACGGTCTTGGCCCGCGCGGTGGCCAGTTCCTTCAGCGCCTCGGGCGTCACGTCATGATGTTCCTTCAGCGCGGCCTCCATCACGGCAACAGGCTGTGATTTCGTAAAACCCACCACGTTGCGTGGCTTGTCGAAGGGCGCATCCTTGTACACCTCATCCAGCAGATCCTCGTATTCATCCGTGTCGATGATCACGTCGTCCACGTTCACCCGCGCCCGTTCGGCACGCGACAGCGAGGCGTGCTTGGCCTCGCGCAGGGCGCGCAGCAGGGCCTGTTCCTTCAGGCCGCGTGTGTCGCCGTCCGGCTCTGCCGTACCCTGCACCTCCAGTTTCAGGCGCGGGCGCTGGCGCAGCACCTCGACCACGGCGCGCAGGTCCTTTTCCGCCGCCTCGTTCAGCGTTGCCACGCCGGGCGGAAATTCCACGTAGCGCATGTCCCTGCCGCCGGAGCCCAGAGTGAGCACACTGCCCACCAGTGCGAAGGGCGAGGTGACCACCTTGACCATCAGGTTCAGCACGGCCTGCATGACCACGCCGCCCAGACGGAATTCCGGGTCGTCCAGCCGCCCTTTCACGGGCAGGCGCAAGTCCACGTTGCCGCTCATGTCCTGCAACAGGGCCAGGCCCAGCTTCACCGGGTAGTTGGGCGCGTCGGGCCGGTTGTCCTTGCTGCCCAGTTCGATCTGGCTGAGGGTGAAGTGATTGTCGGCATCCAGCACCCAGTTTTCCGCCTTTACGGCCACATCGGCGGAAAAGCGCCCGTGCTCCACGGGATAGGCGATGTACTGCACCGCGTAGGGCGACAGGGGCACCAGGTCCAACCCGGACATGGTGAAGCGCATGTCCGCGAACACGGGATGGATGAGCGGATTCACCGTACCGCCCACCAACACCGGAACGCCTTCGATGCCCGCGCGCAACTGCACCTCGGCCCGCGAGGCCGGGTCCAGCGAAACGCCGGAGATGCGCCCCTCGATGTCCGACATTTCGGCAGCATAGGCGGGGGACATGCGCTCGTCGCGAAAGCGCAGCGAGCCGCCGGAGATGGACAGGCTGCCCACCTCCAGCGTGGTGAACGGCCCGGCGTTGGGGCGGGCCGCAACCTCCGCGCCGTCACCCTGTGCGGAAGATGTGGGGGGCGGCAATGCCGAATCCGTGGCAGGACCGGACGCAGCCTTGTTGGCGGGCTGCGCGGTGGCGTCCGCCAGAGACTTGGCGTCCTTTGCAGTTGCCGGGGGCTTCGCGTTCTCCCCTGCTGCCGGTGGCGTGGCGCCCTTCTCCCCTGCCGCTACCTTGCCCCCCATGGCCCGGCTGATGCTGGTGGTTCCGTCCTTGAACACCATCACCGAAAGCTTCGGCTTCTCCAGCCCCACCTCCTGCACGCGCAGGGAAAGATCGCCCGATGGCTGCTGGCCGAAGCGCAACCCGCGCACCGAAAACCGCCGCAACGAGGCCAGTTCCTGCTTGCCACCGGCAAGCTTCAGCGACAGGTTGTCCAGCCGCGCCGCACCCTCCACGTCCACTTCCAGCGCTGATTCCGCCTGAGCGGGTGCGCGGCGCGCCCTGCCCGCCGGACTTGCCGGAACGGAGTGTTCGCGCAGGGCCACCTTGAGTTCCGACGACACCTCGCCGCTGCCGAACAACAGGTCGCTCACCTCGCCCAGATACGGGTCCAGCGGACGCAGATCCACCTTGGACAGCATGGAATCCACGGTCATGTGCAGCGGCTGCGCCGTGCCCTTGGCCTTGATGCCGATGGTCCCCTGCTTCTGCCACCGCGCCCCGAAATCCACATCCAGTGGTGCGCCGCGTTGCGGGGACAGCGGGCCGGTGACCAGGCGCATTCCTTCCAGGGTCAGCGCGCCCGGTTCCCTGGGCTCCCGATCATCGAAGGTCAGGCGGCCATCGTCCATGCGCAGCGAGGCCACGGACACCTGCCATTCCGGCCCCTCCGGCGCTGGGGCGACCTTCTGTGGTGAGGTGCGCGAGGCTGCGCGCGCCGCCGGGTGTTCCTGCCTCGCGCCACGCCCGACGGTGCCGGGCCGGGCAGGCGCGCCGGATTTCGCGGACCGGGCCTTGGCAGGTTCCGCCGCAACCGCGCCGCCTGCCAGCGACGTTAGGTCGATGACGCCATCCTTGCCGCGTACCACCCGGACATCGGGTTTCGTCAACGTCACCGGCCCCACGGCCACGGTGCGCGCCGCAAGGTCCACCGAGGTGTCGGCCACCTCCAGCTTGCCAAGACTCACGGACGGCGGCTTCTGCCCGGCAGGTGCCCCGGCAGGCGCCCCGGCCAGCGATAAGGACAGGCCCGACACCTGCACCGCGCCCTTGCGCACCACAAGGCCGGGGGTATCGGGCGTGGCCAGCGAAAGATCGATCTCGCCCTGCGCGCCCGCAACCCCGGCGTCCAGCGACAGGGGCAGGGCCTGGGCCACGTAGCCGCGTACTGGCGGCAGCGGCAGGTCGCGCGCGTCCAGCCGCAGGGCCACGCCCAGCGGAGCAAGCGTCACGTTGCCCTCTGCCTTCAGCGTGCCCGCGCCCGCTTTGGCCGGGGCGGTCGATTTGGCCCCGTCACCTGCCGCACCGCCGCCGTCCATGCGCAAGGTGGCGGTAAATGCCCCGCCGCCCTTGGGATGGTCCTTACCGCCGGGTGTGGCGAAATCGGTCAGGGTCACGTCAAGGCCACTCAGGCGCACCTGCGCGCCGCCGGGCACGGAGGCATCCTTCCAGACCAGCGTGCCATCGCGCAGTTCCAGCGTGCGCACGTTGACCACGAAGGGCGACTGATCCGCAGCGGTCCCGACCGAAGCCGGAGCCGTGGCATTGGCTGGCGAGCCGCCCGCCCCCATGCCGCCATTTCCGCCAATTCCATTAGTCCCGTTTGTTCCAACGACGGCACTGGCGACCGCCTGCCCACCCTGCGTGACCTGGTCTGGCGCGGCCCGCTCCTGTTTCTCTTGATCCTGCTTCGCCTGAACCGGCTGCACCTGTGCTGACGCCTGCCGCTTTCCGCCCGCCGGGGCCACAAAGCCCAGCCAGTCGATGCTGCCGTCCGCCAGCCGCCCCACCCGCGCCAGCAGGCCATCCACTGCCACCCGGCGCACGTCCACGTGCCGGTCCAGCAGCGAGAATTCCTCCACCTCCACCACGCCGGAGGTCAGCCCCAGAACCGGCTCCTTGCCGTCCGGGGCGTTCACCCGCAAGTCATGCAGGGTCACAGCCCCCGCCAGCCCGAACTCCACGTCGTGCGCGGCGGACTGCTCCACCACCAGCTTCAGGTTCACGCCCAGCCGTCCCGATTCCAGACGCAGCGGCGTGAACGCAGCCAGATATTCGCGGTACTGGGTCAGGTCCACCTCGTCGGTGACCACATCGAACTCGGTGCGCAGGTGCTCGGCAAAGGGCAGCAGCCGCCCCTGTACGCTCAGCACCCTGCCGTCCACAGTGGCGTTGAGGCTGGGGGTGATGGTCCGCTCGCGGTCGCGCTCCATGGTGGAGGTGAACGACACCACGAACTGCAATTCGGTGATGGTGTGGATGGTCTTCAGCGGCGCATCGTGGAAGATCACCGTGCCGTTGACCACCTCGAAATTGCTGGCCGCAAAGGGGAACAGGGGCGCGTCCGCGCCGTCCGATTTCCCGTCCTCGCCTTCTCCGTCCGGCGGAAGGAATTCCGAGAAGGAGTAGCGCCCGTCGCCGAAATGGGCCACGTACACCACCGGGTTCACCAGCCGCACGTAGGCCAGCACCGGCGCAAGGCGCAGCGCGGCGGAAAGGCCGGGCGAGAACTCCAGCGCGTCGAAGGTCAGCATGTCGCCGTCGCCGGTGGGATTGGGCACGCGCACGCCCTGGATGGACAGCGCCCACGAATAGGGGTTGAAGCGCACCTTCTCCACGGTGCAACGCACCCGCAGCTTGTCGGACAACTGGTCTTCCAGCACGCCGCGCAACAGCGGCGGCATGGCCAGTCCGGCCAGCACGCCCCATGCCGCGACAATGGCGACCACGGTGTATGTCCAGCGGCGCACCCGCCGCAATGCCCACCACGCCTTTCCGCGCGATGCAATGGCGGCTGGCGACCACCCCGACGAACTCTTTTCCGGCTTCGCGCTCATACCCGCTCCATGCTTCCGGATTGATGATTCTGCCAGCACCATAGGGCAGTTACGCCTTCATGAGAAGGGGTGTGCGCCACAACGCGGGGCAACCCTACCTCTTGGCGCCCCCCCCGTGGAGGCACGCTGGCATCACCGTGCGGCACAACACGCATGACCCAGGCCATGCCGATCATGCAGACCGGGAGGCGGCGGACACAAAAAAACGCCGCCGGGAACACGTCTCCCGACAGCGCGCAGGGGGCCGCGCGGCATACCCACCGCTACACATACGGCAGCAGCAACACGCCCATCTCCCCGTCCTCCTCTTCTCCGTACAGCTGCCCCAGCCGCTGCATGGCCCCGTAGATGGCCACCACATCGCGGCCCTTGCCCCCGCTGACCCGGGCGGGATCATCCAGCCCGCGCCGGTCGTCCGGCGCGCCGTACACGGTCAGATCGTCCGCGCCCTCGCCGCCGCGCACCGTGTTGTGGGCCAGGTCGCCTTCGGCGTAGTAGTCGCCCGCAAGGCCCTCCACCTTCCAGCCCACGTGCGAAAGGCCACCCGGCACGTATTCGCCCGATGGACTGAGCCGCCGCCTGCGCCCCAGTTCCACCACGTCGTGCCCTTCGCCGCCGTCATAACTGGCGAAAAACGAGGTCAAGGCACGCAGGGTATCGTCTCCCACCCCGCCCGCGAATTCTGCGGTATGCGCCGCGTCAACGGCAAAAGTGTCGTCGCCTTCGCCGCCCTCCGCCCTGCCGCGCTCGTACATTCCCCGAAAGGTATCATCCCCCGACTCGCCCAAAAGATCGGAAACCTGAAACCGGCCATCGAAGGTGTCGTCGCCTTCGCCGCCCGTCATGTCGGAACGCAGGAATGTGCCGGTCAGCGCATCGTCGCCGCTGCCGCCCGCCACCTGCGACCAGGCGGCCAGGTCCATTTCGTAGCGGTCATTGCCGTCCTCCCCGTCCATGACCGCGTAGTGCGCCTCGCCCTTCAACGTATCGTCGCCCTCGCCGCCGCGCACCAGTGCATGGGCCACGGCGCCGTCCAGAGTGTCGTTGCCGGTGCCGCCAACCAGTGCCACGTGCACGCCGTTGTCGGCGCGGATCAGGTCATCGCCTTCGCCCCCGTCGAGCAGGGTCAGCCCTTCGGGACCCTCTGCGGCCACGCCCCGGAACATGCCCAGAATGATGTCGTTGCCCGTGCCGCCGTCCACCCCGCCGCTGCCGCCCAGCGAGATGACCACGTCGTCGCCCCCGCCCGCGTGCACCTGCCGGTCACTCAGCCGGATGAAGAAATCGTCGTCCTCGGTGCCGTCCAGGGTTTCGCCGTCGGGTGCCGCCTCCAGGCTCGCCGTTCCGTCGGTGTTTTCCACCACCCGGCTATCCTTCTGGATGATGCCGCCACCCACCAGTTCGCCGTTACGGCTGAATGATGCCACCCACCTGGTTTCCCGCTCACCGTCCTGGCCCATGCACGAGGTGGCCGCCACACTCACCAGCAGGCCGGATTTCGTCTTGTGCGTGATGGGGTTGCCCCCTTGCAGCACGTCGCCCCCGGCCAGAAGATGGCCGTAGGCGTCGTCCTGATTCTGGCGCGCGCGCGAAACATCGCCGAACTCGAACACCACGTCGGGCGTGCGGGTGGACACTGTGTCGTAGGCGTCGGTCAGGCTGCCGCGCAGGCTCACCGGCCCGGTGCCGTACCGGGCGCGGCGGGCCTCTTGCTGTCGTTCCTGCGATTCGCGCAGCAGATAGCCGGAAAGCGGGGATACAATCATGGCGTCACCCCGTGACTGGTTGCCGTCACAAAGACATATCGGCACACCTTTACATATCTTTACACGATGCCGCCGCCCGACATGAAAAACGCCGCCCCGGCGAACCGGAGCGGCGTGAACATGCCATGGGAATGGCTGCGAAAGCTGGATGCTGCGACGTGTCGGAAATCCTTAGGAACCCGAAACTACCCCGTGACCGTCAGGCGCAAAAAGCGCTTCTTGCCCAGCTTGACCACGTAGCTGCCGGGGGCCAGCGGGGCCATGGCGTCGTCGCAGCGCGCACCGTCCACGGACAGGGCGCCTTCCTTGATCAGCCGCTTGGCCTCGCCGCGCGACTTGACCAGGCCCGCCGCTTCCAGGAACACCGGCGGGGTGCTGTCCTCGCCCTGGGCGCAGGCATGCTCGGGCGCGTCGTCGGGCACGCCGCCACCGGCGAACACGGCATTGAAGCCCTGGCGGGCCTCTGCGGCCTTGTCCTCGCCGTGGTAGCGGGCGGTGATCTCGTGGGCCAGGTCTTCCTTCACCGCCTTGGGGTGGGCTTCACCGGCCTGCACGCGGCGCTTCATGTCCGCGATGTCTTCCAGCGAACGGGCGGAAATGAGTTCGTAGTAGCGCCACATGAGCTCGTCGGACACGGACATGATCTTGCCGAACATGTCGGACGGCGGCTCGTCGATGCCCACGTAGTTGCCGAGGGACTTCGACATCTTCTTCACGCCGTCCAGCCCTTCCAGAATGGGCACGGTAAGGATGCACTGCGGCTCCTGCCCGTACTGCGATTGCAGCGTGCGGCCCATGAGCAGGTTGAACTTCTGGTCGGTGCCGCCCAGTTCCACGTCGGCGCGCAGGGCCACGGAATCGTACCCCTGCACCAGCGGGTACAGGAATTCGTGGATGGCGATGGGCCGCCCGTCGCGGTAGCGCTTTTCGAAGTCGTCGCGTTCCAGCATGCGGGCCACGGTGTAGCGCGAGGCCAGGCGCACGAAATCGGCGGCGGAAAAGGCGTTCATCCAGCGCGAGTTGAAATCGACCTCGGTCTTTTCCGGGTCCAGGATCTTGAAGACCTGTTTCTTGTAGGTCTCCGCGTTGTCCAGAATCTGTTCCGGCGTCAGCGGCGGACGGGTTTCGGAGCGGCCCGAAGGATCGCCGATCTGGCCGGTGAAGTCGCCGATCAGGAAGATGACGGTGTGCCCCAGTTCCTGGAAATGGCGCAGCTTGTGGATGAGCACCGTGTGGCCCAGGTGCAGGTCCGGCGCGGTGGGGTCGAAGCCCGCCTTGACGCGCAGCGGCGCGCCGCGCGCGATCTTCTTGCGCAGTTCGGCCTCGTCGATGAGTTCGGCCATGCCGCGCTTGATGCGTTCCAACTGGGTGTCGATGTCGATCATGGTCTGCAACCCCTCTGCATGGTATCGGGACGGTCTTCCAGAGATGGCGGGTGGTGTCAACCTGATTGGGGGCTGATTGGGGGCCGATTGGGGGCCTAGGGGGGGCACGCCCCGGCGGCGGCGGAAAGCCCCGCCGGGCTCAATCGGGCCTGACCGGGCACGCCGGACGGGCGGGATGCGTCAGCCCGGCGTGCGGACCGGACGGGTACCCGGCTACTTCCCCACGGCGGGGTCGCCTGCATCGGCGGGGCCGCCCGCCACGGCAGACAGTTCCGCCGCCGGGCAGCCCACCCGCAAGGTACGGATGGACCGTGCCCTGCCGGTGGCCTCGTCCACGTCCAGCAACACCCCGTTCAGCGAGCCGCGCCCCGTGGCCGGACGAAAGCGCTGCGGCAGGCGGGTCAGAAAGCGGTCCACGATGACCTTGTGATCCATGCCCAGCACGGATGCCTCCACCCCGCACATCCCCGCGTCGGTGAGGTAGGCGGTTCCGCCGGGCAGCAGCATGGCATCTGCGGTCTGTACATGCGTATGCGTGCCGATGACCGCGCTGACCCGGCCATCCAGAAACCAGCCCAGGGCCTTCTTTTCGCTGGTGGCCTCGGCGTGAAAATCCACCAGACGGACGAGGGGATGCCCCTCTTCCGCCTCCAGCCGGGCCAGCAGGGTTTCCGCCGTGCGGAAGGGGCAGTCCAGCGGGTCCATGTAGGTGGTGCCGCACAGGTTCAGTACGGCAAAACGGTGCCCGCCGGGCAGGTCGTACACGCCAAGGCCGCGCCCCGGCGCGCCCGCCGGATAGTTGGCGGGCCGCAGCAGGCGCTGTTCCTTGTCCAGCGCGCCGTACAGGTCGCGGTGCTTCCAGACGTGGTTGCCGGTGGTCAGGATGTCGATGCCCATGCCCAGCAGCTCGCGCAGGGTTTCCGCCGTCAGGCCGATGCCGCCGGAGGCGTTTTCGCCATTGGCTATGACCACGTCGGCGGCGTGCTCGCGCCGCAGGGCGGGCAACAGTTCCTTCAGGGCCTGCCTGCCCGGCTTGCCCACGATATCGCCAAAGAAAAGGATGCGCATGGTTTGCTGTTCCGTATCAAGGTGTGGCCGACAGCGCGGGGAGTGCACTTCCGGCAAGCAAGAGCCGCTGACGCCGCCGGAAGCGCACATGCCGCGCCGGATCAGATGAGATATGCGTCGTGCTCGGAACCTGCAACAAGCCCCTCTGCCCGCTCGGGGATGCGCACCAGCGCGTGCGCCCCGGTCAGCGTGTGCAGCAGGCCGGACTTGCCCAGCAGCGGCACGGCCGGCGGCGGCACGGCAACGCCTCCGCCCTCCCCTGTGTCTCCAGGTTCGCGGGTCGCGGGTTCAATGCGCACCCGCACCCAGTCCTCGCGCCCCTGCCGCGAAGCCACGTTGCGCGCCAGACGCACCCGGCGCGCGGGCCACAGCGACCGGTCGAAGGCGTCGGCCCGGCCGGAAAGATGGTGCAGGAAGGGCACCCCCAGCACGAACATGACCACCTGGGCAGAGGTTACCTGCCCCGGCAGGCCCCACACCGCGCGGCAGGCCCCCTCGCCGTTCTCTCCACGCACACGGGCGAGAATGGTCGGCTTGCCGGGGCTGATGGCCACGCCATGGGCCAGCAGCTCCGCCCCTTCGATGCGCGACAGCGCGGCCACGGTCAGGTCGCGCACGCCCACGGAACTGCCACCGGACAGCAGCACCACGTCGGCGTCACGCAGCCCCTCGCGCAGGGCCGCCTCCAGCGCGTCCAGTTCGTCGGGCACGATGCCGAGGCAGCGCGCCTCGCACCCGGCCCTGCGTACCAGCGCGGCCAGGGTGTGGCTGTTCACGTCGCGCACCTGGCCGGGCCGGGGCGTGGCCTGCGGGGCCACCAGTTCGTCGCCGGTGGAAATGATGACCACGCGCGGGGCGCGGTGCACGCACACCGCCGTGGCACCCACGGCGGCCAGCATGCCCACTTCCTGGGGACGCAGCCGGGTGCCCGCCGCAAGGGCCGGGGCACCCGCCATGGCGTCCTCGCCGCGCAGCATCACGTTTTCGCCGGGGGCTACGGCACGGCGCATCTCGATGGTGCCCGCCCCCAACTCGTGGGTATGCTCCACCATGACCACCGCGTCGGCACCTTCGGGCATGACCCCGCCGGTGACGATGGCAGCGCAGCGGCCCGGCGCCACGGCAAAGGCGGCGGGATGCTCGATGTCCACCCTGCCGTCGCATTCGAGGTAGGCGGGATTTGTTTCCGTGGTGCCGAACAGATCGGCGGCGCGCACGGCGTAGCCGTCCATGCCCGCGCGATCGGTGAGGGGCAGGTCTTCTGCGGCGATGACGTCTGCCGCCAGCACGCGGCCATCGGCGTGGTGCAGGTCCACCGTTTCCGCCGCCAGCGGCGGAAAGGCGCGCAAGAGTTCGGTGAACGCCTGCACCGAAAGGACGTTGAAAAATCCGGTCATGGTCACGGTCGGTTCCTTTTCCTTCTCGCGCGCAGGGCGCACCGCCACGCACGGGATGACCGCACGGCGGCACCGCGCGCCTGCGGTGGCACGGGGTGGACGCGAACACCTCTCCTACCCCGCGCGGGCGTTGCGGGCAAGGGAGCCGGATGGCGCGGGCGGCTACCGGAAACGACGCGGAATCAGGCCTATCCGGCCCGATGCGGGGCGATATGGGCGCACCTGGTCGGAAACAGGGCGCAAGGAACAAGGGCGGTGCGCGGACACGCGGGACAGCCAGACGGACGGGACAGGGAGGCGCGGCTGCCCGTTTCCGCAAGATCAGGCCGAAGCATCACTTGCCGATGTTGACACGTTTTCAATATACAGCTACACATCATGCATACGATTTACTAAATCGTAACACCAAGCCACTTGGTGTGCTTCGCAAGAGAGCTACGCATCCCTCCCGCCTGCGCCCCCGTCGTTCCCGCCGACGGGGGCGCGCTGCGTAACGCCCCCCCCCACGCCGACGTGCTGCCTGTCGCGGTCATGCCGCGCCAAGCCCCCCTGCCTGCTGCACCCGGCCGCATGCCATACGGCCCGCACCGCCCAATCCGGCGCAGCACGGCCCGGCCCGGCCGAACCTGGCCCAACCCGGCTCGACCCGGCTCAGCTTGACACCCCCATGCCCCCGGCGTAGGCAGGATGCTCCCATTTTCGGAGTACATCCATGCATGCATCCCCCCGCAGTGGCGGCCCCGGCAACGGTGGCACGCGCGGCGTCCTGCTGGCGCTGGCGGCCACCGTCATCTGGTCCGGCAATTTCATCGTGGCGCGCGCGCTGGCCGACAGCATGCCGCCGGTATCCGTCTCGTTCGCGCGGTGGCTGGTGGCCACCTGCGTGCTGCTGCCCTTCGGCCTTGGCCCGTTGCGCCGCGAATGGCCCGTGGTGCGCGCCCACCTTGTCTATTTCTGCGTGACCGGCTTCGTGGGTGTTTCGGTGTTCAACACCTTCATCTACGTGGCCGGGCGCACCACCGCCGCGCTGAACATGGCGCTCATCGCCACGTCGTCGCCCATCTTCATCATCCTGTTCTCGCGGGTGTTCCTGGGCGAGGCGGTGACCCTGCGCCGCCTGGCGGGCCTGGCCACGGCGGTGACCGGCATCGTGGTGCTGGTGACGCGGGGCGAACTTGCGCGCTTGTCCACGCTCACCTTCACCAGCGGCGACCTGTGGATGGTGGCCGCCTCCATGCTGTTCGCGGGGTATTCGGTGCTGGTGCGCAAGCGCCCGGCGGGCGTGGGGCAGACCACCTTCCTCATGGCCACCTTCATCCCCGGCCTGCTGGGCATTCTGCCCATGCTGGCCTGGGAGCTTTCCACCGGGCCCATGCCCGTGTTCACGCCGCAGGCCGTGGCAGGGGTGCTGTACATCGGGCTTGGGGCGTCGCTGGTGGCCTACCGTTGCTGGAACCTGGCCATAGCCGCCATCGGCCCCAGCCGCGCGGCGCTGATCTACTATTCCCTGCCCGCGTTCAGCGGGCTGGAGGCGTTGCTGCTGCTGGGCGAACCGGTGACGCCCGCCCACTTCACGAGCGGCGCGCTGATCCTTGGCGGAATTCTGATAGCCACGCGGTAATAAACAAATCGTCGTAGGGAAAAGAAAGTGATGTTCAGGTGTTGCTTGATAGAGCCCCAATACTACAAAAAGAACGGGGCATATCTTTTAAGAACAAAATGAGCTGATCGCAGAGCGGACCAAGATTTCCATGAGCTCTTTTTATCTGACATTCCCAGACAATACCCACGCGCCAGCCTGCCTGCTCCAGTTCTTTGGCAACTTTTTCATCTCGTCTAACGTTTTGAAGGAATTTTTGACTCCAAAAATCCCTTCTTGTGGAAGGCATACTTGTATATTTACAACCATGCCGATGCCAGAAGCACCCATGAACAAAAACAACGGCGCGGTACTTAGGGAAAGCAAGATCAGGGCTTCCGGGTAGCCTCCGATAATGTAGCCGGTACCGCAACCCACGGGCGTGAAGAGCTTTGCGCAACAAAATTTCTGGCTTTGTGTTCTTGCCTTTGATGTTGCGCATATTGCGCTGCCGCTGATCTCTGGTCAGCACATCCGCCATTAATTTCATGCCTTCTTTTTTCGACCTCGTTTACTTTCGGCTGGCTTTGTTGTCTTTTTGATGGACGTAGCCTTTCTTCGAGTTGCTTCCGCTTTTGCAATGCTGCTGGCAATTTTTTTCTTTGCCACAGTTTTCGCCGCTGGCTTCCACACTTCAACTTGTTCAAAGAAGTCTTCATCACCGATTTCTGCCGCCAGCAGTTCTTCATCCATTTTTATATGAATAGGGAGCGGAAATTTAACAACCTGACCACTAACAATGCCCTGACCAGGGCCAAACCCAGGTAGCATTCTAGCATCTGATTCTGTAAGGTTCTCCATAATCGCCCTAACAAAATTCTGATCTCTGGGGTTCACAAGACGCAGAATAAGGAAGGAGTTGCACTGTGAAATAATAGTTTCATCAAGACGGCTGGGTCGTTGCGAAATGAGCATGAGTCCGGTACCGAATTTACGGCCTTCGGTTATAATTCTGCGTATAACCGGCAAAGAGACCGCATCTTGAGTTCCTTCTTTGACAGAGGGGATAAACGTATGTGCCTCTTCAATGACAGCTAAGAATGGTGGAATTTCTCCACCGAGATTTGCACGTAGATCAAAAAGGCGTTCAAGAGTAATCGCAGCGATTGAGCACTGGGTAATATGGTCATATCCTCCAAGATATAGGATAGAAACTTGGCCTGGACGAATAATGGCTTCCGGCTGGCTGAACGGGTTGGGCAACGGTTCAAAAGGCAGTACTTTCAGCTTGGGACTCCGCCGCATCTGCTCGCTGGATAGGCGCATTCTTTCCAGTTTGGCTCTGACAATATTCAAAGATCTGCGGACTGCTCCGACGCTAGGTCGCCAGTTCCCAGATAAGCCTTTAGGAGCGTCTTTATCTGCAAAATCCAGTTCGATTTGCTTCAGCAGGAATTGAATGTATGTCAAGGCACTGAGGCCATTAGTCGCAGGCTTTCTGTCATATAGACCACGAAGATAGTCCGACTGCGGCTCTGTGAGTCCATTTGTCATTTGCAAAATAAGTGTCGTAACAAGATCTTCACCATTCTGCTGAACCAGAAGGTCGGGATAGAAAAGCTTTATCTCGCAATCAGGCGCTTCTTGTTTCAGTAATTCGTGGCAGTTAACCAACCCGATATAGTCGCCGTGCGGATCAAGGATGAATAGCGGATATCCAAGGCGGATAAGTTCCCGGATAATGCGGCGAGAGGCCACAGTTTTCCCTCCGCCGGTCATAGCCAGAATCGCCATATGGCGGGCAACAAGACGCCGGGCTGAAAGAGTCACCTCCACATCACGCCTGGCAATTAACGACCCAACCGAAACTGGATGCTCACGTTCTCTGTCGCTGACAAGAAGAGTCCGGACCGCTTCCGTGGGAGGGTTATAAACCGTGCAGGCAGGCTTCACCGGGTAGGTAAGCGGGAACAGTTTTCCCAAATCATCTGGAGATGTTGCCCCAAGAATCAGAGCGGTTGCTTCCAACTGGTCTCTGGTTCCAGACAAAACTGTATCTTCAAGGGAAAGTCCCTCGCCGGCAATTTCCTGCGCAGCTTCGTACGGAAAGAAAGGATTGAAGCGCGTTATGTCAACAACTCTTGCCCATACATAAATCGTACTCTGATAGGAATAGTCACTGTCAGGAATTTGCATTCCCAGGGCTACAATATCTCCGACCTTTGCCTGATATTGCTTGAGAATGAAGGTATACTCCGAAGTGCCAGCATTTCCAACAACAGTACCAACGGGACGCCACTTTTTTATAGTTTCTTGCTGAAAATCTTTCAGAACACTCATACGATCAATCTCCTTTCATCGTTGCGTCAGCGGTAAATTCCGGGGCGCAACAACCATTCTCGCCCGCTACCACAGAGCATATGCCGTACAGAATCAAATAACTTTTCATCTCCGGAATCTAGAGCCAGCTTCAGTGTATTTACTGCCATCCGCGTGTTAAGAGGGCGACTCATCCAATTGGGAATCTTTGCGTATTTGTCAACGATATCCAGCCCGACAGGAAATGCGTATCTGGGAAGCAGCAGGCAGCAATGCATGATAAGCTCCGCCGTTGAACGGAAATGTGGCAGGTCCTTTTCAAAAAACTCTATCCGGACAGGCGCACACCATTCTGTCGGTTGGAGGTAAGAAACCATAGGCTTCGGGTATCGGGCTATCACTGTTTTCCAGGCATCTGGAGCTTTTCTCAAAAGGTTGCGTTCCACAAGAACCGGAAGAATTGCCTCTCCTGGCTCAAGAACGCAACGAAAAAGCAACGAATCTGTAATGCGCTGCCCTTCCATCTCCTCGTCATCTGAAGGATCAATCAGCTTACGGAAAGTCCGCCTCCAGTCCGCAGGAGTTGTGTCAACCAGCGGCTCCAATTCGCAATCCGCCAGACTTTCGAGAATTGAATAACAAACTGTCGAGGTTGCGCTTGGACGCTCAACGACTCCGCAAACAACAGCACCCGACTCCATCATCAGTTCAAGCTGGCGCAGATACGTGCATATAAAATTAGCATCGTTTCCACACCTGCCATTTCCATCGCCAGGGAGCAGCACTTCAAGGGCTTTATCTGAAAAATTTGGAAACCGATGCTTTACTACTTCATTTTGGATGACATCTGTATACCGTGAAACAGGGCTCACTAATGAGCCATGCAGCATGACCCAGGTCAGCCCAGGCTGTTCTCGTAGCAAGTGCACAGCACCCGCAGCTTCGATAGAAATCCTTGCGGCATCACGTAAGGCTCCGAGGTCTGGAAAGCAGTCTAAAAAGACTCCCTCATCACCGGACGCGTAAAGTTCATCAATGAGACACTTCAGAACAGTAAATTTTTCACGTTCCGATGAATGGTCGCCGGGAACAACGGTATACCCGCCAACCCGCGCAGCGATGGGGGCAGAGCCCAGCATGGAAAGATTGGCAAGCCCCCCGTCGACGAATCCGATAGGTTTACCCGCTACGCTCTTCCAAAGCTTAGTGTGACCTTTGGGGATATTGACTATCCGGCCTGTTTCCAGAAGAATTTCACGCAGGGCAGATGCTACATATTCTACGGTTTGCAAAAATCTGTGCTGGGCTGGGGCTGAAAGGTCACCAGCGACCTGGAGCATTCTTTCCAGGATATGAGGCTGGTGTATTTTTTCTTTCATTGAGCGTAATTTTTTCTCTTCAATCTTTTCCTCAGAAGGCATCGGGGGAAATGCAGTGGCGCTACTTACGGTATCAGGGCGGATGCCTGCCTCCAATTCAGAGACTGAAGGACAATATCGGGACAGCGCGCTAAAATCTTCTTCCTGCTCCATGACCACAGCCATACTTTTATCGAGACGTTTTTCCAGAATTGCTGCGATCCCGGCATGAATAATCTGATCCGTTTTTTTCCCGACAAATGTGATGGCTACAGGATGACTCCCGTCATTTCCGGCAATGGTTCGCATCAAGATAAAGTCTTTAGAATCCAGCTTTGAAAACTCACTACCGTCCAGCTTCTCTCCACCAAGCCTCCAATTTTTATGAACCTTCTTAAAACTCCGCATTTTTCGAACCGTAATATCCCCGAACACCGTGATGCAATCGAGCAGAGCACCTTCTCCACCAAAAAGCTGTGGGGATAATATAAGTTTTGCAGTCGGAGCGTTGATATTCACCGCACGTTGTTTGCTGGCTATGTATTGTCTGTGAGCAGCAAAAATTCCCAGATCAGAGTCAGCCAAAGAACGGACGACTATAATTTCTTCAAGATTATTCTGTGCGTTGGGCATAGCCACCTTCCGGATCACTTCCCATCAGAAACGAGCTGTTGGAGTAAGGTTTCTGCAATCGCTTTTGCAAGTAAAGGAGGGACAGCATTTCCTATCTGCTGGAACGCTGGATTCATGGTTCCGCAAAAGACAAAACCATCAGGAAATGATTGCAGCCGTGCCGCCTCTCGGACAGAGATCGTCCTTGCCTGCTCACTGGCATAGTGAATGTGGCTATAGCTGTCTTTTCCAAGGTGGGCGAGGAGGGTACGGCTGGGGGCGTCCGCCTCCATTTTCCGCCATTTATTAGGAAATTTTCCAGGATCGTATGGAGGAACAATACGCTCACGAAGAGCTTTCCAGGCGGACGAATTCGATTTTATTTTTTTCCCGCTGGCCTGTTCAGCCTTTCGAAGAGTTTCTGCAAACATGGCCTCAGCCATCTTAAACGCTTCAGGATACTGATCTCCAGGGTTAAGTCGCGCAAAAATCTCATAGTCCCTTGGCAGATAGCGTATTACATGATCAAAAATTTCTTCAGTCCCGGCAAATCCGGGCCAAGTACGCATTAATTCTCCATAAGGAGAAAGCTGCTGCTCCCCTTTCCATGACACAGGGAGATCAAAGCGGCGGGCACCCCGCTTCAGTTCGCCAGTTGCCAACATTTTTCTGGCATCAATAGCCGGAAGATCCTGAAGAGCTTGCTTTGCGGTTATGGCAGGCGGAAGAGAAGCCTGGGCGACCGGTGCGGGGGAATAAGAAGAACTTTTACCAACCAGAAGCTTCAGGGCGCAACTTCGCGTCCCTTCATAACCTGTTGGTAAGTCATAGGCATGCGTCGCACCTGGAAATGCTACAGTATCTGCAACCTCTCTATGAATGGCGACGAGAAACATCCGTTCCCGCATCTGCGGAACGCCGTAATGAACTGCATTTAATAATGTATAGCGACAGACATAGCCCCGATTGAAAAGGACTTCTGCGACCTCTTCGGCGATATTATGCCCGCCATGATTCAGCATATCCGGCACGTTCTCCATGACAACGGCCAGAGGAATACAGGCGTCAACATAATCCAGATAATTTATATAAAGTCTTGCCCTTTGGTCGTGTCTATAGGCTTCCGGATGATCTGCCACTTCTCTGAGCTTTGAGCGACCAACTCTGGCAAACGCTTGGCACGGAGGACCTCCGATTATTACGTCGAAAGCCGTCGTAGCGGGCCCAAGGTTAAGAGCAGTGGTAAAATCCTGAGGCTGAGTCTGGGTTATATCCCGTGCCTGAGAATGAGCAGGGTCGCCAGGATGAAAATTAACGCCATGAGATCTGGCAGCTTCTTTGTTATATTCAATGGCCGCAGCGATATTAAACCCGGCAGCGTGGAAACCGAGAGACAACCCGCCACACCCTGAGAACAGGTCGAGTACACGAGGACTCTGACCCTTTTTGAGTTTGGCAGCTTTTGAGCGGATAACTTTTAAATCTATCATATTAGCTCACTTCAGCCTTTATTCTCTAGTAAATTATACGAAAACCTCCAGCAAGCCAACCACAAACAAGACGCGTAATGCAGTGATTTTACTACTCTACCCTTGAATTTGATTTGTTACTACCGCACTGTTCCACACCCTTCTACGGGTGGCTAGCTGGTACAGAATTGGGGGTGGCGTCCTTGGAGGAAAAAAGAAAGGCTCCAGGCCATCGGGCCAACACCAGTTACGCAAATATAACGTTAAAAAACAGCGCATTACGACGAAAAATGCAAAAAGTTCATTCCGCCAGCTGCGAGGATACAAGGGCGCTGCTGTTGCCCGTTGAGGCTAGCACTTTCGCGTCAACAAACCCAAAGGCTTCACCGATGGCAACTTCCAAACCAATGCAATATGGGCTTTCTAAAGTTTTAGAAAGCACCGTCTCACAAAAATCAATGGGCAAAAATGAGCTCCGAATTACACCCTAAAGAATATAATCTGCACTACAACAGTGCATCTATCCCTGTTCATTGCCAAACAGAAACGGTTAGCACCCCAAAAAAAACGAATATCTACTGATAGACAGCCAAGACCATTCAGATACAGCCCTAGGGGCGGAATTCGCCCACATCCATCCCCAGCCGCGCCACCATCTTCTGGATGGCCACCCGCGACAGGCCCGACAGGCGTGCCGCCTCGGACACGTTGCCCCCGGTCTGGGCCAGCAGGTCGCGCAGGTAGCCCTGGGTAAACTGGTCGGTGACGCGGGCCTTGGCCGCCTTGTACGGCACCACGGTAATCGCACCCGCCGGGCCTTGCGCCTTCGTCGCCGCTGCCGTCGCCGTGGCTCCCGCCCCAAGGCCGCCGGATGCCGCCGCGCCGCCCAACTCGCCATGCTGCACCCCGGGGGCCGCGGCCCCATCGCCACCGCCCCGCCGTGCCCGCAGCCAGTCGCCCGTGCGGCCATGGCCGCCCAACGCCACGTGGCGCACCGTATCCATGCCCAGCACATCCCCGGCGCTGAACAGGGTCAGCCTGCGCACCACGTTTTGCAGTTCGCGCACGTTGCCCGGCCAGTCACGCCCGGTCAGGTGGTCGAGCACGTCCGGGGCCACGGTCTTCTGCGGCAGGCCCAGTTCGTCGCAGGCATTGCGCAGGAAGGTGACCACCAGCAAGGGGATGTCCTCCACCCGTTCCCGCAGCGGGGGCACCCGGATGGTCACCACGTTGAGCCGGTAGAACAGGTCCTCGCGGAACTCGCGCGACGCCATGCGCGCCTCCAGGTCCTGGTTGGTGGATGCCACCACCCGCACGTCCACGTTTTCCGTACGGCCGGACCCCACGGGGCGGATTTCGCCCTCTTGCAGAAAGCGCAGCAGCTTGGTCTGGATGGCCTGCGAGATGTCGCCTATTTCGTCCAGATGCACGGTGCCGCCGTCGGCCATGCCGAACAGCCCCTTGCGGTCGCGCTCCGCCCCGGTGAAGGCCCCGCGCACATGGCCGAACAGTTCGCTTTCCAGCAGGTGTTCCGGAATGGCCGGGCAGTTCACGGCCAGAAAGGGCATGGACGCACGCTGGCTCTGCCGGTGGATGGTGCGCGCCACCATTTCCTTGCCGGTGCCCGATTCGCCCCGCACCAGCACGGTGTAGTCCGATTGGGCCACGGTGGCGATGGTGCGGCGCAGGGCCTGCATGGCCTGCCCCTGTCCCACCAGGCCGTCGCGCCCCGTGCCCAGCGAAACCACGTCGCGCAGGCGGCGGTTTTCCGCCAGCAGGCGGCTGCGCTCCAACCCCTTGCCCAGCACGCGGGCCAGTTGCTCCGGCTCCACGGGCTTGGCCACGAAATCGTACGCCCCGGCCCGCAACGCCTCCACCGCCGTTTCGATGGAGCCGTGCGCGGTCAGCACCACCACGCTCAGGTCCGCGTCCTGCTCCAGCGCCATGGGCACCAGTTGCAGGCCGGTCATGCCGGGCATGCGCAGGTCGGTGAGCAGCACGTCCACCCGCTGCGCGCGCAGGTAGTCCAGCGCCTCGGCACCGGAAAAGGCCTGTGCCACCACCACCTCGGGAAAGAGTTCCGCGGCCAGCCGCGAAAGCCCCCGTGCGAAGTCCGGTTCGTCATCCACGATGAGCACGTGCTGCCTGTGGGGCATCATTCCTCCCGGGTTGGGGCGTCACTGTCCGCCGGTACACCGGCAGCCGGGCCGGGTTCCGCGGTGGGCGCTGGGCTGGGGGCGGCGGCACCCCGTGCTGGCAGGGGCACGGGCGCGGCGGGCGGCGTGGGGCAGACGGCGCCCACCACCGGCAGGCGCACCGTGAATTCCGCCCCGCAAAGTTCGGCGCTGTCGCCCGCCGTCACGCTGCCCCCCGCGTCCACCACAAGGCCGTAGACCACGGCAAGGCCAAGCCCCGTGCCCATTTCCTTGGTGGTGAAGAACGGATCGAACACGTCCTTGCGCAGGTGGTCGGGCACGCCGGTGCCGGAATCGGCCACGGTGGCCACCACCTCGCCGGGGTTTTCGCCCCGCCGCACCCGAATGCGCACCCTGCCCTCGCCCGAGGCGGGCAGCGCGTCCAGCGCGTTGAGCACGAGGTTGCTGAAAATCTGTTCAAGGGCCTGCTCGCCCGCCGTCACCGGGGGCAGATCCGGCTCTGTTTCCGCCGTCACCGTGGCGAATTTCTTGGCCGCCTGCACCGCGAAGACCTCTGCCACGGAACGCGCCACGCGGGCGATGTCCGCAGGTGCGGCCCCGGCGGCCTTGGGCCGGGCAAAGTTCAGAAGGTCGCGCAGCACGCGCTGGGCTTGGCGGGTGTGCCGCAATATCACGTCAAGGTCGGCCTGCTGCTGGGCATCGCCGGTATTGCGGCGCAGCAGTTCGGCGTAGCACAGGATGACCCCCAGCGGGTTGTTGATCTCGTGGGCGAGCCCGGCGGCCAGCTTGCCCACGGTGACCATTTTCTCGCTTTGGCTGACCTGCGCGAACATGCGCTTTTCCAGCGTGGTCTCGCGCACGTAGACCGCCGCGCGGCCCGGCTCGTCGGCCCCGCGCGCCAGCGGGTACAGGTTGACCATGAACGAGCGCCCGCCGGGCAGCACCACCTCGCGCGATTCCGCCCCCTGCGCCGGGACGGGCGTGCCGCCCATGGTCCGACCGGCCCCACCGCCATCCCCGGCATAACTGGCCGGGCGTTCACCATCGCCGCCACGCAGGGCGGCCAGCAGGTCGCCGGAGGGCGCGGACCCGCCGGAAAGCTCCAGCGACAGCCGCCGTGCCCCCTCGTTGGCGATGATCACCGCGCCGGAACCATCCACCAGGGCCAGCGGGTCGCGGATGCCCTCGAACACCGATTGCAGCACGTCCATGTGCCGCACCAGCCGGTCCAGGGCCGACAGGTTTTCGGCCACGGTGCCAAGCTGCCGCCCCAGCGCCGCCAGCACGTCCAGGTTCTGGCGCGCCGCGTCGTCGGCGTCGTCCCATTCCAGGCACAGCAGCCCTTCGGCGGCGCCTGCCTGCGCCTCCACCGGCACGAAGACGCTGGCACCGCGCAGCAGGGCGCACCCGCCGGTCAGCACGTCGGCCAGCGGCGCGGGCAGGTCGGGCCGTTGGTCGCGCTCCGGCCAGGCATAGAAATTGTGCGAGGCAAAGGTGCACACGTAGGCGATGCGCCGCGCGCCGAAGCGCCGGGCGATCTGCGGCAGCGCGTAGCGCCACAGCTTGTCGCGGGTGCGCAGGCCGCGCATGTCCTCGAACAGCTTCACGAACAGGTCCACGTCGGCCCGCCGCTCGCCTGCCTCGCGCGAAAGCTCTGCGGTGCGCTCGTCCACCATCTGGCGCAGATTGTCGGCGTAGCTTTGCAGGCGGGCGCGGGCGTCGGCCAGGTGGTGGGCCACCTGCTCTATGCCGTCCACCAGTTCCTCGATCTCGTCGCCCTGCTCCAGCCGTGCGATGAGCGCGGCGGGCCTGTCACCCCCGCCCCCTCCATCAGGCCCGTCTGCTCCGTCTGCTCCGTCTGCTCCGTCTGCTCCGTCTGCTCCATCGGGGCCCTCACCCCCCTCACCTAAAGTCCGGCGGAACACCCCGGTCAGGCGGCGCAGGTTGCGCACCACCAGCACGCGGAACACCACGTTGGCCGAAGAAAAGAAGATCAGCGCGCACACGATGAGAAAGGCGAAATAGGTGGTGATGGACTGGCGCAGGTGCGACACCGCATCGGAAACCGGCACGCCCACGTAGTCCAGCCCGGCGATGCCATCCAGTTCCTGCCCGAAGCCCCTGTCGCCGTACATTTCCACCAGTTGCGGCGGGGCGTCCGCCGGGTCGCCGTGGCAGACCATGCACGGAGCGGAAAAGGCCACCGGACGGGCGATGACATAGTACTGCCTGCCGCCCACCGTGTCGTAGCCGGTCCACAGCGATTGTTCCGGATGCAGGCGGAAGTGACTGATCAGCCCCCGTTCGTGGGGGGTGGCCTCGAAGGACGGATTGCGCGCGCCCATGGCCACGCGGCGGTAGATGTGCCCCGCGCCGTCACTGTCCATGCGGTCCATGACCTGACGCGAGATGTACGACGAGGACATGGCCTCGATGATGAATTCGCCGGGGTGGGTTTCCATCATGCGCGGGCGCAGCGCCTCGCGCACGAACCCCTGGATGGCGTCGATCTGCGAGAAGACCAGGCGGGCCTTTGCGTGCACCTCTTCTTCCAGCACCGTGCGCAGATGCATGTACAGCACCGTGGCAAACAGCCCGCCCAGGCCGATGACCGCCACGGCCAGACCGGCAAGGAACTTGTGTTGCAGGGTGTGCGGTTTTGGAATGTACATGGGCGGGAACGGCCGGAGGCTCCGACCGCCTCGTTGTGATGTGGGGGTGCGTCAGCCTAGCCGCCGCCATGGCCCCCGTCAAGAAACACCGGACACGCCGAAAGCCCCGGGCCTGCGCGGCCCGCCGGGAAGGCCGCCAGCCGGAAGCCTGCGGCCTTGCGGTTTCAGTTGGCCGTACCGGAGGCTCCGGATGCGGGTACGGCTGCCACGGGCCTGCCAGCCGGGCTGGCCGCCTCCTGTGCCCCGCCACGCCCGGCCACCGTGGGCCCCGTGGGGGTAAACCGCCAGGTGGAGCGGGAATTGATTTCCGCCTGCTGCGACATCTCGACATCGGTGTAGTACAGCTGCCCGCTGCGGATGCCGTAGATGTCCTGCACCTCGCCATAGTGCTGCAACGCGGGCAGGTGCGCCACAACGAGCGGACCGGCAACGAAAAACAACACCCACAGCACCGCCACGGAAACGCCAAGGGCGGCAAGCCGCCCAATGATGGTATGACCCAACGCTTGTCGCATGAAGGCTCCCTGAAGGGGGAGCCCGCCCCCGCGGAAAGGGACGGGCTCCGACATGTCCCCTAGATCTTTGCGGTTATCTCGGGGAACACGATGTAGAACATGACGTAGGCCATGGCCAGGGTAAGCACCAGGTTGAAGCTCTGGCCGCACACGTACAGGATGAGCGGCTTGCCGCCCTTGAAGTAGTGGGCCAGTTCGCGGAAGTTGGTGGCAAGGCCGATGGCGGTGAAGGCCAAGCAGAAGAACCAGCCGCGCGCGGAGGCGGTAAGGCCCTTCAGCACGCCCTGGTCAAGCAGGGCCTTGCCCATGTCCGGGCCAAGGCTGCCGCTGATCAGCGAGAAGACGATCGACGCGGCCAGGAAGCCCAGCACGAACTTGGGGAAGCGGTGCCAGATTTCGCCCACGCCCACGGAATGCCCCTCGCGGCATTCCACGCGGGTGCACCAGTACACGGCCACGCCGAAGGCGGTGACGCCGATCAGCACGTTCTGGATCATCTTGATGGTGGCGGCCACGTACAGGGCCTTTTCACCCAGGAAGGCACCCGCAGCGGCCACCGCGCCGGTGGCGTCGATGGTGCCGCCCATCCAGGCGCCGCCGAGAATCTGCGGCATGTCCACGGCCTTGATGAAGGCGGGCATGGCAATCATCATGATGGCGGTGAACACCAGCGAAAGACCTATGGAAAGGGTCAGTTCCTCTTTCTTGGCCCGGCACGCGGCGGCGGTGGCGATGGCGGCAGAGGTGCCGCACACCGACATGTCGGCCGAGATGACCACGTTCAGGGTCTTGGATTCCATCTTCAGGATGCGCTGGCCGAAGATGAAGGTGCAGATGAGCACGATGGGGGTGACCACCCAGGCCACGAAGATGCCGGGAATGCCGATGGCGATGATCTTGTCGAACAGCACTTCGGCGCCCAGCAGCACAAGGCCGGTCTTGATGAAGTATTCCACTTCCAGGGCGGGTTTGATCCACTTGGGCGTGCCCACGGTGTTGGCGATGAGCATGCCGATGATGATGGCCCACGCCTCGGTGCCGATGCCCCAGTACTTCATGGTGGCCTGGCTGCCCATCATGGTGGCCAGGCACGCCACCGCGAACACGCCGATGAAGCCCATCAGGAAGCCGGGTACCGACTTGCCCATGAACTTCATGCCGATGGCGAAGAACAGGCCCATGCCCACCATGAGCAACGGCAGGCTGGTCAGCAGGTTCATGGGCTTGGACTTGGCCTTGTCGGCGGCGGACTTGGCCTTGGCGGCAGCGGCGCGCCATTCGGCGATCTTGGCCTTGGCCCCGTCGTTCAGGCTGGCGTCGGCAAAGGCGGCGTCGGCTGCGGCCGTCTCGGCGGCCACGGCGGCGGCCAGGGCGGCATCGGCCTTGGTCTTGGCTTCCACGGCCTTCTCGGCATTGGCGGCGGCCTTGGCGTCGGCGGCTTCCTTGCTCACGTGGAAGGAATCGAGGGGATTGTCGCTCCACCCGCCCGGGGTCTTCAGGAAGGCGGAAATGGCCTTGCCGGTGGGGCTGTCCATGGCCTTGACCTTGGACTTGTCATCCTGGGCCTTGTAGTAGGCAAGGGTCTTGAACGGGGCGCGCTGCGCCTCGGCGGCCATGACGGCGTTGGCCTTGGCGATCTTTTCGCCGTATTCCGCCGGGGGATTCAGCAGGTAGACGCAAATGCCCGCGATGATGATGGCGAAGCCGAGCCAGATGGCCCAGTAATCTTCCTTGGTCCACAGGTCGGACAGGCGCGAGTGCCCGTGGTCGACGACGACGTTGTTGTCGTTGGTTGCCATGCTAAAGTGCTCCTCCTTGCGGTTTGCCACCTCCGCCGGCAGTGCGGAGGGCGTGCGCACCCTCTTAATCAAGAGGCGTGCCAGACCGCCCGGAAAGCATCTTTCGTTCTATCCCGGCATGTTACAGAACACCCTCGTCGCCCGATGTGAAAACAAAAGTTATCAACGCAAACTCATCTTTGCATGCCTTGGTGCCTCCACGGGTATGCAACGCAAACGGGCCGCCCCGAAGGACGGCCCGTGATCTGCGGCATGCAGCGGCCCCATGACCGGCCAAGCGACCGGAAACGGACTGGGGGACAGGGTGGCGGAGACGGAGCGGTGCTCAGTCTTCGCGGGGGGGGCGGCGCTTGCCGTCCGAGCGGCACTTGCCGCACACCCCGAACAGGTACATGCGGTGCGAGGTCAGCACGTAGCCGTGGCGGCGCGCCAGGTCTTCCTGCAACCGCTCTATCTCGTCGTCCAGCACCTCGATGTTCTCTCCGCAGGCTTCGCAGATGAGATGGTCGTGGTGCTTGCTGCCGTACTTCTGCTCGTAACGGGCCACTCCGTCGCCGAAGTGCACTTCCTTGGCCAGGCCGGAATCGCACAGCAACTTCATGGTGCGGTACACCGTGGCCTGGCCCACGGAAGGATCCGTGGCCTTCACCCGCTCGTACAGTTCCTCGGTGGTCAGGTGACCGCCCGCGCTCATGAACACCTCGACGATGAGCATGCGCTGCGGCGTTACCTTCAGGCCGTTGCGGGCGATGTACTCGTGAAACACGTCTATGGCTTGCTTCATGGGTTTCCTCGCGATGTGGGGCGTGGTCTGGCTGTTCCTATACCGTGTGACCGGCCAGCGCAACAGGGCCGTTGCGTTGGCGGGAACAACGGCGCCCGCCACAGACCGGCCAGAGCCCACGGATTAGAGCACCCGCTCCACGCGCCACCCCTTCTCCCCGGCCACGCGTTCCAGCGCGGCACCGCCCAGTACCGCCACCCGGCCCGTGCGGGCCGCCTCGGCCATGACCTCGGCCAGGGCGCGGAAGTGGTCGTTGGTGGTGGAAAGGATTTCGTCGCGCATCTGCTGGCGTGCCGCCTCGGAATCACCGACCAGGCTGCGGTACAGCGCGGCGGAGCCCTTGGCGTCGGGCAGCATGTGCCTGTCCACGTCGCCGATGGCACCCACGATGGCATTGGCCAGTTCCGTGGACGACAGCGAGACGCGGCGCAGGTAGTCCGCCGTGGCGTCGTACACGTCCAGCGTGGCGGCCACGTTGGGGTCGCGGTACGAAACCTGGGTCAGCAGGCCGCTGGCCCGGTCAAAGGCGCAGAACGCGCCGTAGGCCCCGCCCTGCACGCGCACCCTGTCCCACAGGAAGGCCATGCGCAGGTGCTTGAACACCACGTTGGCCGACCCGTGATAGGTGTAGCCAAGGCCGTACAGGTCCGCCGCCTTGCCCACGTAGTTGACCTGGGCGGGCATGACCAGCGCCTCGGCCTCTGCCGGGGTGCCGTGGAAGTGCCACCCGGCCACCGCAGACGCGGCAGGCGCATCGGGCAGCGCGGCGGCAAGGGTGGCGGCCGGGCCGGACACCATGCTCGCGCCCTCGGCATTGGCGGTAAGGTTCATCAGGCAGCCGGAACGGCGCACCACAAGGGCGCGCAGTGCCGCAAGGTCGGCCAGCACGCCGTCCCAGTCCTTTTCCAGACGTTCCGCAAGGGTGCGCAGGAAGGCCAGGTACGACACGCCGGAGGTGGCCTCGTCCAGCCAGCCCGCCGCATTGTAGCCCGCGCGCAGCCGGGCCATGACGATGCCGTGGCCGGACGGCACCAGCACGTGCTCCTGGCGGGCCTTTTCTTCCAGCACCATGCGCTGGAAGCGCTCGCGGTCGTCGAATTTCGCTTCCAGCAGCACTTCGGACAGCAGGTCGTACAGCGCGGGCACGTTGTCGAAGGTGGCCTTGCCGTGCACCACCAGTTGCGCCACGGGCTGCCGCGCGCCCAGGGTGGTGGCGAACAGCGTATCCGCATCCATGCCGCCGGTCTTGCGGGCGATGCGCATGCCAAGGTCCACGAAGTCGCGCTTGGTGGTGCCCATTTCGAACAGGGCGCGCCCGAACAGCGGCACCAGGGGCACCAGGGAAGCGGGCACGGTCGAAAGGTCGAACAGGGTTTCGGTGTAGGCGATGCCCGAGGTGTCCAGGTCGTGGAACAGCACGGGCACGGCGCCCGCCTGCCTGTCCTCGCTGGGGATGGGGCGGTTTTCCTTCGGCAGGTCTTCCAGCTTCAGGCCGGGGATGGTGGCCAGGGCATCCAGGCTGTCCGGGGCCTCCTGCAGGCTGCGCAGGGCGCGGGTTTCCTCCACCAGGGCCACCCGCTCGCACTGGCGCAGGCCCTGGCGGTACGCCTCCAGCCCGGCGGCCTCGGCGCCCTCGCGCCGGTCGGCCAGCGTGCGGTCCGGGGTCAGCAGCACCGTGGCCACGTGCTGGTTGTCCAGCAGCCATTCGCGGATCAGCCCTTCGAAGTACCGCTCGCCCGAGGCAATGCGCGCCTTGATGGCCGCCAGCGGTGCTTCCCATTGCAGCAGGGCCAGCGGGTCGCCGTCATACAGCCAGGTGGTCAGGCTGCGCACCATCACCGAAAGGCCCACCGGGTAGCGGCCGGAATTGTTCTCGCGCAGGGCGAATTCCACGCTGTTCACGGCGGCTTCCACGGCGTCGGCGGGCAGGCCGTCCTCGGCCAGGTCGGCCAGGGTTTCCATGATCAGCATTTCCACGTCGGATGCGGTCTTCGGCTCGATGCCCTTGAGCCCCACGGAAAAATACATCTGCCGCAGGTCGCTTTCCAGCCCCACGCCCGCCACGTCCTCGCCCAGGCCCGATTCGATCAGCGCGCGCCGCAGGGGCGAGCCGGGCAGGCCCAGCAGGATGTGCTCCAGCATCTCGAAGGCGAAGTTGCGTTCCACGTCGGCGGTTTCGCACAGCAGCCAGTTCATGGTCACCATGCCCCGGTCGTCGCCCTCGGAGGCGGCGTAGGGGATTTCGAGCATGCGCGGCGTGTCCGAGCGGGGCTGCAAGGGCACGGCGGAATCCGCCTCGATGCGCTCGAAGCGCGCCAGCACAGCGGTCAGGCAGGCCAGCCGGTCCTCTTCCGGGTCGTCGCCCCAGAAGAAGAAGCGGGCATTGCTGGGGTGGTAGTAGGTGGCGTGAAAGTTGGCGAACTGCTCGTAGGTCAGGTCGGGGATGTGTTCTGGGTTGCCGCCGGAATCGAGCCCGTAGGTGATGTCCGGGAACAGCGCCTGCTGCGACTGCTCGGACAGGATGGATTCCGGCGAGGAATACACGCCCTTCATCTCGTTGTAGACCACGCCCTTGTAGGCAAAGGGGCCTTCCGGCACCTCGGCCTCGATGTGCCAGCCTTCCTGCCGGAAGATTTCTTCCGTGATGCGCGGGAAGAACACCGCGTCGAGGTACACGTCCACCAAGTTCCGGAAATCCTGCAGATTGGCCGAGGCCACCGGGTAGCAGGTCTTGTCCGGATAGGTGAAGGCGTTCAGGAAGGTTTGCAGCGAACCCTTCAGCAGTTCCACGAAGGGTTCCTTGACCGGGTACTTTTCCGACCCGCAGAGCACCGAATGTTCAAGAATGTGCGCCACCCCGGTGGAGTCGGACGGGGGCGTGCGGAAGGTGACGCCGAAGACCTTGTTCTCGTCGGCGTTGCAGCAGGAAAGCAGTTGCGCGCCGGTAGCGCCGTGGCGCCACAGGCGGATGCGGCTGTTCAGTTCATGGACGGTGCGCTCGAAAACGAGATCGAACCCGTGGGATTGCATGCGTGGGAGTCCTCCGTGGGGGGATGTCATGAGCGGGGGTGACCGGAATATGGCCGGATTCGCGTGTGGTCCGGCTGGTGCCGGGCCGTGCGCGTGGGCTCGTGGCCGCGCGGGCGGAAGGCCGTCGACGCCCCGCAGCCCTGTACCATGAACATTTCGCGGCGTCATGGCAATCTGGGTAACCGGGCCAACCGGGCCAACCGGGCCAACCGGGCCAACCGGGCCAACCGGGAGGACCGGGGGGACCGGAAGCGACGGGAGCAACCGGGACCACGCAGGCATCGGACGATGCGTGGTCCACGCCGTACCAATGACCCTGATGGCGGCCATGCCGACACGATACAATGCAACCGACGCCCTCAGCAGGGACCCAACTGGTCCTCGGCGCCGCCCGGCCACGCGGGTTCCACCCGGTCGCGCCCCAGCCCCTTGGCCCGGTACAGGGCGTCGTCCGCCAGGCGGAACAACTCCGTGGGGCCGGAAACGGCCAGCCGTTCGGTACTGGCCACGCCGATGGAGATGCGCACCGGAATGCGCGTGCCCGGCCCCACCAGGAAAATGCCGTCGCGCACGGCAATGCGCAACCGCTCGGCGGCGGCCAGGGCACCCGCGCCGCCCACGCCGGGTACGATCACGGCGAATTCCTCGCCGCCCACCCGCGCGGCCACGTCCTGGGCACGCAGGCCCGCGCGCAGGATGCCCGCCAGGGTCATCAGCACCTGGTCGCCTTCCTGGTGGCCCCAGGTGTCATTGACCTGCTTGAAGTGATCAAGGTCGAGCATGAGCAGCGAAAGGTCGGTGCCGTCGCGCAGGTGCCGGGCGAACTCCGTTTCCAGCATCAGCTCGAAATACCTGCGGTTGTACAGCGAGGTCAGGGGGTCCACCAGGGTCAGCCGTTCCAGGCGCTGTTCCTTGCGGCCCAGATGGTAGCCGAACACGGCGAACACCAGCACCCCGCCCACCGCCATGTACACGTTGAGCACCAGTTCGTACCGGGGATGGATGGGCGTAAGATCGAACAGCCAGCGCAGCACCTGCCAGCCCAGCGGTGCGCCAAGCCCCAGCGCGGCCCCCTGGACCAGTCGCAGCAATCGGACCCCTGGCCGTTGCGCCCCGCCCCCGCCGTTGCCCGCCATGGTCCACCCCCTGCGTTGGTGCCCCCTGCTGCGCCCCGTTACGCCCCGTTACGCCCTGTTACGCCCTGTCGCCCCTTGTCGCGGCCTGCTGCGCCCTGTTGTCCCTTGTCGCCCGCGAAGAGTATTCCGGAAGGGAACCGCCCCTAGCGCATGTAGGAACGCGCAATGCGGAACACGTCGTCGTAGCCCAGCCGGGCCTTGATGCCCAGGGCCAGTTCCACCGACATGGACATCTTGTCGCGCACGTCGTCCAGCAACACCTGTTTGTGTTTCTTCAACCACTTGCGTACGAAAGGCACGTCGAAGCCGTCAGCCACCAGGGCCATGCCGTCGGCAAAGAAACGCGAGCCCAGATGCTCCAGGAAAGGACGGCAGGCCATTCTGCCATGATGGCGGGAAAGCAGGACGTAGAACAGCAGGGCCACCACAAGCCTGTCGTCCTGCAAGCGGTGGGACACGTCGAAGAACCGTTCGGCGGGGGGCTTTTCCCCGGCCTGGCGCAACAGTTCCTGGGCGTAGCCCAGTGCCTTTTCGGTGGTGATGGGCGGAACGGGATACCGGGCAGCGATGCGGGCCATGGTGCGCAGGGGGTTTTCGCCCCCGGCCACGTCCAGGACGGCCACGCGCATCAGGTCCAGCCGCCGCTCCAGTTCGCCGCGCAGCAGGTCACCCCGCGCGGCGGCGCAACGGCGTATGCGCTCTTCGTCCATGTCGCCGCTGAAGGTGATCTCCAGCAGATGCCGCACGAAAGGTTCGGAGGTGAACTCCGCCTCCTGGTCCAACCCCTTGAAGTTGCGGCGGTTGCCCACCAGCTTCTTCAGGGAGAGCCAGTAGGCGGCCACCCCTTCCATGGGCATTTCGAGCAAGTCGAAATCCCTGATGCTCTGCGCTGCGGTCTGCGACATGGACCTTCCGCCCCTGCATGCTCACGGCGACCCGCCCCCCGGCCGGTTGATTACACCAATGCTATAACCGTTTCGGGAGGTTGGCAAGGAGAGCCGTGAAACATTCACGCCAGCACAAGAGGAAATTCCCGGCGGACGGCGCGGCAGCCCGACACAGGGGCACGCGTTGCACCGGACGCGTGACCGCAGGACGTGCGCCCACGGAACTCGTTCACGGGCGCACGCACTTCGGACCGAACCGAAGACGGCGGCGGATGGAGAAAGGCGAAGGGCGCGAAGCGTCCCCACCCGGCGGAACGGGCGGCGCAAGGGCCGCCCTGCCGGGCGGATGCCTAGACGCTCACCAGCGAATTGTCGGTCCCCGCGAAGGGGCAGTACTCGTAGCTGTCGGCCCGGCCGTCATTGAGCCAGCCGGAAGCGCCGCCCGCCAGCAGGTAGCGGAAGCGGTATTCACGCCCCGTCTCCAGTTCCACCTCTGCGGTGAACCCGCCGTCCTTCAGACGGCGCATGGGGGTGGCCCGTTCGTCCCAATCGTTGAATTCGCCCACAAGGTACACCTCGGTGGCCTGTCCCACCTCGTCCGCCTCCAAGCGGAACTTCACCTTGCAGGCGGGCCTGCCCTTCAGGAACTGCTTGGTCAATGCCATGGCTTCCTCCATGGTGCCCGGCGCAAATCCGGACACTGTCGGCAAAAGATACCCGGACATTGTGACAGGAACATTATCTGTCGGAAAAGGCAACCCCGATGAAAGACCGGCCCGCCGCCGCAACGGGCGCGGGTTCTGTGCCGGGGTTCTCGCGCAGGTCCACGGCATGACGACCGGACCGGACCGTCGTTTCACTCGCGCGGGGAACACGCGCGTGTCCGAATCGACGCCGGGCATCCCCCGTGCCGGAGACGAAGCCCCTGCCCGCCGTGCCACTGCCCGCCGTGCCACTGCCCCATGACGCATGCGTGCGCCAGAAAACGCAAAACGCGCACCCTCCGACCACTGCCGGAAGGTGCGCGCCCGAAATTCGCGCAAGGGGATGGGGCGGCCTTAGCCGTTGGCGGCCTTCAGCGTCTCTTCCACGCTGGCCAGCAGGGCCGCGTCGGAAGGTGCGGCATCAAGCCCGCACAGGCCGCGCACGGCCAGCAGCAGCATGTCGAGCTGCATGGACATGTCGCACGCGCCGTTATTGATGACGCAACGGTCACCTTCCACGCGCAGGCGGTAGGCACGGCGGCTGCGCGCGGCACCGCTGCCGGAAACGATGTAGTAGATCTGCTCGTTGTCTTCGGTGACGTAGAGCTTCTGGCGGGTGAGCACGCCGGTCTCGTCGTCGTACCACGAGCATTCGGAGAACAGGCGCCCCTTGAATGCGATGTCGTGGCCGGCGTCGTTGCGCAGCGAAATGTCTTCCATCGCCCTGCAGGTCATGTCCGAACCCATGCGCACCTCCTCACGATGTGGGAAGGGTTAGCTGTCGGGGGCCTTCCGGTTTCTTGGCCTTGCTCGGCGCCGGTCGTTCCGCGGGCGGCATATCCGCCGGGGATTCTCCGTCACCGAACAGCGCTCCGCCGCCCTGCGCGGTCCAGAAGGCTTCCAGGTCACTGCGCGATATGCGGTAGCCGCGCCCCAGGCGGGCAGCCCGCAACGTACCGTCCTTGATGGCGCGGCGAAGCGTCTCCTTGTGACAGCTCAGGAGGTTCGCCGCTTCCGCAAGGGTGAAGGTGGTCTTGGCCATTCGCGCGTCCTTACGCATGCATGGCGCACGGCGCATGCAGACACTGCGGGCGCACGGCCCGCTTCGGCGCTCGTTGGCACACCCCGCGCCTTACAGGCACACGGCGCACCCACCATCCGGCACTCGCAATCGGCCGCACGCCGCGCACTCTCGCGGCGGGCAGCCACCCGCCATGCCACCCCCGGTGCCGCACGCGGCACCGCATGGTCCGTCGGGAAGGCCGGAATGTTCCGGCCTGCGCCCATCTCTTCGTCCGACTAGCACCTACAATCAACTGGTGTCAACAATACTCCACTTTGTGCGTACACGCACCACCATTATTTATCCAGGTCGACCCGAATCGCTCCACGCCGCCCCAAGCTACCCCCGGCGGCCCAAGGCTGTCCCGCTCGACCCAAGGCTGCCCCGCTCGACCCGAGGCGGCCCAAGGCTGCCCCATGCGCTCCCGGTCAACCCGGGTCAACCCCGGTCGGCCCCATGCGCCCCCAGTCGACCCCGGCCTACCATGGCACGAACGCACCTGCCCCCGCCCTTTTCCGGTGCACGGGCGCCCATCACGCATCACTACCGGCAACCACACACCATGAACGCCACCAAGAACGGCAACCATGTACCCGCCGCCACTTCCGGCCACGCTGGCCCATTCACGCTCGCCCATCCACGCTGCCGGGACGCGCTCTTCCGTTCCGTGCCGCCTCCCTGCCCCCCCCCATCCGCCCCCTGGTACCGAACGCGAAAAGGCCCGCCCCCTTGCGGGAGCGGGCCGTGTTGCATCATGCACCGCGCGGGCGTCAGCCCTGCACGATCTCGCGCAGGCGCGCGGCCAGCGCGCCAAGGTCGTTGATGGCCCGCGCCGCCTCTTCCATGCGGCGGGCGGTGTCGTCGGACAGATCGCTGACCTGGGTCACGCTGCGGGTTATCTCCTCGCTGGCGGCGGACTGTTCCTCTGCCGCCGTGGCGATGGCCGTGACCTGGGCCGAGGTGTCGTTGACCAGCGCCACGATTTCGCGCAGCGCCTCGCCCGAGCGGCCAGCCAGCGTCGTGGCGTTGTCCACGGCACCGGCCACCTCTTCCATGCTGGCGATGTTGCGCGTGGCCCCGGACTGGATGGTTTCTATGGACCGGCGCACTTCCTGCGTGGCGTTCATGGTCTTTTCCGCCAGCTTGCGCACCTCGTCGGCAACCACGGCAAAGCCGCGCCCGGCGTCACCGGCGCGGGCCGCCTCGATGGCCGCGTTCAGCGCCAGCAGGTTGGTCTGGTCGGCGATGTCGCTGATTACGTTCATGATCTGGCCGATGGATTCCGCCTGCCGCCCCAGTTCGCCAAGGTTGCCGCGCAGCACGCCGGTAAGGTTGCTGACCTGGCCGATGGCCGTCACCGCCTCATCCACCACCCGCGCCCCTTCCTGGGCACGGGCCTGACCGCTGTCGGCCTGGCGCGAGGCATTGGCGGCGCTGCGCGCCACCTCCATGATGGTGGCGTTCATCTGTTCGATGGCGGTCACCGATTCGGTGATCAGCCCGCGCTGGTTCTCTGTGCCGCGCATCACGCCCTCGGTCTGGCTCTCGATGGCCCCGGTGGCGTCGGCCACCTGCCCGGCCACGGAAACCAGCTCGGCGTTGACCGTTTCCATGCGCGCCATGTGGGCGTGCAGGTCGCGTTCCTTCATCACCAGTTCGCTCACGTCGCTGGCCACTTCCAGATATCCGGCCTTGTTGCCGTGGCAGTCGCGCACGATGTCGCCGTAGGGGCGCACGTAGCGGGTCTGGCCAAGGATGTTCAGCTCCACGATGTCCGCCTCGTACCGGCCACCGCGCTGCATGGCCTGGTTGATGGGGCACTTGGAGGTGCCGCAGATGGAGGCGTTGAAGATGGAACTGCACCGGCGACCGCGCACCTTCTCGCCGTCGTCCACCCCGGCGATGCGGGCCACGGCGGTGTTGGCGAGGATGATGTTGTACTCGTCGTCCACGGCAAACACCGGGTCGGGGATGGCGTTGACCACGTTCTTGTAGCCTTCCACCGAGCACAGGATGTCCTCGATCTTGCCCATGAGCCGGTTGAACCACCGGGCCAGTTGGCTGATCTCGTCACGCCCCGCGTCGTTCAGGCGGTCGTTCAGGTTGGCGCGGTCCTCGGTGATGTCGCGGATAAGCGCCACCACGCGCGACACCGGCGTGGTGACGAAGCGCGACACCAGCACGGAGAACACCACCCCCGGCACCACCAGCAGCGCCAGCAGCGCCCCCAGCATGATGCCCGAGAAGCGTTCGAAGATGGCCGTGGCCCCGCTGATGTTCGAGGCATGCACGAACACGCCCACCTGCTCGCCCCGGTAATCCTTGACCGGGAAGGCCACCAGGGCAGTATCGCCGCCCTCTGCGGTGCTCAGCCCCTGCTTGCCCGCCTGGAGCAGCTGCGGGGTGACCAGCGCGGCGGCGGGAATCTGCGGATTTCCCGAGGCGAAGATGAAGTCGTTGCCCACGCGCGGATGCTTTGCGGTGTCGCTCATGCCCTGGGCCAGCGCCCCCAGAGAGGCGTTCATGTACAGCAGGACGTCCTCGCCCTCGGCGCTGGAGGCGATCTTGAGCAGCGGAGCGAACTCGATGAGCACTTCCACCGAACCGATCTGCTTGCCGTCCGCGCCCTTCACCGGCGAAACCCCGCGAATGTCGAAGCCCCCGCGCCCCACCTCTATGCCCTTCATGGGCTGGCCGGTGCGGTTCACGTCCATCACGGTCTTGCGGAAGGTGGAGATGTCGTCGGAAACGTCGATGTCCTGCCCGTCGCGCTTGATCTGCTTCTTGCTCCACAGCCGCACCAGGCTGCGCCCGTTGGGTAGATGGAAGTGCAGCTTGAACTTGCGCCCCGTCACCGCCTCGAACGAGGCAAGGTGCGCGGCAAGTTCACGGCGCAGGGCTTCGCGCGCCTGCTGCGCCATGGGATCCTTTTCGTCGTCTATCTTGCCGGAAAGCGCCGTGGCATAGGCCGCCTGCACTTCCGGCAACTGCGAGAACAGCGCGGCCTGTTCCAGGGCCTGCGCCGCCAGCAGTTCCACCGACTGGCCGACCTCGTTGGCCTTGGCCCGCGCCATCTGGCGCAGGAAGACCCCCTTCAGGTCCGTCAGTTCGCCAGCCAGAAACCAGTAGGCACCGCCGCCCAGCAACAGAACCGACAGCGCGAAGGGGAGAAAGAGTTTTTGCCGAATGCCCATCATGACCCCCGTCTGGGTGATTCCGCGCGCACCCCGTGCGCACGGTAGAACCATTGATCCTATCTGCAATATCGGAAAAAACAACAGGATGTTTAGATCGTGAAAACAAGAACTATCGTTCCGGACCTGCGTGCTCCGATCAAAGCGCTGTCCTGGCAATGGCTCCACACCGTCCGCACCGCTGCCGCAAGTTTGCCATCATGACGATGGTGCGTCCACGGCATGAGACGATGTTATAGTTTGTGCGCCAGCGCACACCGTGTTGCCGCGTCCCATTCGCCACCGGGGCGGGACAATGGTGTTCCCGGCCACGCGGCGATGGATGCTGCATGCGAACCATGAACCTGCGGCATCACCCGACGCAGGGCACTCGCCAATGAAACATGATTTTTTGTCGGACGGAAACGAAGCTGCACCGTTCGAGGCAGAACGGTGCAGGCAGGCATGGCCCGTGCAGATGCGCCGGTCAGGGTAACTGCGCCGGACAGGACAGATGCGCCGGTCAGGGCAGATGCGCCGGTCAGGGCAGATGCGCCGGTCAGGGCAGATGCGCCGGTCAGGGC